>NZ_JBEBMH010000049.1:0-26008 GCF_040081985.1 Mesorhizobium yinganensis | reverse complement strand
CGTGTGCGGTGAAGAACCAGTACCGATGAGCAGGCCTCGCTCTTGATAGCGACAAACCGCATGGAGGGACGTGTCACGGCCTCGCAGATTGCGGCCGCGTCCGCAGCATCCGTCTTCCCGCGCTTCACGTATGGCTTCACATAGGATGGCGGCATCAGGCGGACGTCATGGCCCATCTCCTGAAGCCTGCGCCCCCGGTCGTGAGAACCGGCGCAAGCCTCCATACCGATCAGGCATCGCGGACGCTTATCGAAAATCGCAAGCAACTGGCTGCGGCGAAGCTGCCGGCGCACGAGAACACGACCGTTCTCATCGACACCATGGATCTGGAAGACACTCTTTGCCAGGTCGATGCCAACTGTGGCAAGCTCGGACATGGATGGCTCCTTTGCTCGGGACGACGACATCCCAACTATGGCGCAATGCGACGCCGGGAGCAGGAGCCATCCATACCATCAATCGAAATGGCATTTGCCAAGCTCAAACACTGGCTGCGCAAGGCCGCCGCCCGAACCTACGACGATCTCTGGCGTGCCATCGGCAACGTATGCGACCTCTTCAGCCCCCATGAATGCTGGAACTACCTAAAGAAAACAGGTTACGTTGCATATTAATCGCCCGATGCTCTAACGCCGCACGGTGGGCTGTTTTTCGTCCCACCTCAGCGGCCACTATTTTGCACGAGATCGACCACTGCAACCGCTCCCAACGCGAGGATCAGCAACGTCGCGATGACAAGAGCCGCAGTTAAGAACGGCGAGTCTTCCATAGTGGTATCCCTACAAGCTGAAACCCGGCTGACGAGGCGCAAGGGGCTTTCCCGCCTCGCCAGCCGAGGTGGCTTCTGGAGGGTCGCCACACGCCGCATATCGCAACGGAACGTCGGACTGGCTAGAAGCCAAAACAGCATCGCGGAAATTTCTAAGTGACTGAAGCATCGATGCAACAACGCTCTGGACGGAGCCCCAAGTGCATCAGAGATTATCTGGTCCAAATAACGCGAAAGTTGTGGCATGATGCCATTTTGTTGTGCAGGACTATTTCATATTTTCAGCGCGTCCTCCCACTCGCGCTGTTCTCCCCGTGGAGGCTTATAGCCTCATCTCTGGCCGGAATTTACCGGCCATTTTTTTGGCAACGACTCGCAGGCTCAAGCATTTGATTGGCCTGAGCCGAGTTGAGCGTTGTGCCATGGCCGCGCGTGGTTGGTGGGGTAGCCCGGTGCCGGTGATGTTGCGAATCAGCGTAGCGGTCCTTTATGTGAACAGCAACCTCCAAGCTGCTGATATCCTCCTACACAAGTGGCCTTACGAAGGGAGGCGCAAAGCAACGGCACGCGACGCGGTCATGGAGGTATGGAGCGAGTCCATAACCGGATTGCGCTCGCCGGTGCTCAGCAGGCGTTCGCAGAGGGCGGCGCGGGAGGCGCACATTCTGATTGAGTGACATGTCGCTGGTTTCAGGCAGCCTGTTGAAAAGGCGAGGTGCCGATATCCGAAAAACAGCGGGGATAGATCGCGAGTAAAATCACGCTAACCCTCTGATCTTATTAGAGTGCAAGGAGCAACTTATCCCCGTCGCACGAAAGTGGCGGATAATGGCCTTCCAACTTGGAGGTCAGCATGGACATCGCCACACTCATCGCAACAGTCCTAACGGTTCTCGCCGGCCTGGCCGCTGCCTTACTCGTTATTCGCCCGACTTCCGGCAGGGTCGCCATAGCTCGGGTGTTCGCCCGTATCGCATTGCTCGGGGCCATTGCGTTATTCGCGTTGATCAGGGGATGATAATTTTCGCCGGCGTACGATGCTGGAGCTTCGAGAAAATGCGAAAAGGACGAGCGACAAGCCCCACATCACAGCCGTGGCATCACAAATGTTGCTACAGCGTTGCTATGTCACGAAAGTGGCACAGGAAATGCGGGTAAAAATCAATCAATAACAATATGATAGTTCCGATAGACAAAAGTCTGGCGGCAACCCTTCCGCGCCGAACATGCCGGAGGCGGCCGATAAATGCTCTCCCGAACCGCTGCCATCCTGGCTTCTGCCAAAGCGGCGCCGACGCCCGAGCCGAGCCAGCCAAAAGGCGGAAGTCGTGCGGCTGGCGGGATCGGAAACGCATCAGGAACCGACAGGGCGTAGACCCGGCATTCGACGGAAAAGCGATGAACTTTATCTCGGCCGTGACGATCATGGAATCTATTGCCCGCGACCAAGCTGCTATCCGGACAGGTTATGGGGCCGCTACAATTGGCCCTCTGTTGCTTGTCTTCGATCAAGGGACGAATGGCCTGCAGAAGGCTTACGTTTTCGAGACGACAACGATGTTAATCAGCACCCACTGTTCGGCAAAGCTCGTTTGTCAGACAATGTCGACATAGTCGCGCTCGAAACGGACGGCCCAGTTTTTATCTTCAGCCCGGAGGTGACGGTTGGCGGCTGGCGAAATGCACACCAACACTGCCCGGCTTCGAATGCCGGGCGAGGGGTGCAAAAGATGGCGGCGGGACCGCATTGTACCATGCTGTTTTGCTGATCACCCCTCCTGCATGGATTGAGACAATCGTATTATCTCTGGCCGCAGGGTGTTTGCTTGCTTGTTTCGGAATGACAAACGAAATGCGCGTGGCGACTGTCCGAACTGGGCCGAAAAAGCACGCGTGAACACCGACGGGTAGGAGAATCCGCAGGCAAGCGCGATGTCCTTGATGTCGCGTTCGTCGTAGAACAGCAGGCTGCGTGCCGCCTGCAGCCGTACGCGCATGTAAAGCTGGGCTGGCGTCTGGTTGAACTGCCGCGTGCAGTGGCGCTCAAGCGTACGCA
Organism: Mesorhizobium yinganensis; assembly: GCF_040081985.1. NCBI lineage: Bacteria > Pseudomonadati > Pseudomonadota > Alphaproteobacteria > Hyphomicrobiales > Phyllobacteriaceae > Mesorhizobium > Mesorhizobium yinganensis. The sequence goes on along the minus strand of NZ_JBEBMH010000049.1, from coordinate 23,183 downwards.
CCGATATGCCGAGCTGGCGCGCCAGCGCTTTCGGCGGCACCGGAAAATCCAGGTTCTCCTCCATCAGCGAGACGATCCTGCGCGACAGTGACGATCGCGCCTTGTCGGAGACATCGTCGTCGGTGCGCTGCGGATGGGTACCCTCGCGAGGGCTATGGATCAGTGCGTTGGCGACTTCGCGGGCAAGCACCATGCCTCGCAACGTACCGATCAGTTCCAGCATCAAGTCGAGCATCGCCACTCCCCCTGCGCAGAAGGCCAGTTGCCGGTCGATCAGGAAGATGCGGTTGCGGGTTGCGGCGCCCGGATAGTGCTCGAGATAGGACGGCGCCGCCTCCCAGTGCAGCACCAGTTCGCGCTCTCCTACCAGCCCCGCGGCGGCGACGGCGAAGGCGCCGGTATCTGCACTGACGATCATCGAGCCGTGGCGATAGGCGTTGCGCAGCGCCGCGAGCATGGCGGGCGAGATGTTCTGCGTTGGCAGGTTGCCTTCGAGCAACACTAGATAATCGCAACGGGGGAAATCTGAGAGCCGGTGCGAAGCGTGCACCCACATGCCATTGCTGGCCCGCACCGCCTCGCCGTCTTCCGAGACGATCGTCCAGCCGAACAGGTCCTGGCCGCTGTTCTGGTTGGCGATCCGCAGCGCCTCGGTCGCCAGCACGAAGGCATTCATCGGAAACTCAGGCTGCAGCACGAAGGCGAATTCGGGTCTGCGGCCGTGCCCGGGAAAATTCTGCGCGCTTTCGATCTTAACCTCCCGGGCGATGCGCGAACTGCCGCTTATGGTAAATTTGGTGACGTTCCAGATCAACGCGCTTGCCGCTATTTGCCCAACATTAGTGCAAGGCTGAGCTGTCTGGAAACGGACCGGCGCGGCCAGGGAACACAACAAGACCTGGAAAACGAGCGCAACGTTGCATGCTTCGCCGCATGCCGCGAGGGAGAAAGTCATGCCTGGACCAAAGTCGATCCTGTCGCCTTCCGCCTTGAACCGCAGAACCCTTCTGAAAGCCGCTGCAGCCTCCGGCGCGAGCCTGGCCGTGCCTTATTTCTGGACCGGCCGCGCCACCGCGCAGAGCCCGATGGAAATCGTCCACTGGAGCTGGCTGGCCGCCTCGGACGGCGAGGTTTGGGCGCAGATGATCAGCAATTTCAACGACGCTCACAAGGACAAGGGCGTCCAGATTCGCATGGAGGTGGTGCCGGAAGAGCAGTACGTCACCAAGGTCCTGGCCGCCGCCGCCACCGGCAAGGCGCCGGACTTCGGCTGGGGCACCGCCGGCAAGGGCGCGCAGCTTGCCCGCGACGGTGTCACCGTGCCGCTCGACGAACTGATCACCGCGGTCGGCCTCGACCTGGCCGACTTCAGCGAGTCCTCGATCAAGGCTTCACGTTACCCGAAATACGACAACAAGGTCTTCATGATCCCGATGGATCTGATGAGCCTGCAGCCGGAGATCAACATCGATCACGTCAAGGAGGCCGGCCTCGACCCGGCCAGCGCGCCTACGGATGGCGCGCAACTGCTCGAATGGGCCGAGAAGATGACCAAGCGCGAGGGCGACAAGGTCGTGCGCTCCGGCATCATGATGACCGGCGCCGGCGTCCAGCCCACCGTGACCTGGGGCATTGTGGCCGAGCAGATGGGTTTCCAACGCGCCAGCGACGATCTGAAGACGGCCTGCGTCAATCCGAATGCCGGCAAGGCGGCGATGCAGTGGGTGCTCGACCTTTTCGACAAGCAGAAGGTCTCGACCCGCGACGTAACCGACCGCTACAAGGCTTTCGGCACCGGCCAGGGCTCGATCTTCTGGACCGGCCCGTGGACCCTCAACGGCTACGTTCAGCAGAAGCTGCCGTTCAAGACCGCGCTGTTCCCGAAGATCGGCGACAAGCACGTCACCTATTTCGAGGGTGGCGGACTGGAACTCTACACGCAGGCCGATCCCGGCCGCCACGAGGCGACCATGCAGGCGGTGAAATGGCTGTCGGACAACAGCTTCCTGTGGACCACGGTCGGCCGCGGTGCCTCGCCGCGCAAGTCGATCCTGGAGCGGCCGGACTACAAGACTACCGGCAATCCCTGGGATATCCGCGGCGCCTTCGTCGACGGCATGTCGATCGCCACTGTCGGCGAAATCCCGGTCGTCGCGGGGCCGGATTTCACCATCTACTCCGGCGGCAACTTCCTGGCGAAGACGCTCGAAGGCGTCTGGACCGGGCAGACCGCAATCGACGCGGCCATGGAGCAGATCCAGGCACAATGGCAGACGGGCCTCGACGAGGGCTGATCTTCCCAACGGGCACTGCCTCAGACTGACATTTCACCGTAGCGGCGCGCGCCGCTACGGCTACTTGAATATACACGAAGTGCCGGAACGGCCTGACGATGACCCTTGCAACCCCACATTTCCGCCAAGAAGACGGCCCAGAGCGGCTGGGCATCGACCGCGCGGGTTATGTGCTGGTCGCCTTCTTCGCGCTGCCGTTCTTCCTGTTCAACATCCTGCCCGTCCTGTTCGGTTTCTACATCGCCTTCACCCGCTGGAGCATCGTCGGCCGGCCGAAATGGGAAGGCCTCAACAATTTCACCAAGGCGTTCAGCGACCAGTGGGTGGCCGTCGCCTTCAAGAACGTCTTGTTCTACGGCGCAATCATCGTCCCAAGCGTGACTGTGCTCGGCCTGCTGTTCGCGCTGTTCGTGAACAATCGCTATCCGCTTTCCAGCCTGGCGCGCACGCTGTTCTTCGCGCCGACTGTGGTCTCCGCCACCGTCATCGGGCTGGTCTGGGTGTGGATGCTCGACACACAGTTTGGCCTGATCAACCACTACCTGTCCTATCTCGGCATCGGCGACGTGCCATGGCTGACCTCGACGAGATGGTCGCTGGTGGGCGTCAGCATCGCTTCGATCTGGTGGGACCTGGGCCTCGCCTTCGTGCTGTTCCTCGCAGCCTTGCAGGACATTCCGGGCGAGATCGTCGATGCGGCGCGGGTGGACGGCGCCGGGCGCTTGCAGCGTTTCCGCCATGTGATCCTGCCGCACCTGCGGCCCGTCATCAGCATGGTGGTGACGCTGCAGCTGATCGCGACGCTGCGCATCTTCAGCCAGGTCTATGTGATGACCAATGGCGGGCCGGCGAGTTCATCGTCTTCGCCGATCCACTACATCTACACGCTCGCCATCGTGCGCAACATGTTCGGCTACGCCTCGGCGGTTGCCCTTCTGCTCTTCGCGCTGATCCTGGCCGTCACCATCGTGCAGCGCTTCCTGCTGAAGGAGCGCGCGTCATGAACGCCTGGATCGACGACAGGCTGGAACAGCGCGGGCTCGACCGGGCGGACCTGTTCATCTGGCCGCTCGGCATGGCGGTGGCCGTGCTGTGGGCGCTGCCCTTCGTCTGGATGGTGTCGACGTCGTTCAAATATCCGAGCGATGTGATGACCGTCGACATCGAATGGCTGCCGAGCCGTATCACCTTCGACAACTACGTCAAAGTGTTGGAGTATCCTGTGGTGCGCTGGGGCATCAACAGTATCGTCCAGGCGACGGTTTCGACCTTCCTTTGCGTGCTGTTCGGAGCGATGGCGGGCTACGCGCTGGCCCGCATGCGCTTTCCCGGACGCGATCTGCTTTTCTACGTGTTCCTCGCCTCGCTGATGATCCCGGTTGAACTGTCGGTGATCCCGCTGCTGCTCGGCTTCGTCAAGATCGGCTGGGCGAGCACGTTCCAGGCGCTGATCCTGCCCTCAATCGGCAACGTCTTCTCAGTCTACATCTTCCGACAGTTCTTCCTGTCCTTCCCGAAGGAACTGGAGGAAGCCGCGAAGATGGATGGTGCGGGGCCGTTCAACCTCTTCTTCCGCATCGCGCTGCCGTTGGCCCGTTCGCCGGCGATCGCGGCAAGCGTCATCATCTTCACGCTCAACTGGAACAACTTTCTCTGGCCGCTGCTGGTCACCTTTGATGAGTCCATGAAGACGCTGCCCGTCGGGGTCGCGGCCTTCACGCCGAACATCGGCACGCGCACCCAGATGGAGGGCTACAGCGTCGCCATGGCGGCCGTCACCATCCTCAGCATTCCGAGCCTGCTGCTGTTCCTGTTCCTGCAGCGCTACTTCATCCAGGGCATTTCCCAAGGCGGCATAAAACAATGACGGACCATAGGCACTTCAACGCCGAGCTTGCAGGCCGGCTGCCCGACCGGCATTTCATCGACGGCGCTTGGGAGAAATCCGCCAATGGCGCGACGTTCGAGACGATCGATCCGAGCGATGAAGAGGTGCTTGGCGAGGTTTCGCGCGGCGACGCTTCCGATGTCGATGCGGCGGTGCGGGCCGCTGATCGCGTCCAACGCGGCGCGTGGCGCCGGCTGGCGCCGGCCGAGCGCGGACGGCTGATCGCAAAACTTGCCGATGCGCTGGAAGCGGATGCCGAGCGTTTCGCATTGATGGAGACGCTCGACGTCGGCAAGCCGATCAAGGAATCGCTGGGCGACGTGCGTGGCGTCTGCGCGACGCTGCGCTACAACGCCGGCGCGGCCGACAAGATGGAAGGCGCGACCATCCCGCTCGGCTTCGACACGATCGACTTCACCATGCTGGAACCGGTCGGCGTCACAGCCCACGTCGTTCCGTGGAACTATCCGCTCGGCATGGTGGCGCGCTCTGTCGCACCGGCGCTGGCCGCCGGCTGCACCGCGGTAGTCAAGCCGGCCGAACAGTCGCCGCTGACCGCGCTCGCCTTCGCTGAACTCTGCAGGAAAGTCGGGTTCCCCGACGGTGTCGTCAATGTGGTCACGGGTTACGGCGAGGAAGCGGGCGCAGCACTCGTGTCGCATCCGCTGGTGCGCGGCATCACCTTCACCGGCTCGATCGAGACCGGCCGAAAAATCTATGCCAATGCCGCGCAGGGGCTGAAGCCTGCCGTGCTCGAACTCGGCGGCAAGAACCCGATGATCGTCTTCGACGATGCCGATCTCGACCGCGCCGCCTTCGATGCGCTGGACGGCGCGTTCGGCAACAGCGGGCAGGTCTGCTCGTCTTCGTCACGCTTCCTTGTCCATCGCTCCCTGCGAGAGGCGTTCGTCGAAAAACTCGCGACCGGAGCGGCAAAGCTGACGGTGGGGCGCGGCGTCGACAATTGCGACCTCGGTCCGCTGGTCTCGGAAGAACAGTACGGCAAGGTGTTTTCCTATCTCGACCAGGGCCGCTCCTCCGACGCGAGGCTGCGCCTCGGCGGCGGCCGGCCAAAAGACCTCGGCAAGGGATATTTCGTCGCGCCGACCGTCTTCGACGGCGTCGATCCGGGCAGCCGCCTGGCTCGAGAGGAGATTTTCGGTCCGGTCGCGGTGGTTATGGATTTCGAGACGCCCGAAGAGGCGCTCGCCATCGCCAACGGCCTCGGTTACGGCCTGGTCGCCGGCGTCTACAGCCAGGACATCTCGCGCGCGCTCTCGTTTGCGCGCGACATCGAGGCGGGATCGGTCTGGATCAATGGCTGGTTCATCGGCGGCGTGCAGGCCCCGACCGGCGGCATTAAGGACAGCGGCATCGGACGCGAGCGCGGCCTGCCGGGCATCCGCAACTACCTTTCGATCAAGAACATCGGAATCCGGCTCTGAGAGGGGGCAGGTGATGCCGGCTCCCCAAAGGCTCGGCCTGACCCGAACCCCGACCAACGCCTCGCCAACAAGACCAACGGATCATTCAAAGGGAAAAAAAATGTCCGTGCTGAAGAATGTCGAACACTACACGATTTACAAGGACGAGGAGCACTGTATCAACCAGATCGCTACCCGCCTGCTGAAGAACGGTGACATCATCGCCGTCTACAACGAGGAACGCTTTCCCTATCACCATGACAGCGGCCAGACGCTGATCGCCCGCTCGACGGACGCCGGCAAGACCTGGAGCAAGCCCAGGGTCGTGCTGCCCTGGTCGGACACGCAGGGCAACTGGGACTGCGGCATCTGCGAGATGAGCGATGGCACGCTGATCGTGAACCTCACCATCACCGGCTTCTTCAAGCGCGGCGTCAAGCCGGAACAGCCGTCCTGGAGCGCGCATCCGCTCACAATGGAATGGGGCGACTGGACATGGGCCTACAAGACGCAGGCGTGGCTCGGCACCTATGTGGTGAAGTCGACGGACGGCGGCGAGAGTTGGACGCAGCCCATTCCGGTCAATGTGCGCCCGCTAAAGCACGGCGGCTGCCGCAGCGGCTGCTGGGAACTGCCCGGGGGCTCGCTGCTGATGGGCCTCTATGGCCGTATCCATGGCTATGACGAGGAAGGCGAGGGCGAGAGCACGCGGTCGGCGCTGATGCGCTCGGACGACGGCGGCGACAATTGGGAATATTACGCGACGCTCGCCTACGACCCCGCTAGCATCATCGACTACGAAGAGCCCGGCCTTCTGCGGCTCACGGACGGCCGCCTGGTCTGCTTCCTGCGCACGCATGTCAATCCGAGCGGCGACGCCAAGAACATGGTCATGACCATTTCGAATGACGACGGCTTTTCGTGGACCCCGCCGAAGTGGACCAACATCTGGGGCTATCCGCCGGAACTCATCACGCTGCAGGATGGCCGCCACCTGATGGTCTATGGCTATCGGCGCCCGCCCTATGGCGTTCGCGGCATCATCTCGGAGGACGGCGTCACCTGGGACGTCAAGAACGAGTTCGTCATCCGCGAGGGTGGCGTGCCCGGCAAATCGAGCACGGAGAAGCCGGGATCGAGCCGGATGTCGCCGGCCTCCGGCAAGTATGGCGGCGGCCAGATCAACTGGGATCACCCCGGCGTCTACCAGCATATCGGTTATCCGAGCGTCGTGCAGGCCAATGACGGGACAATCGTCTGCTCCTATCACGAATGGAGCGACGACGAGCGCCCACTGCAATATGTGCGCTGCACGCATTTTCGCGTTTGAACCTGGCGCGTGATGACCTCGGTGTCACCCATACCCGGACTGGCGATGCACCATCAGGTGGTGCATCGCGACCCCTATGCCTATAGCGCGCATCCGCATCTGCTCGCGGCGGCGCCGGACAATTGGCTGCTGGTGTTCACGCAGTCGCGGCGGCGGGCGGGCACCGTTCTGCATCCGCCCCAAGACCCGCTCTACGGCAACATGATAGTCCGGTCGGGCGACGAGGGACGGACCTGGTCGCAGCCCTCCATCGTACCGGATTTCGGCTGGCAAGGCGTCGAATGCGCCGGACTGACGGCGCTGTCCGACGGCACGATCCTGCTCAATCAGTGGCGGTTCGGCTGGCACACCCTCGCCCATGCCGAGGCGCATATGGAGCCGGGAACATATGACAGGCCGGAAAGATTGATGGGCGCGAATGCCATGGCGGCGGAACTCGGCGACTGGACGCAGGAGCAGGCGACCATCGCCGAACGATTTCCCTGGGTGCGCGCCGGTGGCGAGACCTGGGTGCACCGATCGGTCGACGGCGGCCGGACCTTCACGGCGTCCAGCCGCATCGACACCGCGCCGTTCACCGGCGGCTATGGCATGCGCGGCGCAGTCGAGGTCGACGGCGAGATCATCCTGCCGCTGTCGGATGTGCCTCACTATCAATCCGTGTACGTCGTGCGCTCGCGCGACGGCGGCGAAAGCTGGTCCGCGCCGAGCCTGGTTGCTTCCGGCGACGGCCACGCCTTCGAGGAACCGGCGCCGCTGAAGCTGCGGTCGGGCCGGGTGGTGATTTTGCTGCGCGACAACGTCACCCGTATCTTGCATGTCGTCCAGTCCGACGATGGCGGTTCCACCTGGAGCGCGCCGACGCCGACAGGCATCCCGGACTATCCTGCCGATCTCGTGGAGCTTGCCGACGGCCGCATCGCCTGCGTGGCCGGGCGCCGGCGTCCGCCCTTCGGCATCACGCTCTATCTGTCCGAGGACGGCGGTACGACATGGAATGCCGACCGGCCACTGTCCGCGAGTTCCGGCCTGCCCAACCGGGACCTCGGTTATCCGTCCGTCGCGCTGCGGGCCGACGGCAGCCTGTTCGTTGCCTATTATTGCCAGGACGGCGATGGCGTGACCGGCATAGAGGCAAGCATGCTCGCGGCCGACTGGTCCTACTCCCGCCGTCAGGGAGGCGTCGATGGCCAGCGTTGAACTGCAGAACGTCAGCAAGCGCTTCGGCGACTTCGAGGTCGTCCGTGATGTCGACCTGTCCGTCCGGCATGGCGAGTTCGTCGTTTTCGTCGGCCCGTCCGGCTGCGGCAAGTCGACCCTGCTGCGCATGATCTGCGGGCTTGAGCCGATCAGCGGCGGAAAGGTCATGATCGGTGGCAAGCCGATGCGTGGCGTGCCGCCGGCCAAGCGCGGCGTCGCCATGGTCTTCCAGAGTTATGCCCTCTATCCGCACAAGACAGTGGCACAGAACATGGCGTTCTCGCTGCTGATGCAGGGTATGGCGAAGGCCGAGCGTGACAAGCGCGTCGCGGCCGTCGCGGAGACCTTGCAGTTGAAGCACCTGCTCAACCGCTTACCCAAGGAGCTTTCCGGCGGTCAGAGGCAGCGCGTCGCCATCGGCCGCGCCATCGTGCGGCAGCCCGAAGTGTTCCTGTTCGACGAGCCGCTGTCCAACCTCGACGCCGAACTGCGCGTGCAGATGCGGCTGGAACTGGCAAAGCTCCACCGGGCGTTGGGGGCGACCATGATCTATGTCACCCACGACCAGACCGAAGCGATGACGCTCGCCGACCGGATCGTCGTCTTGCGCGACGGGGTCATCGAGCAGACCGGCACTCCATCGGAAATCTACGACGCACCGAAGAACCGTTTCGTCGCCGGTTTCATGGGCTCGCCGAAGATGAGTTTTCTCGAAGCCACCGTGCGCGAGACAAATGGCAAGAAGGTCCTGCTCGACATTGCCGGCACGTCCGGCGGACGGATCGAACTGGACGTCGAGGAGCCGGCGCGCCTTTCGCCGCAGGTCATCGTGGGGCTGCGGCCCGAGCATTTCTTCCCCCGCGTTCCAATGGGCCCACGGCTGGCAGTCGACATCGAATTCGTCGAGCGGCTGGGCGGCGAGAATTATCTGCACGCGCCCGGGCATGCAGCGGGCGAATTGGTTATCCGCCATGCCGGCGACGAAGGGCCCGCCGCCGTTCGCGGACCGGCGGAGATCGCAGTGGATTGGACGAAGGCGCATCTGTTCACGGCCGATGGCAGCGCGGTGGCGCGGCGGCCAGCGCAACAGCCTAGGCAATGAATTCGGCAGGACCCGCTTGGGTCGCCGCGAAATGAAATGGAGATGGTCTTGGATTTCGAAGATGTGAAAGCACGGCTCGCCGGCTGTTATGTGACTGTTCCGACACCGTTCGAGGACAGCGCCGGCCTGCCGGTCAACTATTCCGCGCTCCGGCAGTATGTTCGTTTCCTGCTCGACAACGGTTTGAACGCCGACTACGCGACGCTGCTGTCGGGCGGCGCGGCCGGCGATTTCTCGACGATGCTGTTCGACGAGCGTATCAAGGTCGCCGAGACCATCGCCGACGTGGTGCAGGGCAGGGTACCGCTCGCCTTCGGCGGCCAGTCGACCAGTACGCTCGAACTCGTGCGGTTGGCCGAGGCGGCGCAGTCGATGGGGTTCGACTTCATGCAGGTCTCCTGCCCCTTCTATTTCACGCACACCGAAGCGGACTTCGAGGAATTCGTGACCGCCGCGGCCAAGGCCGCGCCGAATGTGGGCATCATCGTCTACAACACCTTCTGGACCTCGACGAACCTCTCCTCGGGCATGATCGAGCGGCTCTCCGCCATTCCGAACATCGTCGGCCTGAAATGGGCGACGCCGCGCACGGATGCGATGGAGTTCGAGGACGTGACCTCGCATTTCTCCAAGCGGTTCACGATCATCGACAACAATCTGTTCTTCCCCTACTCGGCCATGCCGTCGCTCGGCGCGCGCGCCTTCGAGGTGCATCTCTGCAACTACTGGCCCGAGTGGGGCATCAAGCTGATCGATGAGGTCAGGGCGAAAAACTACGCCGAGATCGCCCGAATGATGGTCGACGAGGCGATGCCCTTCTACAAGCTGTGGGTGAAGATCGAAAAGGAATTCACCAGCGGCGATGGTTATCTCGACAAGCTGTGCATGGAACTTGTCGGCCTGCCATCGTCGCGCTGCCGCCCGCCCACCCGCGACGTGCGGTCGCTTTATCGCCAGGCTACGCTCGATATGATGCGCCGCAAGGGTGTGCCGCGTCTTCTGGAGAAAGCCGCCTGATGGCCGTTCCCGCCAACATGATCGTGCTCGATGCCGGCGACAATGTCGGCGTGGCTCTGCGTGACATCGCAGCGGGAGAGTTTGCGGTGGATGCGGCGGGGCATGGCATCAAGGCGGACGAAGCGATCCCCCAGGGTCATAAGATCGCATTGGTCAAGATTCGTGCTGGCGAGAAAATCACCCGTTTCGGCGTGCCGGTTGCGGTTGCCGTCCCGGACATCGCGGCAGGGCGGCTGGTTCATGTCCACAACGTGAAGAGCCAGTATCTGAACAACGATCACGATCACTATGAGTGAGATTGCGATGACATCCGGTCTCGAAATGGATTTGGGCCGCATGCGCGGCTTTCCCCGGCAGGACGGCCGCAAGGGCATCCGCAACTTCGTCGTCGTCGCTTATCTGGTCGAATGTGCGCATCACGTGGCGCGCCAGATCGCGCAGCCTTTCCAGGCCGAAGGCTGCCAGCTCATCGGTTTTCCCGGCTGTTATCCGAGCGACTATGCCGAGCGCGTCATGACGGCGATGTGCACGCATCCCAATGTCGGCGCCGTACTGCTCGTCTCGCTTGGCTGCGAGGAATTCCGGCGCGGCGCGCTGCTCGATGCGGTCAAGGCATCGGGGCGTCCGGCCGAGTTGATGGTGATCCAGGAATGCGGCGGCACCCGTGCCACGATCGCCGATGGCCGCGCCTGGGTCGAGCGGACGCTTGCCGAATGCAACGCCGCCCCGACGGTTCCGATCGGTTTCTCCGATCTCGTCATCGGCACAAAATGCGGCGGCTCGGACGGGCTGTCCGGCGTGACCATCAACCCGGCCGTCGGACGCGCCTTCGATCGCCTCGGCGCTGCCGGCGCGATGCTGATGTTCGAAGAAACCTGCGAACTCATTGGCTGCGAGGAACACATGGCCGGCCGCGCGGTGACGCCTGAGCTTGGTGAAGAGCTGCGCAACGCCGTGCGCAAGGCCGACCGCTATTACACCGACCTCGGCCACGGCTCGTTCGGCGGCGGCAACATCAAATACGGCCTGTCGACGCTGGAGGAGAAATCGCTCGGCGCCTACGCCAAGAGCGGCCGCGGCCCGATCGTCGGTATGCTGAAGCCGGGCGACCGGCCGAGCGCGAACGGGCTCTATCTCATGGACACAGTCAATGACGGGCCGGTGCGTTTCGGCATCCCCAATATCAACGACACCCAGACCATAACAGAGATGGTGGCGAGCGGCTGCCACCTTATCGTCTTCACAACGGGCGCCGGCTCGGTCGTCGGGCAGGCCGTCGCGCCGGTTCTCAAGGGCGTGTCAAATTCGCGCGTCTATCAGCGCCTGTCCGACGACATCGACGTCAATGGCGGGACGATCGCCGACGGCGTCGAGAGCATCGACCGGGTGGGCGAGCGCATCGTCGAGCGCATCATAGCCATGGCTTCGGGTGAGCCGAGCAAGTCCGAACTGCTCGGCCATCAGGAGTTTTCGCTGTCCTACAAGACCTACGAGCCGATCGGACCGGCCTGCCTGCCGCTTTGAAGTGTTTTCACGTCCCGCTGCGGCGGGATCAACAAGAGGGAGAACGGGAATGAAACGGAAGAGCCTGCAAGTCTCACTGGTTGCGCTCGCGCTTGGCGCGTCCGCGACCGCCGCCTTCGCCGACGACGAGGTTCGCCTGCGCCTCAACTGGATGTATTATGGTTCGCATGCCGGTTTCGCCTACGGCCTCGACAAGGGCATCTACAAGGAGGCCGGCATCGATCTCGACATCCGCTCGGGCAACGGCTCGGGCTCGGCGCACCGGCTGGTCGCCAATGGCGACAGCACCTTCTCCTACGGTTCCTGCGCCTCCATGGTGAACCTTGCCGCCGGCGGCGCGCCGCTGGTGTCCGTCGGCGTCATCGACGCCATGGGCACCGAGGCGGTCATCGTCCGGCCGGACGCCGGCGTAAAGTCGATCACCGACCTGAAAGGCAAGACGATCCTGACCACGGCCAATGCCGGCGTGAACACCTTCTTCCCGGTCGTACTCGAGGCTGCCGGGCTGAAGGAAGGCGACGTCTCTGTCACGAACGTGCCGGACGGCGCGCTGGTGTCGAGCTATCTGCAGGGCGCTGGCGGTTCGGTAGGCATTCTGGGCGGCCTCGACGATAAGCCCGCCGAGATCAAAGCCAATGGCGGCGCCGATCCCGTCACCTTCCCATACTCCGATTTCGGCGTGAATCAGGTCGGCTATTGCATCGTCGCCAATACCGAGACGGTCAAGAACAATCCCGACCTTGTTAAGCGCTTCATGGCGGCGACGGTAAAGGCCTACAAGGAAACCGAGGCCAACCCGGATGCGGCGATCGCTTCGATGGCCGACATCGTCGGCGGTTCGATGGCGGAGGATCAGGGCAAGGCGCAGGCGCGCGCCGTGCTCGATGTCACCTTGGGCATCCTCTACTCCAAGGCCAACACAGACAAGAAGCTCGGACTGAACGTCGCCTCCGACTGGGATGAGATGCTCGCACTCATGAAGAAATACAACGACCTCAAGACCGACCAGCCGGCGACTGCGTTCTATACGAACGAGTTCCTGCCGTAAGCCGGGACTGGAACGCACCGATGGCCTCCGGCATCGACATCAGTTCGGCCATGAAGGTCTATGGCGACGGGGCGAACGCTGTTCACGCCTTCGGACCCTCGACCCTGTCGATCGAACCTGGTGAGTTCGTTTCTCTGGTCGGTCCGTCCGGCTGTGGAAAATCCACCTTGATGTTGATGATCGCCGGGCTACTCGATTGCTCATCGGGTTCGATTTCCGTCGAGGGCATCCCGGTGAAGGGGCCGCAGACCCGCATCGGAATCATGTTCCAGGACAACACGCTCGTGCCCTGGCGCACAGTGACCGGCAACATAGAACTCCAGCTCGAACTGCGCGGGCTGCCGGTTTCGGCGCTTCGCGGCAAGATCGACCAGCTCATACGCTCGGTGGGGCTGGACGAATTCGCCGGTCGCTATCCCTATGAATTGTCCGGCGGCATGCAGCAGCGCGCCGCCTTCTGCCAGACTCTCGTGCACGGACCGGGCATCCTCCTGCTGGACGAGCCGCTCGGAAAGCTCGACGCCATGACGCGTGAAAACATTCGCCGCGACCTGCAGAAATTGTGGTTGGCCGAGCGGCCGACGGTCGTGTTCGTAACCCACTCGATCGAGGAGGCGGTGCAGCTTTCGACGAAGGTTTGCGTGGTGACGCCGAGGCCGGGCCGCATCGAGCGCGTAATCGACATCGATCTTCCGTGGCCACGCGATCTCGATGTGAAGCGCAGCGCACGCTTTGCGGCCTATGCACGCCAGATCGAGGAAATCTTCCATGACTATGGCGTCCTCTGAAAAGCCCGGCCCAGTGGGCGGACTGCTCGCGCCGCTTTTCCGGCTGGTGCGCCGGTCATGGCTGTTCCTGCTGTTCTTCGTCGGCTTCTTCGTCGCCTGGGAACTGGCGATCGACGTCTTCGACATAAAGGCCTACATCCTGCCGCGCCCCAGCGAAATCGTCACACGCGGCTGGGCCGACATCGACAAGCTGCTCTATTATACCTGGATAACCGGCGTGGAGAGCGTACTCGGCTACGTCGTCGCGGTGGCGGTGGCGTTGCCGCTCGGGCTCGCGATCGCTTTCTCGCCATTCCTGCGCCAGACGATCTATCCTTTCTTTGTCAGCCTTGAGATGACGCCGAAGATCGCCTTCGCGCCGCTCTTCATCTCCTGGCTCGGCTTCGGTCTGTTGCCGAAGGTGATCATCGTCTTCCTGGTCTGTTTTTTCCCGATCGTGCTCAATGCCATCCTGGCCTTCGGTTCGCTGAGCGAGGAACTGGAGCGCTTCGTGCGGGCGACCGGCGCAAGTCCGCTGCGCACCTTCTTAAAGGTGCGGTTGCCGGCGGCCATGCCCCAATGTTTCGTCGGCTTCAAATACGCCGCCATCAACGCCACGGTCGGTGCGACGATCGCCGAGTTCATCGGCAGCGACCAGGGGCTCGGCTTCTACATCCAGATCGTCACCGGCAACATGCGTCCCGATCTCGCCTTCGCCGGCATATTCCTGCTCACGCTGCTAGGCCTCGCTCTGTTCGGCGTCGTCACGCTGGTCGAGCGCCTGCTTATCCCCTGGCACATCTCACAGCGCCGCGCGCACTGATTTCACAGGACAATCGATGATGATTGAAATATTCGATCCGAAGGCGCTGCGTGGCTTCACCGGTGCGGTTCTCGCCAAGGTCGGCGTCCCACGCGAAGCAGCCGATGCCGTGGCCGAGGGGCTCGTCGAGGCCGACCTTTACGGCCATGCCACGCATGGGCTGGCGCTACTGCCCGACTATGTCGAGGAGATTGAGAACGGCACCATGGCGGTCGAGGGACGGCCGCAGGTGGTCAGCGATTTCGGCGCGATCACACTGTGGGACGCCAGGCGCCTGCCCGGCGTCTGGACGACGAAGCTGGCCGTCGCAGAGGCGGCGGCGCGGGCGAAAAAATTCGGAGTGGGTGCGGTCACCGTCCACCATAGCCATCACATCGCCTGCCTTGCCGCCTTTCTCGAGGAGCCGGCGCGGGCGGGAAAACTGGCGCTGCTGTTTTCGTCCGATCCGAGCGACGCGCATGTCGCGCCCTTCGGCGGCACGACCCCGGTGATGACACCCAACCCGGTGGCCGCGGGGATCCCTGCGACGCCCGATCCGATCCTGATCGACGTCAGCACCTCGATCACCACGGCCGCCATGTGCGGCCGGGCACGCAGCGAAAACAGGCCCCTGCCCGGCAAGTGGCTGAAGGACAAGCATGGCGACGCTACCGACGATGCTTTCGTCATGAAGGATGGCGGCTCGATCCTGCCGATCGGCGGTCTCGACCACGGCCATAAAGGCTACGGACTGGGATTGCTGGTGGAAGCCCTGACGCAGGGGCTCGGCGGCTTCGGCCGCGCCGACGGGCCAAAGGACTGGGGCGCGGCCGTGCTGGCGCTGGTGTTCGAGCCTGCCGCCTTCGGCGGCATCGACGCCTTTGTCCGCCAGACCGGCTGGCTCGCCGACGCCTGCCGCGCATCCGACGTGCCGGAGGGCGCGCCGCCGGTACGCCTGCCGGGCGCCGCAGCGCTTGCCCGTAAGGCCGCGGCAATCGCCGAGGGGCTGCCGCTCGACGAGGCCCGGCTTTCCGGGCTGCGAGCGCTCAGCAGCCGGCTTTCCATTCCACTGCCTCCCGCCACCTGACCCAGACGAGAATTTTCCGATGACCGCGAGCAGCGACGCAGCCCGTTACCACGACATTGCCGGCAGACTGACAATTCCGTCGCTCGCCTTCATCGGCGGCGCGTTCGTGGATGCCCGATCAGGCAGGAAATTCGAGTCGATCAATCCGGCAACGGGCGCCGTTCTCGGCGCGGTGGCGCATTGCGACGCGGCCGACGTCAACGCAGCCGTCAAGGCGGCGCGCCGGTCCTTCGAGGACGGAGTCTGGTCCCGCGCCGCGCCCGACCCGCGCAAGGCGGTGCTGCTCAAGCTTGCCGATCTGGTGCGCGCCCACAAGGAGGAACTGGCGGTTCTGGAAAGCATCGACAGCGGCAAGACCATCCGCGATTGCCTGCATGAGATCGGCAACGAGGTGCCGACCTTTTTCCAGTGGTATGCCGAACTGATCGACAAGAGCTTTGGCAAGATCGCGCCGACCGCCGACAACGTCGTGGCGATGATCGTCAAGGAGCCTGTCGGCGTCGTCGGGCTGGTACTGCCATGGAATTTCCCGCTGCTCATGGCCGCCTGGAAGCTGGCGCCGGCGCTCGCCGCCGGCTGCTCCGTGGTGCTCAAGCCGGCCGAGCAGACGCCGATGACGGCGATCCGGCTTGCCGAACTCGCCGTTGAAGCCGGCCTGCCGGACGGCGTGCTCAACGTCGTCCCCGGCCTAGGCGAGACGGCGGGCGAGGCGATCGGCCGCCACCCCGACATCGACGTCGTGTCCTTCACCGGTTCGACCGAAGTGGGCGGCTATTTCCTGAAATATTCGAGCGAGAGCAATCTGAAGCCGGTCGGGCTTGAAATGGGCGGCAAGAGCCCGCTCATCGTGCTGGACGATGCGCAGATCAGCGACGATCTCGTCTCCAACGCCGTGTCCGCTGCATTTTGGAACGGCGGGCAGAACTGTTCTGCCAACATGCGCCAGATCATCGACCGCAAGGTGAAGGACGCATTTCTGGGCAAGGTGCTGGAGAAGGCAGGCGAGTTGAAGCTCGGCGACCCGCTCGATCCGGCGACCGACATGGGCGCGATGGTGACGGCGGAGCACCGTGAGCGGGTGCTGGGCTATATCGGCAAAGGCAAAAGCGAAGGCGCGAACTTGCTCGCGGGCGGCGGACCCGCCGACCTGCCGGGCTATTTCGTCCAGCCAACCGTCTTCGACGACCTCAGGCCGGACATGGTCATCGCGCGCGAGGAGATTTTCGGGCCGGTGCTGGGCGTGCTTCCGGTATCGGGCATCGAGGAGGCGCTGACGGTCGCGCGAGACACCGAGTACGGACTGCATGCCTCCGTCTTCACCAAGGACATCGAACGTGCCTTCCACCTCGCCAAGCGCCTGCCCTGCGGCACTGTCTCCATCAACGCCTTCTCCGAAGGCAATGTGACGACGCCGTTCGGCGGCTACAAGCGGTCCGGCTCGCTGGCGCGCGACAATGGTGCCGAGGCGATGGGCCAGTACATGCAGACCAAATCGATATGGTTGGCATTGAAATAGCTGCTGCGCACGGGATTTGGCTCGAGTTCGGCATGGCAAAGTGAGCAAGTGAAGCCGGCCTTGAAGAGCTTGTGCTAAGATATCTGTAGCCTCAGCATCCAGCGTCGATTTGGCAGAGAATGTTGGATTTCAGGTCCTCTCCCTCCGCCACTGCACACAGCGACAACATTCTCCGCTCCCAGGATGAGAGCCTGAAACGGCGCAGAATTCCGGCTTTTTTGAACAAAGGTGTGAACCAGACGAGCCCGTGTATTCACGGATTTCGCTCTCTCATCGCGGATTTTCTCCAAAGCTGGTGACTTGGCAAATTTAGTACCCAGGTTCCCGATGTAACGAAATCAAGGCCTTAATGACTGTCTAGAGGCGTTAGAGTTTGACTTACCTCCGGAGTGGCGAGGGCATCTGTGATCGAAATTTTCGCGACATGCGTGCTGCCGCTGCACCAGCGGCTTGTGCCGACATTTTTGCGCCGACATCATCATCCTTTCGGGAGAAATGACGCTTCTGCTGTATTCGAGAATCATCGCGCATGTTGAATATTGTCGGGTAAACCTGACGGATGACGGAAATTAGCATCCCGAGCATCACATCCCTAACGTTGCAGCCTGGCGACCTGCTTTGCCTGAAGCACATTTCGAGATGGCGCGGCGAAGTCGCATCCTATTATAATCTTCCCAAATGTGCAGTCGCCTTGGGGCGGCCCTTTCCCGGTGACGATGACGATGGAAAATCCTGGGCCACTTTTGAGAACCAGCGACAACCTGGAGATTCGGGTTCTCGGAAATTTTGAGGTTCTGCTGAGTGGAGAGCAGATCGAACTCCCTCCATCGCGTAAAACTAGAGCATTGCTTGCCTATCTTGCGGTGACCGGAAAATCGCACCAACGCGAAAAGCTCTGCGAAATCTTCTGGGAAATTCCCGATGATCCGCGCGGCGCCCTGCGCTGGAGCCTCTCCAAGATACGAACCGTCTTGGGCGATGAAGGCGACGTGCTTCAGTCGGACCGCAATGCAGTGGCGCTGAGGGCGAACGGAAGTCTCGATCATGCACGCATCGCCGGCCTGATCGGGGTCGAGCTTGACGGGCTCTCCATCGACGAGCTCGTCGACGCCGTGCGCTGCATTCGCGGACCTTTCCTGGCTGACCTCTATCTGGACCAATCGCCGACCTTCGAGGCATGGCGGGGTGCGCTTGCGAGCGAGGTGGAAATCCTCGAGGTCCGTCTGCTTCGGGAGCTTGTCGAGCGACTGGCCGGCGAGCCGCAGCGGGCACTGGCCTTTGCCCAGCGCCTGCATCAATTGTTGCCCGAGGACGCCGATATCGCGACCGAAATAGTCCGCCTGAGCGACTGCGCACGCGCTTCCGCGGCACACGCGACCGTTTCTTTCGCTCCGGTGCGAGCCGCCGAACATCCAATACCGGCCACAGTGATGCAGTCCGCTGCCGTGAAATCATCGGATCGCGATCGCGAGGTGCGCTTTTGCAAGGCGCGCGACGGTGTGCGGCTGGCCTATGCGATCTCGGGACGCGGGTCGCCGATCCTGCGCGCAGCTCACTGGATGTCGCATCTCAACTACGACTGGGACAGCCCGATCTGGCGGCATTGGATAAAGGGCCTATCCGAGAACAACACCCTCGTTCGCTATGACGAGCGCTGCAACGGCTTGTCCGAATGGAACGTCGCGGATGTCAGCTTCCACGCGATGGTGTCCGATCTCGAACATGTGGCCGACGCAGCCGGACTGGAAAGATTCACGCTGCTCGGAATTTCCCAAGGCTGCGCCCTGTCGGTCGCCTATGCCGCGAGACATCCGGAGCGGGTGTCCGGCCTCGTGCTCTACGGAGGCTATCCCAAGGGATGGCGGGCGCGTGGCGATGCCGGCGAGATCGCGACGCGCGAGGCGCTCGCGACGCTGATGCGGGAAGGGTGGGGCAAGAGCAATCCGCTGTTCCGGCAGCTCTTTTCGTCCCTGTTCATCAAGGGTGCCGGACCGGAGCACATGGCATCCATGGATGAACTCCAGCGGCGCACCATGACGCCCAACGACGCCTGGCGCCTGCAGCAGACTTTCGCCGATATCGATATCTCGGGACTGCTGAGCCAGATTTCCGTGCCAACCCTCGTCCTTCATGCGCGCGACGACGCTGTCGCCCCGGTCGAATCCGGGCGCACGCTGGCCGTTGAAATACCCGGAGCCCGGTTCATCGAGCTCGACAGCCAGAATCATATTCTCCTCGAAGGCGAGCCGGCGTTCGAGGAGTTCATGGGTCACTTGTCGGCTTTTGTCGCGGCCACGGCCACGCGCGGCCTGTCGCTCGTCCGGCGCAGATCCTGAACGACATCAGGAGCGGTCAGGCCGACTGTTTATAGACGTTTCCGCGTCCACTGACCGCGCTTCCGATCTCGGAACGCGCAAGGCCGATATCCTTCAACATATCGTCCGGCATCGCCATCAGCCGGATGCGTGCCTGCCGGTTGCGCCAGAGGCGTCGAAGGCCGCTCAGGCCGTTATGTGCTGCATCGAACATTTGCTGTCTCCATGGTTGGTGTCGTTGCGACCTCCTTCTTGCAGGGTCTCGTGGAAACCAGCGTGGGAACGAGCGTGGAATTGTTGCGTGCCGACCGTTTTTGACCGTTTCAACGATAGATCGGCCAGATTCTACGATGGTTTCCACGGTCGCTAACACGATTGAAGCCGACTGAAGCGGCCGGCGAAACGAGGCGCGACCGCTCCCAACGGCCCAACACCTCCGACGATCAATCAGCCCAGGCGCGCCAGCCGGGCGATCGGGCATGCATGCCCATGGAGAGAAAAATGTCTGCGATCGTAACCTTCGACTATATCACGAACACTCCCGACCTGGACGTGTTCGATGACGAACTGCTCATCCCCAACAACCCTTCGTCTACGACCCTGGCGAACGGCAACTTCATCACCGTCTACAATGACGGCGACGGCGAGGTGATGGAGACCCATGTGTTCACGCCCGGCGGCCAGGAGGTCGCCAACGAGACCGTCATCAATCTGAAGGACGCATTCTTCGACCCGCTGCGTTCCTTCGACAGCGATGTCGCGGCCCTCAAGAACGGCGGTGCAGTAGTCACTTACACCGATGCAAGCGGGTCTTCGTCGTTGATTCGGGGTCAGTTCGTCGACGCGGCCGGCAAGGCGGTCGGCGACGGCTTCGTCGTCAACCCCGGCCTTGCCGACACAAGCAACACCAAGGTCGCGGCATTGAACGATGGCGGCTTCGTCGTGACCTACCAGAACCGCTTCAACGGTTCGGCGACCGACAATGACATTCATGCGACGGTCTTCAATGCCAATGGAACCGTCCGCATCGCCATCATCACGTTATCGGGAGACTTCTCCAACGATCAGGGGGCGGATGTCATCGCCCTTGCCAAGGGGGGCTTCGTCGCGACCTGGACACGGGTCGCCGCAAACGGCTCGGGCGACACGCTGATGAAGGTCTTCGACGCCAACGGCGTTGCCAAGAGCGGCGAATTGTCAATCGATGGCGGTTCCGGCAACAGCCGCGACATGACGGCAACGGCCCTTGCCGACGGCGGCTTCGCGGTCGCCTATACCGACAACGCCTTCGGCAGCGGCACCGACGATATCGGCATAAAGATATTCAATGCCGATGGAACGAGCCGCAGCGGCTTCATTCTCGCCAATGCCGGCGATACCAGCGGCGTGCAGAGCCAGGCCGCCATCACACAGCTTTCCAACGGCTTCCTCATGGTGTCGTGGACGGACGTCGCTTCGCAAACCAGCCGCTTTACTGTGCTCGACACGGCCGGCAAGGTGATCCTTGCGCCGCAGGACATGTTCTCGGCGTTCGAGAACATCACCGAGACGACGCTGACGGCGCTGGCCGGCGGCCAGGTCGCAGCGCTCGGCACCGGGCATGATCAGGACGGCAGCACGTCTATCTCCGGCCAGGTCGGATCGGTCATCCGACAGACCATCGGCGACGGCACGAGCGAGACATTGTCCGGCGACGATCTGACCGACATCATGGTCGGCAATGGCGGCGACGACACGCTGAAAGGTCTGGGTGGCAACGACACGCTCAATGGCGGCATCGGCAACGACACGCTCGATGGCGGCAAGGGCATCGACAAGATGATCGGTGGGACCGGAGACGACACCTACATCGTCGACAATGCCGCCGACCAGACCATCGAGGCTGACAATGGCGGCACCGATACTGTCCTCTCGTCGGTGAGTTATGTGCTCTCTAATTTCGAAAAGGTCGAGAATCTGGCGACCACCAACTCCGCCGGCACCGGCGCGATCAACCTGTTCGGAAACTTCCTCGACAATGTCATCACCGGCAATGCCGGCGCCAACCAGCTTGAAGGCGGGTCGGGCAACGACACGCTGAAGGGTGGCGCGGGCGCCGACAGGATGATCGGCGACGCCGGCAACGACACCTTCTTTGTCGACAATGCCAAGGACGTGATCCTGGAATCGAAGGCGCAGGGCACCGACCTCGTTGCCAGCACCGTGAGTTATGTCCTGTCGGCCGGCGCCGAGGTTGAGACATTGCGCACGACATCCATTGGCGGCACTGCGGCAATCGACCTGACCGGCAACGAGTTCGCCCAGACGGTGTTGGGAAACGCCGGCGCAAACACGCTGAGTGGCCTCGGCGGCAACGACTTCGTCCAGGGGCTGGCAGGCAACGACAAGCTGCTGGGCGGCGACGGCGACGACAAACTGTCGGGCGGCCTAGGTTTTGACAAGATGGGCGGCGGTGCAGGCAAGGACGCCTTCCTCTTCGCGGCGCTCGCCGAATCGGGCATCGGCGCGGCCAAGGCGGACCAGATCACGGACTTTGCCCTAGGAGACAAGATCGACATCTCCAAGATCGACGCGATCACGGGCGGCGGCGACAATGCCTTCAAGCTCGATGTAGGCGGCGCCTTTGTCGCCGGGGAAATTCACCAGACCCTCTCCGGAGGCAATCTCGTGATCGATTTCAACGTCGACGGCGACGTTGCTGCGGAAATGTCGATCGTTCTCGTCGGACAGACAAGCCTGCTCGCCGCGGGCGATTTCATCCTCTGACTATGGTCGCCGTGCGACCAAGCCAGCACGCGGCTCGCGCGCCGCGTGCTGGCGTCCACAATTTTCAGCATCGGTCCTTCAAAGTGCAGATTCCGATATCGCCGGGCGGATCGGTCCGGGTGGGACACACCCGAACCTGCCAGTCAACCCAACTGCACGAAGTGCTGGAAAACCGACGCTTGCTGCAACTCGCGACTTAGCGAGGCGGATAGTTTAGGGCGCTCGTCTGCCAGTAGAATTTCCACTCTCCGGTCCGGAGCTTGGAGTAAATCTTGCAGACCCGACCCTTCCACTGGAAATCCTCGCCGTTTCGGCCGGCTGCCTGACATGGTGAAGCTTCACGCCTATTCCGAGCTTTCCGGCTGCGCGCATAGTATCCGCTTCGAACGGTAGATAATCCGCCGACAGCGGCGCCGACGCCTGCCCCTTCCGCCGCATTACTCTCCTCGTCGCCGCTCCGCCCAACAATGCTGATATCGGCGCTGGGAATTTCTGCGTCTTCGAGAGCGCGAACCGCTCTGTCCGCCTGTTCGCGTGAATCGAATAGTCCCGTAATGATCCGCATTAATTTTCTCCTTACTGCACCGCTTAGAAGCCTTACCTCGCAGAAGCGTTCCCCCTGACAGAGATTATAGATGCATGAACGACAAGTGTTTGCAGGATGCTCGCACAATGAGTTCGAAGGTCATTGTCGCCGAGAAGCTACAAAGCGCGCTCAACTGCCGGAACCGGACGACAAGCCTTGCATTGAGGGAGAAGCAATTGTGCACCTTCTTCCAAGGGAAAAGCCATGGCCAAGCCATCTAGCCGGTCGTCCGGCAAGACCGAGACGATTCATGACCAGAAGCTCGAGCGAGGAAATGGGGGTGAGCTACATCAGACTGCGACAGGAAATACGCCGACTCTAAGTGTCCGTCCGGGAGCTTTGTGAATCGGTGGAATCGGTTAGCTGATTTGGGGTTGTAGGGTTTGAGTCTGCTATGATTCCCTGATTGGCGCTGATTCGAAAGGAAGCGCCGATGTGGACGGTTGAAAACCGGGCTCGCTACAACCGCGATCACCTGCGTTATCCGAGCGACCTTACGGACGAAGAGTGGGCTGTG
>NZ_JBEBMH010000048.1:0-28437 GCF_040081985.1 Mesorhizobium yinganensis | reverse complement strand
GCGAGGCTTTCCTGAAGCAGCGCCGTCATCCGCTCCTCGCCCATGCGCTGACGCCAGCGCGTCATCGACGAGCGCTCGAATGGCAGGTCGTGGCGGAAGAACGCCTCGCCAGTGAGATACTGGAAATAGGGGTTCTCCACCCAGCGCGCGCACAGCGCCTCGTCCGACAGGTCGAACGTGTGCTTGAGGATCGCCAGCCCCGCCATCAGCCGCGTCGGCAAGGGCGGCATGCCCGGTCCATCCGAATAGACCGAGCCGAAACGCGCCTCCAGAACCGGCCAGTCAATCGCCCGCGCCAGCCGCACCAGTTCGTGATTCATGTTGATGATCTGGTCGAGCCGCGAGCGGAACAAATCCTGCTCTCCCGTCTCGCCCAATTCGCGTGGCTTGCCCATCCCATGGCTCCGATGCACCGCGATATCGCCCGTGAATCACGCCTCGCATGGAAGCAAAACCACAAAACGAATTGCAGGAAAACAACCCACAAACCGATCGTTTCCTGCAATCCGCAAAACTTCGACACCGCGAATTCCTAGGGAATTCAGAAGCTTCACGATTCTTCACGGCCGACTGTGTATGAACCGGGAGCGCGAGGCATAATCGTGGCGGTGGCCAGGTTTGTCTGGAGTTGGCCACCGGGCGTAGATACGTTGCGGCGTGATCAGATGCAGCGCGTCTTTCGCCCCGTCACCGCCACGCAAAGCAACCTCTGCTCCTCCTCAATGCCGGCCTCTT
Organism: Mesorhizobium yinganensis; assembly: GCF_040081985.1. Lineage (NCBI taxonomy): Bacteria > Pseudomonadati > Pseudomonadota > Alphaproteobacteria > Hyphomicrobiales > Phyllobacteriaceae > Mesorhizobium > Mesorhizobium yinganensis. Next base: position 27,702 of record NZ_JBEBMH010000048.1, on the reverse strand, counting down.
CTCCAGTCGCCAGGTCGACCGGGATGCATCCGTCGACCGCATTGACCATGAAGACCTTCTTCCACTCCCGACCCTTGGCCAGGTGGATCGTGAGAAGATCAGCTAGTCTTTGTCGAGATGTGGCGAGCCGGCGCGATAGCTGGCCGCCTCCGGCGGATCGAGCGTCAGGTCGGTTAGGAATTTCTGACTTAAAGAATAGCCAGGCTCCTTTCCTAGTTGCTGCAAATCGGCTCGGCGGACTCGGTTTCCTTGTGAATGTGCGCCTGACGCGGGTCATATGAAGGCCGCGCCATTCGAGATCCGCCGGCCAGGCTGAATTCGAGACTAGGCCGGCGAACAAGCCGGCACCGACACCATTGCAACGTTCACCGACATGAGCGAGCCAGACTTCGTCAATTTTCTTCAAATCATGTAATCACCGCCATTGACGTTAAGGCTGGCGCCAATGAAATACGATCCTTCATTCGACGCCAGCAGCAGGAATACCGGCGCCACCTCGCTGACTTCGCCGAAGCGGCCGATAGGGAGTTCGCCCCTTTTGCGTTCCAGCCAGTCCTGCGGGAGGCCGTTGAGCAGCGGCGTGTTGATCGGGCCGGGGTTGACGCAGTTCACGGTGATGCCTTCGCGCGCCACCTCGTAGGCCAGCGACCGGGTGAAACCCATGATGCCGGATTTCGCTGCGACGTAGTGCACCATTGTCGGCGCGCCCTTGTGCGCGAGCTGCGAGGAAAGGTTGATGATGCGGCCCCATTTCTTGCGCTTCATGGCCGGCAGCACTTCGCGCGTGAACAGGAAGGTGCCGCGCAGATGCACGTCGATCATGCGGTCCCACATGTCCGTCGCCATGCCATCGAGCTCATGCGTGGTATCGATGCCGGCATTGTTGACCATGATGTCGACGTCGCCCAATTCGGAGACAAGTGATTTTAGCCCCGCCTTGACGTCGTCCTCCCTGCTGACGTCGCCGGCGGCGATCGCGACCTTGCCGCCATGCGCGGCGACTTCCTTCGCGACCTGCTCGGCACGGCCCTTGTCCAGGTCGAAGATGCCGACCGAAGCCCCTTCGCTGGCAAACAGGTTGGCGACGCCGCGCCCGATCCCGCTCGCGCCGCCTGTGATAACGGCGACCTTGCCATCCAGTTTGCCCATCGTAGACTCCTTTGCGTTGTTCACTGCGCCGGCACGCCGGCACCCAATATCCTGTCGGCTTCGCTCTGGAAGCGCCCGAAACTGTCGAAATCCGGCACGAGCTTCGCCACTTCGCCATGGCGGTAGCAGCGCACAGCATGGTTGGCCGAAACAGTTTCGACCGGCGGCATCTTTTCCCGGCAAGGATCGATCACCAGCGGACAGCGCCCGGCCAGATAGCAGGCAGGCGGCAGGTTGATCGGGCTTGGGATCTCGCCGGAAAGGCGGATCGCGCGGCCGCTCCTGATGCGCGGATTGGGAAGCAGCACGGACGACAGCAGAGCCACCGAATAGGGATGCGACGGCTGCGCGAAAAGCGTGGCGGATGGTCCCTGTTCCACGATCTTGCCTAGATAGAGAACGGCGATCCGGTGGCTGATTTGGCGCACGGCCGACAAATCGTGGCTGATGAATAGATAGGACGTGCCTAGGTCCCGCTGGATGCGGATGAGCAGGTCGATGATCTCGGCGCGCGCCGTCGGGTCGAGCGCCGATGTAGGTTCGTCGAGCACGACCACTTCCGGGTCTGAAATCATGGCGCGCGCGATGCCGACGCGCTGCTGAAGACCCATGCTGATCTCGGCAGGATAACGGTCGAGCAGCGCCTCCGCGAGGCCGACGCGGCGCGCCGCCTCCCGAACCTTTTTCTCCCGGTCCGGCCGCGGCACCTTCAAGGCGCGCAAAGGTTCGTCGATCTGCTCGAACACGCGCTGGCGGGGATTGAGCGATTCCGTCGGTTCCTGGAAGACGAGCTGCAGCTTGCCGCGCAGTTCCAGCGAGCGCACGGTCTTGCTCCCGCCGAGGTCTATCCCCCGGAAGCTGATGCGGCCGCCGGTCGGCCGGATAAGGCCGAGCACACAGCGGCCGATCGTCGTCTTGCCGGAACCGGATTCGCCCACCAGCGCCAGCGTCTCGCCTTTCTCCAGCGAGAAAGACACCTCGTTGACCGCGCGCACGACCGATTTCGAACCGGCGATCGGAAAATGCTGGACGAGGTCCTGGATTTCCAGAAGGCTCATGGCCGCTCCACCGGATAGTGGCAGCGAACCAGGTGGCCGGGCTGGCGCTCGACGAGGGCAGGGTGTTCGCTGCGGCAACGCTCCTGAAACCTTACGCAGCGGTGCTGGAACGAGCACCCTGTCGCGCTCGGCCCGCTGCTCTCGCGCACCTTGTCCTCGCCCAGCCAATAGCGGCGCAACCGTTCGTTTTGCGCGAAGGCTGCGAGCAGCAGAACCGTGTAGGGGTGCTGAGGATCGTCGAAGAAGACCTCCCGATCAGCGATCTCCATGATCTCGCCGGCATAGATGATGGCGATGCGGTCGCAATAATGAGCGGTGATGCCGATGTCGCGTGTGATGAACATCATCGAGGTGCCGCGCTCGCTAACGAGTTTGCGGATCAATTCCAGCACCTGGGCCTGAACGGTAACGTCGAGGCCGCTGGTCGCATCGTCGGAAATGATGAAGCGCGGCGAACAGGCAAGCGCGATGGCGATGACCACGCGCTGCGCCATGCCGCCGGACAGTTCATGCGGATAGGCGTCGAGGCGCCGCTGCGGGTCTGGGATGCTGACCTGCTTCAACAGGTCGAGCGCGCGCTCGCGCGTCGCTTTCCTGTCGAGGTTGAGATGGTGGCGCAGCACGTTGGCGATCTGCTGGCCGACAGTCTGGAGCGGATCGAGCTCGCCGCGCGGGTTCGAGATGATCATGGCGACATCTCGGCCGCGGATCTTTCGCAGCGACTCCTGATCGAGTTCCGCCAGATCCTTGCCGCCGAAACGGATCGAGCCCCTGGTGATCTCGCCGGGCGGGGGGATCAATCGCATGATGGCCCGCGCCAGCATGGTCTTGCCGGAGCCGGACTCGCCAACCAGGCCCAATACTTCGCCGGTGCGCAAGGTCAGGCTGACATCGCGCAGTGCGACCGAGGCCGCCGTGCCGTATTGCGGGAACGCGACCGTGACGTTCTCGCAGTCCAGGATCGGCGCGTTGAAAATATCGATCGGATTGTTCGTGGGTGCGGCCGACATCAGCGCGTCCTCGGATCGATCGCGAAATAGATCAGATCCACCAGTAGGTAGATCACCAGCGACAGTATGGCCGAATACAGCACGAAGCCCATCACCGGGTTGAGGTCGGCATTCAACACGCCCTGCACGGCATATTGTCCGGCCCCGCCCCAGCTGAACACAATCTCGACCAGCACTGCGCCGCCGATCAGGAAGCCGTATAGCACGCTGACGATGGTGATGACCGAGGGCAGCGAGTTGCGCAGCGCCTTGCGCGCCACGATCTTCGGCGGCAGGCCGCACATTTCGGCATAGCGGCTGAAATCGGCCTCCAGCATGCGCTCCATGGTCGACTGCGTCATCTTCAAAATCGGCGCGGCGTTGATCAGGCCGAGGGTCAGCACCGGCAAGATGAGATGGCCTGCCGCGTTTTTCAGGGCATCCCAGTTGCCGGCGATAAGGCTGTCGATGAGCAGGGAGCCCGTCACGTCCGGAGGCGGGATGACCGTGAAGTCGATCCGCCCGAGCGGCGCCGGCGCGATGCCCAGTATGGTGTAGAGGACAAAGATTAGCACCAGCGCGAACCAAAAGTCGGGAAGAGCGCCGGCGACGAGGCCGTAATAGTCGGCGATCTTGCGCAGGATGCCGGTCTTGTTGCGCGCGCCGGCAACGCCGAGGGGCAGGCCGATGCAGAGCGCGAGAAGTAGCGAAATCGTCACCAGTTCGAGCGTCGCTGGAAAACGTTGGGCGAGATCGGACGTCACCGGCATAGTCGTCTGCCAGGACGATCCGAGATCGCCATGGACGACCCGCCAGAGATAGATGCCGAACTGCTCGATGACGGAGCGGTCCAGCCCAAGTTCCGCGCGCAGCCGTGCCAGCCCGTCATCGGTGGCGAAGGGTCCGAGCATCATGACCGCCGGGTCGCCCGGAATGAGCTTCAGCAGCAGGAAGCTGACCAGCAATATGCCGATCAGTTGCGGTCCGACGAAAATCAGGCGGCGCCCTATGTAGGCAAGAATCTGCATGATCCCATCCTACCCGGTTGTGGCGCGACGATTGAGCTTGCCGCTGCGCTGGATCTCGCCTGCGAGGCGGCGGCGGCGCACAGGATCGGCCAGCACCTCGACGCTGGCGCCGATCAGCGAGAAGCCGAAGATGGTGACGGCCAGCGCCAGTCCCGGAAAGATCGACGGCCACCAGTGGCCGGTGATGATGTTCTGGTAGCCCATGGCAATCATGCTGCCCCATTCTGGCGTCGGCGCCTCGACGCCCGCCCCGATGAAGGAGAGCGCCGAGGTCAGCAGGATCGCCCAGCCTATGTTGACTGAGAGCTGGGCCAGCACCGGCGCAATGGCGTTGGGGATGACGTGTCGGGTCAGGATCGTCAGGTCCGATACGCCTGCGATGTAGGCGGCTTCCACATAGCGAAGCCGGCGCACCGACAGCACCTGGCTGCGCATCAGGCGCAGATAGATCGGGCCGTTCACGAAGGCGACCGCCAGCACGATGCTGTGCAGGCTTTGTCCGAGCACGGCGACGACGGCAATGGCGAAGACGAAGACCGGGAAGGCCTGCAGCACGTCGGAACTGCGCATGATGAAGCCGGAGAGGAAGGTGCCGAGGCCGCGCCGCGTTTCGTAATAGCCGGCCGCGGCACCGAGGATCGATCCGACCACGGCCGAAACCAGTGTGCCGGCGAGTGCGATGGCCAGGTCGATGCGGGGTGCGTGGATGACACGGGAGAAAATGTCGAGGCCAGTCGCATCGGTTCCCATGAGATGCGGCCAGCCCGGCGGCTGCAGGAAGGCGATCGGGTTCGCCTGCTCGGGATCGAACGGCGCAATCCAGGGCGCGAAGACGGCGAGCAGGACGACGACCAGAACGATGCCGTAGCCGAGCGCATATTGCGGCCGCGCGCGCAGCACGGCGAGGAAAAACGACAGCCGTCCGGACGCAGGGCTGGTGACTGCTTCCGTCCGCACGGCTGCGTCGGGGGCGATGTTCCCCGACGAAGGACCCGCGGTCATGCCAGTCTCAGCGGCTGAAGTCCTGGAAGCGGATGTTGTTGGACGTGTAATAGGTCCATCCCTTCAGGTCTGCCTTTCGCGCCATGGTGTAGTTCGGATAGGCGACGAAAGCCCACGGCGCCTCGTCCATGATGATCTTCTGGGCCTCCTTGGCTTTGTCCAGCCGCACCTTCTCGTCGGCGGTCGCCGCCATCTCTGCAAGCAGCCTGTCGACGTCGGCGTTGGCGTAATTGCTGTAGTTCACATAGCTCTTGCTGTCGAAATAGAGGGTCAGCGAGTAGCCGGGATCCGGGCACCACGGGCTGTCGACATAGAAGATCATCGGCTGCTTCCGGTCGGTGACGAAGTTGTAGAACGAGCCGGCCGGAACCTTCTTCAGCTCCACCTCGACGCCGATCTTGCGCAGCGCCGACTGATAGATGATGGCGATCGGCTCCTGCACCGGATCGCCGGCATTGTAGGCGAGCGAAGTCTTGAAGCCGCCGCCCTGTCCGGCCTTGGTCAGAAGCTCCTTGGCTTTGTCGAGATTGTGCTCGTAAGAGTAGAAGTCGCCGGCGAAACCCGGATAGATGTTGGGCATGCAGCCGTTCAGTGGGCTGGCGAGATCCTGATAGACGGCCTTGATCACTTCCTGCTGCGGGAAGGCGAAGTTCATGGCCCGGCGCACGTCGACATTGTCGAATGGCGCGATCTTGGCGTTGAGCTCGATCCAGATCATGAAGGAGGCCGGCACGGTCTCGACCGCGACGCTTGGCACCTTCTTCATGCTGATGATTTCGAGCGGCTGGAGATATTGGGCGATGTCGACCGCGCCGCCCTGAAGAAGCTGGACGCGCGACGCCGAGGTCGGCACTTCCTTGAAGACCACCGTGTCGATGGCCGGCTTGCCGCCGTAATAATCGGGACGGGCCTGGAACACCGCCTGCTGGCCGCGCGTCAACTGCTGCAACTGATACGGGCCGAAACCGGCACTGTTGTTCTCGATGAATTTGCGCGCCCACGGATCTTCCGTGCCGCCCTCGGCCTTGCACTTCACGCTGTCGTAGACCGGCGTGTACAGGTTGGTGTGGATCTTGAGCAGCAGCGGGTTCGGCTCGGCGACGTTGAAGGAGACGACGTATTTGTCCTCTACCTTGATGTCCTCGGGAGACTTGAGGCCGCAGACGGCCGTGTAGAATGCACCCAGCGCGCCGAGTTCGAAGGCGCGGTTCCAGGTCCAGCGCACGTCCTCCGCGGTGAGTTCGTTGCCCCAGTTGCTCTTGACGCCCCGGCGCAGCGTGAACACCGCGCGCTTGCCGGACGGATCGAGCTCCCACTTCTCGGCGAGCTTGCCGACCATGTTGACGCCGCCCATCTTGTCGGCGTGGAAGGCGATGTCTTCGCGGCGTGCATCCGGCACGCCCGGATCGGGGATTTTCTCAAAGCCAAGAAGCCCGTCATAGAGCGCGGCGATCGCCTCGAACGTGCCGAGGCTGACGTCGAAGTTGCAGTCGAGGCTCTGCGGCGTGGCGGGCGCCGCGACGACCAGCGTGGAACCGGCCTGCGCATAGGCCGCGGGGATGTTCAGGATACGCGGCATGACGGCGGCTGCGGCCGTGGCCGAGGCCATCTGCAAAACGTTGCGTCGGCTAAGATTCGGTAAGGAGAGTCGCGAAAAGTTGGACATGATCAGTTCCCCTGAGGATAGCGGCCTAGATGGCCATCTCTTGCTTTGGACGGCTTGTTCTTGTGGCGGGGATCATGCGGCCCGCAAACTTTGCAAGTCAAATAAGGAAACTGGTAAGGTTTAATACGAATTCGATATCAATTGTCTGACGTGCTATTGTACGCCTTTCGCTACCGTTGGACGCCTTTGCGCAGAATTGGATCAACAGGAATTACCATTGGACCGTCACTTGCTATTTGCGTCAGGATTATTGATGCGTCTGTCACAGCAACAAACGAAAAATACAAAACAAGCCGCTGAGAGGAGACGCGGTTGCTCAGAAGTGCATCCGTGGATTGGAGTTTCGGCACAAGATTCGTGGCCTGCACGATCTGCGGGAGGGAACGTTGACAAAGGAAGGAGGAGCCACCCCATTTGGGCAACCCTGATTTTTGCTGAATAGGGACCTCGGTTTGGGGGGCGTGAAGGACACGCCGGTTTAGCTTAGCGCCCGATCAGGCGAAACTGGTCTGGGTTACGCGATCTGAGCGGGCGCGACCGATTGGCTTTTGGATTCAGTCCGGAGACTTGACGATTAATTACAAAGCCTTCGGATGATGATGCGGATGGAGGCGAGTTTGAGGAATGCAAGCGGTGTCGCTGACACTTTAAGAGCTAAGCTAAATCGCTTGCAGCGCCCAAGCGAAGTGACGGGCTACCAGCTCCCGAACGCACGATCACGTTAATCAGAGCGCGAAACCGCCGGTCATCAAGTCACAAATTGACCAGCGGCGTTGGACGATCGGTCCAGCGTCCTTCATAGCCGCGGGCCATAGTGGATCACGGCTGGGGAGCGCTTAGGCAAATCGTGAGGCGTCTATGATCGTTATCCTATGCGGCCTTGGCGGTACTCCCAGGCTTGTTGATCGACATGACAGCAAGATTTGTAAGCTTGTTGTTCGTCGCTTTTTCCTGGTCGAGAATTTCGCTCAGTAGCTTGTGGGCGTCTTTGTGCCCTAGGTCCTTCGCCCACTCGCGAAGCGAGCCATAGCGAGAAATCTCATAATGTTCGACGGCTTGGCATGCAGCAAGCAATCCGGCATTTAGTGCTGTACCAGAGGTCTCTTCAATCAAGCCGTCAGTTTCCTTAATAAGGCCTTCGATGGCGTCGCATTTCTCGCCGGAAGCCTTCTTGCCGATCGACTTGAAAACCAGCTCAAGTTTTCTAATCTGATCCTTCGTCTCCGTGAGGTGATCCTCGGCGGCCTTTTGCAGCTTCGCGTCCGTGGCGGCTTTTGCAACCTTGGGGAGCGCCTTCGAAATAGCATTCTCGGCATAGTACATGTCTTCGAGGGTATGCTCGAATATCTCAGCCAGTGTTTTCATGATTTTTCTCTCCTGCAAAATTGATCGAGGAGAATGAAGTTAGGCATGCATTTGTTCCGACGTTAGCCATCGCATTGCAGACGCACTGCTGCGGGCTCGGTCGTGTAGAAATAAGTTGTTATGTCAGCGGGGTGCCGGCGAAGGCTCTGGCTTGCTCGTTCCAGTTTGGCGCAGGCTGTGAGGCATTGCCTGCCGCAGGGCGGCATTGGTCTGCGTGCTATCCGGGATTGCTTCGACGATCGGGAGAAAAGAGGGTGCAGCGCATGACCCGGCGTCGATCCCAGCTCAATACTCCCCCAAAAGATGCAGCCTCGGACCACACTCGAGCCGGCCGGAAAGGTCGCAGGCCTATGCGGGGGGGCGGGAACCTGGCTGCGATCAGGATGGCATAGGGTGCCTGGAGCGCGAACTGCTGATGTCCGCCCTGCTGCAAGCCGGGGATCCTAACTGACAGCGTTGCAAATGCCCAGATTGCGGATACGTTCTCCAATCGCAGGCCAGATGATCCACTGGCCATCCGGGGATGTCGGTTCAGTGCAACCTCTCCTGACCGGGAGCCAAGCGATGAGTGAAGGTCGTTTCGATCAGCAAGCGTGGCTGGCACGCATTGGCTACCGTGGCTCTCTGCAACCGACGATTGCAACACTGAACGCGCTAGTCTCCGCGCACGCGCACACGATTGCCTATGAATCCCTTGATATTATGCTCGGCCGGACGCCGAGGCTCGACCTGCCGTCGCTGCAACGCAAAATGATCGAGGGGGGCCGTGGCGGCTATTGTCTGGAACAAAACATGCTGTTCCGCGCCGGCCTGCGTTCGCTAGGCTACACAATCACCAGCCTTCAGGGTCGGGTCGTGCGCGGCATGGCCATCGACGCACCACGTCCGGCCATCCACATGCTGCTGAAGGTGGACATGCCGGAAGGCCCTTACCTTGCCGATGTGGGTTTCGGCAATCTGGCACCCACGTCAGCCCTCCTCCTGCGGCCGGGGGTCGAGCAGGACACGCCGCATGAGCAGATGCGGTTCATCGACGTCGGCGGCGAGTTGACATTGCAGGCGAAGCTGAGCGACGCTTGGGAGCACATCTATCGCGTGATCCCGTACGCAAGGTACGACAGCGAATACGAGATCACGAATTGGTATACCGGCACCCACCCCGATGCGCCGTATCGGAGCAACATCATCGTCGCCAAGCCCGGCCCGAACCGGACGCGCATAACTATGTTCAACAGGCGCGTGACCGTGCGCTACCCGACGGGTGCGGCCGAAAGGCGCCATTTGACGGACGACGCGCAGTTCAGGACCGTGCTGCGCGAAGAGTTCGGCTTGAGGATGACCGACGCGGAAATCCGTAACTGCGTCGATGTAATGGAGCGCAAGGGAGAGAAGGGAGCCCCGCATCCATTTTTCACCTGAGCAGCGCCACTCACCAATCAGGGCCAATGAGATTGGGGAAGTTTACGAGCTTACGTTTGAGAAGACGGCCAAAACCGCTTAGGAGCCCCGCCGGCCATCGTCGGTGGGTGTTTTCATCAGGCTGCAAAGCACATAGGGCTAATTCGCTTATGCCGCTTCTCCGGCTTTTTTGGTCCGATGCAATGGACGCAGAGTTTGGCAACTATCGCCTGAAACTCTCCCGACGGCAGCTGTTGGGCCTAAGGGTGGCCGCCACTCTCGCCAGGAGGGCATTTATTCCCGTGACGGCGTCGAGATCAGCCGCAACACCTGGACAATCAGATGGGCTTTCTCCGCTTCCATCTGGCCCCGCTCGCCGACCGCGTACTAGCCCTGATCAAGGAGGGCTAACGCGCCCATGCCGACGAAACGACGTCGGCAAGGCGAAGACTGTCTGGCTATGGACCCATGCGCGGGACTATCGAACCTTCCGCGGCAAGTCGCCGCCCATGTCGCTTACCGCTTCTGGGACAGTCGCGGCGGCGAGAGTTTGTAGCGCCATCTCGCCGGCTACATCGGATTGCTCGAGGTCGACGGCTGCAGTGCCTATGACAGGCTCGCGGAAGCCAAACGCGCCTGCGGACCACTATAGCTTGCAGCGTGTTGGGCGCTCCTGAAGCGCAAGTTCTTCGAATTGCGCGTGTCGAGCGTCTCGCACGTGGCGAGTAATTCCATCGAGCGGAGGGTCGGATTGTGGGCAACCGAAGACAAGAACCGCGGGCAGGATGCTCAATGCCCGCCGCGCCGCACGCCGGCAGCAGTCGGCTGCCATCATCGCCGAACAATGCCCGTTCCGGGAAAAGGAACTGGGCCGCATCTCCGGCAATTCGAAACTCGCAGAGGCGATACGCTACGCCGAGAGCCACTGAGAGACGCTCGAACGGTTGCTGCGCGAAAGCCGTAGTAGGTCTTGAGCTTAGAGATGGTCGGCCTTGTGATCGGATTCGATCATTCCCGATCATCATCGCCCAAATCGATCAAGAACGTATCTGCCTGATCGAGTTGACTCTGCACTTTTGATCGATCAAGCTGCTTGGAGTATAAAGTAGCGAGCAAATATGATCAGAGGCGAGCGAGAGCGTATCATTCTCGACCTGCTCGAAGAGCGGGGGGTCGTCTCGTTGAAAATGATCGAGACGAGTTGCCCTGACACCTCGTCGGTCAGCCTGCGCCGCGACCTGGCGCGGCTGGAACGGGAAGGGCGCCTGCGTCGGAGCCATGGCGGCGCTGTCCGCATCGAACATGCCGCGGTCTCCTCATCGGATAGCTTGGCCGAACCGCCACTCTCCTCCGATGATTTCGATGCGCTGGTGCTGCCGCCCGTGAAGGGCCAGTGGGCGCATACGCTTCGCCAGCAGGCGATGCGGCGCGGAATTTCGCTGATCGCGGAGTCGGCACCGCAGATCGGCGGTATCTACCTCGGGCCGCCCAATCTGGATGGCGCCAAGGCACTGGGTCATTTTGCGGGCGAGCGGCACGCACGGGAAACCCTCCGTGCCGAGGTGCTGCTCGTCGCGCTCGGTGGCGGCGGCAACACGCGCGACCGCGTCGAGGGGTTTCGCGCGGGCTTTGTCGAAGCTTTCGGCGGCGAGGCTGTCTTCCATCATGTCGATGGCCGCGGCCTGCTCAAGGAAGTCGTTCGCCAGGCGGCGGATTCCTTCATGGCGCACCCCGGCATCAATGTGGTTTTCGGCGTCAACGATCACACCATTCTGGGTACGCTCGAAGTCGCCGAGCGGCTTGGCCGCAACGTCTCGGGTTATTCCGTCGGAGGGGAGGGAAGTGGGCTGTTCGACGAACTCGCCCGCGGCAAGTCGATGAAGGCGGTCTGTGCCTTCTTTCCCGACGTCGTCGGACGGCTCGCAGTCGACACCGCCTGCAAGGCCTTTGCCGGGGATCGTTGTGGCGGCGAGGTGATCACGCCAGCCGAGATCATCACGGCGGAGACGTTGCCGAACTATTATGACCATGACGACGGACAGTGGCGGCTGCGCCCTGACGTCCTGGCCCGCATGTGCGGGGATCATCTCTACGATGGACCGCCCGTCGACGGGAAGCGCATCGGCTTCATGCTGCATTATCCGTCGCATGATTGGTATCGCGGGCTTGCCGCCGCTATGCGCAAGCGGGCCTTGGAAGTCGGCGCGACATTGATTGCCCGCAACGCCGAGGACGAGGTGGCCGAGCAGTTGCGCGCCATCAGGCGCACGATCGGCGCCGCCGCGGCGCGCGACATAGGAGAACGGGAGACGCTGCTTATCGACGGCGGTGAATGTTCGCGCCGCTTCGCAGAGGCGCTCAAATTCTCGGGCAAGTCGCTCAGTGTCTATACGAACTCACTGGATGTCCTGGATGTCCTGGCCGGCACACCGAACATCACCGTCTTCCTGACGGCTGGAGAGTATCAGCCTTCCACGCGCAGCCTTGTCGGTCCGAGCGTCGGCACCTTGCTGGAGACCATCCGCGTCGACAAGGCGATCCTGTCGCCGGACGGCATCTCGCCGGGTTTCGGCATCTCTTTCGACGACGAGCGGGCGGCGCTGGTTTGCCGGCGCTTCTGCGCGGCGGCCCGACAGGCTGTCGTGCTCGCCGATCACGGAGTCATTGGCCTGGAATCCAGTGTGCAGGCGGTTCGTCCGAACCGCCTGCACACCGTCTATACCGATGCCGGCACGCTTTCGGCGCATCGGCTCGAACTGTCGGCGACCGGCCTTGGTGTCATCGTCGTCGACGAGGACGAACTCCTGTTCTCTGGTGAGGAGCCCGCGGCCAGGATGTCAAACTGAACGAAAATGGGAGGAAGATGATGATACGGAGACTTCTGAAGACCACCATACTCGCGTCGGCGGCAACCATGCTCGCCGCCGGGGTCGCAAGCGCCGACCAGATCGTGCTCAAGTTCTGGGACAACCAGCAGACCGAATCCGGCCTGTCGACGTTCCAGCAAGAGGCGGTCAAGCGCTTCGAGGCGGAAAACCCCGACATCAAGGTGGAGGTGACGACGATCCCTTATCCGGAATATCAGCAGCGCTTGCTGACGGCCGTCCAGGCCGGCAACGGTCCCGACGTCTCGACCGTCGACCAGATCTGGAATGCGGCGTTTGCCGAAGCCGGTGCGATCGTCAAGCTCGATGACCTCGCGAAGTCTTCGGGCGTGAAAGCCGAGACCTTCTTTCCCGGCGCCTGGGAATCCGTGAACTACAATGGCGCGCTCTGGGGCGTTCCGTTCAACGTCGACGTGTGGTTCTTCGCCTTCGTCAACAAGGCGCTGTTCCAGGCTGCCGGTGTCGATCCGGCCAGCATCTCCACCTGGCAGGGCCTGGAGGCCGCGGCGCCGAAACTTACGGACGCTTCCAAGGGACAGTTCGCCGTCGGCCTCACCGGCAACAAAAGCGAATATCCGGTCGGCATGAGCGACTCCTTCATCTACTCGAATGGCGGCGAAGTGCTGGGCGCCGATGGCAAATGTGCGCTGACGAAGCCAGAGGCGATCGAGGCGCTGGAATTCTACAAGAAGATGACGAGTTTCGCCCCGGCAGGCATCCTCAACGCCGGCAACGAACCCATGCGCGAACTGTTCCTCAATGGCACGCTGGCGGTGGAACTCTGGCCCGCGCTCGAAGTGCCGACGCTGGAGAAGTCGAAGATCGACTGGGATTTCGTCACCGGTTTCGCGCCTGAAGGCAAGAACGCTGTCGGCATGTTCGGCGGCTGGAATCTTGTCCTCTACGAGAAGTCGCCGAACAAGGAAGCGGCGTGGAAGTTCATCCAGTTCATGACGCGCGAAGACGTCAATGGCGCGGTGGTCGATCTTATCCCGGCCAACATCAAGGCGGCGGACAAGTTCCTCAAGGACAGCCGGCCGAAGCCGGAGGTCATCCTGGACCACTTGAACAACGCCAAGCCGCGTCCGCTCTCGCCGCAATATTTGCAGGTCTCTGAAATCCAGCAGAACATGGTGCAGAAGTTCCTTTCCGGAACGCCGGTTGCGGACGCCGCCGCTGAAGCCTGCCAGGCGATCGACGCCCTGTAGGCAGCCGGCGTCCCGCCACGCGTCGCTGGGGCCGGCGGCGCGTGGCCCATCCTGTCGTCAGATCGAGGGTGCCGGCGCGGACCAGCGTTCGCGCGTGGCTTGGATCACGGAAATGAGTTCGGCAAGGAAATACCGTAGCAGCGAGAAATGGGTAGCCTACGGCTTCATGATGCCGGCGGCGATCCTTGTCGCCGTGCTGATGTACTGGCCGATGTTCGACACGTTCCGCGAGAGCTTGTTCAGCACCTCCTTCATCAATCCGAAGCCGACCTATGTCGGGCTGAAGACCTATCGCGCGAACATTGCCGATCCCGCGTTCTGGTCCGTGCTCACCAATTCCATCGTGTGGACCGCCGGCGTCGTGCTCCTGCAGAATGTCGGCGGTTTTCTGATCGCCTTGCTGCTCAACCAGCGCCTGCCGGCGCAAGGCCTGTTGCGCTCCCTGATCCTGCTGCCGTGGGTGCTGCCGGGCGTCGTGGCCGCTATCTTGTGGCGCTTCATGTACGACCCGCAACTCGGCCTCATCAACTCCTTCATGTTGCGGCTGGGCATCACCGATCAAGGCGTCGGCTGGCTGGCGCATCCCGGAACGGCGATGGCGGCGGTGATCTTTGTTGCTTTCTGGAAGGGTTTTCCCTTTTCGACCGTGATCTTTCTGGCCGCGCTTCAGAATGTCGACCAGGAGCAGATCGAAGCCGCGACCGTCGACGGGGCCGGCCCGGTACGCCGGCTGTTCGACGTGATCATTCCGGCAATCTGGCCGGTCGCCGCCGTCAATGTGCTGCTGACCACGATCCTGACCTTCAACTACTTCGATATCATCTACGTGCTGACGCGCGGCGGTCCGCTCAACTCCACGGCCATCTTTCCGACCCGCATCTACGAAGTCGGCTTCGGCCAGTTCAAATTCGGTGATGCGGCGGCCTACGGATCGATCTCCGTTCTGGTGCTGATCATGCTGGTCGCCCTGATGATGCTGTTTCGGCCACGCACGGCGGGCGGGGAGCGTCATGGCTAGCAGTCGCGCAACCCGTCCGACCCGCTACGTATTGATGGCGCTGCAGCTTGTTGTCGCCTTCCTGGTCCTGTTTCCGTTCTTCTGGATGGTCAGTGTTTCATTGAAGCCGGGCGCAGAGCCTTTCGCCATTCCGGCGCGTCTCTGGCCGGACAATCCGACATTGGAGAACTATGTCCTGGCGCTGCGGCCCGAGTTCCAGCGTTACTTCCTGAACAGCATGATCGTGTCGGGCGCGACCGTGCTGATCACCGTGCCGCTGGCGCTGCTTGCCGCCTACAGCCTGTCGCGTTTTCAGTTCCGTTTGCTGTCGATATTTCTTGGGGCGGTGGTGCTCGCGCAGTTCTTTCCGGCCGGCGCGATCATCATCCCTATCTACAAGCTGGTGCGCGGTGCCGGACTGCTCGACACCTATGCCTCGCTGATCATCGCCTACATCACCGTGACCCTGCCGGTCGCCATCTGGATGCTGCGCGGTTTCCTGATGCGGGTGCCGAAGACGCTCGAAGAAGCCGCGGCAATCGACGGCGCCAAGCCGCTGCGCGCGTTCGTCGACATCATCCTGCCGCTGGTCCGGCCGGGCGTCGTCGCTGCGACCGTCTTCGTGTTGATTGTGACCTGGCAGGAGTTCCTGTTCGCCCTGTCGTTCACCTCGACCAAGGAAATGCGGACGCTGTCCGTCGGCATGAACGACTATATCGGCCAGTACGGCATCCGCTACGGCGAGTTGATGGCGTCCTCGGTCATGATCTCGATCCCGGTCATCATCGTCTTCTTTTTCCTGCAGCGCCAATTCGTGGCCGGCCTGACCGCCGGTGCGGTCAAAGGCTGATCATGTCCAGCACGATCCTCCTCGAAAATCCGGAGGCCGGCATTGCCGTGCTCACGCTCAATCGGCCGGACAAGCTCAACGCCCTTTCCTGGGAAATGCTCAATGCGTTCCAGGCGGCGCTGGATACCGCGGAATCCAATGCGGATGTTCGTGTGCTCATCCTGCGGGGTGCCGGCGACCGCGCCTTCGCGGCCGGTGCCGACATTGCCGGCTACGAGGGCCGGCGCGAACGCGAGTTCATGGATTTCCAGTTTGCTGGCCGGCGCCTCAACGACCGGCTTGAAGCGTTTCCAAAGCCGACCATTGCGGCGGTGAATGGCTTCGCGCTGGGTGGCGGTTTCGAGATCGTCTTGTGTTGCGACCTCATCGTTGTCGCAACCACGGCCCGTCTCGGCCTGCCCGAGGGTCTGCTGGGCCTGTCGCCGGGAGGCGGCGGCACGCAGCGGCTGATGCGGTCGCTCGGACGCCACGCGACGGCCGAACTGCTGCTGACGGCCTGGCGCATGAAAGGCGAGCGCGCCTACCAACTCGGCCTGGCCGCCGCGCTCTGCGAGCCCGAGGAATTGATGTCCACCGCATTGGAGAAAGCGCGCGCCATGCTGAAAGTCGCGCCCAAGGCGCTGACCGAAATGAAGCGTCTTGTCCGCCTCGGCGCCGATGCCGCCCTCCCGACCGCGCTTGCCTTCGAGCAAGAAGTGCTCTTCCGCCTCTACTGCTCGGAAGACGGGCAGGAAGGCATCGACGCTTTTCTCGAAAAACGTTCCCCACAATTCAAGGGTGCATGACATGGCCGATCTCGACAACTGCGTGGCGATCGTTTCCGGCGCGGGGATGGGCATAGGACGCGCCGCGGCCCTGGCGCTTGCCGGCGCCGGAGCGGCCGTGACGATAGCCGATGTCGATGAAGCGGCTGGCATCCAGACCAAGGCCGATGTCGAGGCCGCCGGTGGGCGCGCCTTGTTTGTTCGCACGGATGTGCGCTCCTTTGCCGATGTCGAGAATGCGGTGGCGAAGACAGTCTCCGAGTGGGGCCGTCTCGACATCCTGGTCAACAATGCGGCGCGGGCGATCGGCGGCGGCGTCGACGAGATCGACGAGGCAAGCTGGAACGAGGTGATGACCACCAACCTGACCTCGGTGTGGCGGTTCATGAAATGCGCGATCCCGCATATGCGCAAGCAGGGCAAAGGCTCGATCGTCAACATGAGTTCCGTCCAGGCGCTCAAGGGCTTTCATGGCTGGGCTGCCTACGCCGCCGCGAAAGGCGGCATCAACTCGTTGACCCAGCAGTCGGCGGTCGACCTGGCGCCTGCCGGCATCCGGGTGAATGCGATCGCGCCAGGCACGATCATGACGCCGCTCAACGAGAAGGTTTTCAAGGAACACCCCGATCCGCAGGACCTGATCAACCGCTGGAACAGCGCCCACGCGCTCGGCCGTTTCGGAGAAGCCTCCGAGGTCGCCGAGGCAGTCCTTTTCCTGGCGAGCGATCGTTCCTCCTTCATTACCGGCGAAATTATCCGTGTCGATGGTGGCCTGGCCATCAAGGGCGATTGAGATGAGCCGTCTCGCTGCACGGGGTATTTCCGTCAGTGTCTCGCCGCGCTTCGGCATGTTGTGCGATCTCGAGATCGAACGGCAGGGCGAGCGCGTCCGCCCGCTGCACAGCGCCCCGTGGATCGACGAGCGCACCGCTCTTCCCGAAGGCGAGGCACCGCTGCTCGCCGCGCTGCAAGGTGACTTCTTCTGTGCGCCTTTCGGCAGCGCGAATGCCGAGCCCGGCGTGCCGCAGCATGGCTGGACCGCGAACGGCGACTGGATCGAGGCCGAGGTCGCGCGGTCCTCCGACGGCGTGGTGCATGCGCGTTATTCGCTATCGCAGACCGTGATGGGCGCAACGGTCGAGAAGCAGATCACATTGCAGCCCGACCATCCGGTCGTCTATCAGCGCCATATCATGCGAGGCGGGCAGGGCGGTCTCCCCGTCGCGCACCATGCCATGATCCAGGTGTCTGGCGGAGCACGGCTTTCCTTCTCGAAAAAGGACTTTGGCGCGACGCCATCGTCCGCTCCGGAGCCGGATTCCGCGCATGGCCGTTCTGCTCTCGCCTATCCGCAGCGGTTCCCGTCGCTCGCCGAGCTTCGCCTGTCGGACGGCGGCACCGTCGATGCGCGCACCTACCCGTTTGCCGAAGCGCATGAGGATCTGGTCACGCTGTTCGATCCACCTGTGGCGAGCCTTGGCTGGTCGGCCGCCGTGGCTTCGAGAGACGGTTTCGTGTTCTTCGCCGTGAAGGATGCGCGGCTACTCTGCCAGACCACGCTCTGGATGAGCAATGGCGGCCGCGACTATGCGCCGTGGAACGGCCGGCACAAGGCAGTGCTCGGCATCGAGGAAAGCTGCACGCATTTCGGCGACGGGCAATCGGCGTCCACTGCGCCCAACGAACTCAGCCGCGCCGGATACCGGACAGCCATCACGCTGAATTCGACAGGCGCCGTGGCGATCCGCTATGCGCTCGGCGCCATAGCGGCGCCACGAGGCTGGAGCGAGGTGGCTGACATAGAGATCGAAGACGGTCACCTGACGCTTACCGATATCGCCGGCGGCCGCGAATACGTGCCGTTCGATTCCGGCTTCTTCGAAAACGAGTGAGGACCGAATTGGCTTCCGTGACCCTTTCATCCGTTTCGAAGTTTTGGGGCGCCTTCGCTGCCGTCGACGACGTTTCGCTCGATATGGCGGACGGCGAGTTCGTCGTGCTGCTCGGACCTTCCGGCTGCGGCAAGTCCACCACGATGCGCATGATCGCCGGGCTCGACGATCCCACTTCAGGTGAAATCAGGATCGGCGAGCGTGTCGTCAATGACGTTCCGCCCGGCGAGCGCGACCTCGCCATGGTGTTCCAGAACTACGGCCTCTATCCGCATATGACGGTGGCCGACAATATCGGTTACCCGCTGAAGGTGGCCGGCGTCCCCCGCGACGAACGCATGCGCCGCGTACGCGCCGCCGCCGAGCGGGTGGAGCTAGGTGAGTATCTCGATCGCAGGCCAAGCCAGCTTTCCGGCGGCCAGCGCCAGCGCGTCGCTCTGGGCCGCGCCATCGTGCGCACGCCGAAACTGTTCCTGATGGATGAGCCGCTCTCCAATCTCGACGCCAAACTGCGCGTCTACATGCGCGCCGAGCTCAAGCACCTGCAGCGCGAACTCGGCACCACGACTGTCTACGTCACCCATGACCAGGTCGAGGCGATGACGCTCGCCGATCGTGTCGCTGTCATGTCGAAAGGCAAACTGCAGCAGGTCGGCCGTCCACTCGACATCTACAATCGCCCCAGCAACGTCTTTGTTGCCGGCTTCCTCGGCAACCCGCCGATGAACCTGATCACCATCCATGTTACTGGCGGCCGTGTCGAGGGGGCACACCTCACACTCGACGTACCGGCAGGCGTCAACGGCAGCGTCACCGTCGGCCAAAGGCCGGAAGACATGCGTCTCGACGCACCCGATAGGGCTAATATGGCCGGCGAGGTCTATACGACCGAGCTTCTCGGCGACAGCGCGCTGGTCACGGTCAAGATCGGCAAGGATCTCATCTCGGTAAAGGCCGACAAGGAAGTCGAGACCCGTATGGGCGAGCAAGTCGGCATCCGCCTCGATCCGAAACACCTGCATTTCTTCGATACGGCGAGCGGCAAGCGCATCGATGTTGCAAATGGAGCTGCGCCATGATCATGCGGCGACACGATTTCGACATAGGCGCGGCCGCGCCGATCCTGCCGGTCGACCGGCTGGAAATCGCCTTCGATGGGCAATATTCGACACCGCGCCTGCATCACCCCGAGGGGATTGCGATCGGGCCAGATGGCGCGCTCTGGTGCGGCAATGCCGAAGGCGATGTGCTGCGCGTCGATCAGAAGGCGAAGGCCATAACCAGGTTTGCTACGACTGGCGGCTTCACGCTGGGCCTCGCCTTCGATGCCGGCGACAATCTCTTTGTCTGCGACCAGAAAAGCGCATTGGTCTGGCGGCTGCATCTGCCGAGTGGCGCCTTCTCGCCTTTCACGGCCGAAGGGATGCGCATCCCGAACTATCCGGTCACCGATCCCTACCGCAATTGCCTTTATGTCTCGGACAGTTTCGGCGCACAGGCTCCCGGGCCGGGCGTCTGGCGCTTTGATCTCGGAACCGGACGAGGGGGCCTCTGGTGGTCCGAGCCGATGCAGTTCGCCAACGGCATGGCGCTCTCGCATGACGGCTCGGCCCTCTACGTCATCGAGAGCCTTGGCCGCAAGGTCAGCCGCATCGCCATTGCCGCTGACGGCACGCCGCTCGGCTGTACGGATCATGCGACCGATCTTCCTGGCCTGCCGGACGGCATCGCCTTCGACGATGCCGGCAACCTCTATGTCTCCTGCTACGAGCCGTCGCGCATCCTGCGGATCGATCCGGCCGGCAGGATCGAGCTTTACGCCGAGGAAGCCACCGCGCACGCCTTCTGCCATCCGACCAACATCGCCTTCGACGGCGCCGACATGTACGCCGCAAATCTGGGCCGCTGGCACCTGACCCGCGCGCGCACCGACACCACCGCCACTCGGCTTTGCACATTTTTCGCCAACATACGGAAAGGGCGCATTCCTTGACGATCAAGCTTCGCGGCATCACCTGGGATCATCCGCGCGGCTACCAGCCGCTGGCTGCGAACACCCGGCGGTTCACGGCCGAACATCCGGGCATCGAGGTCGAGTGGACGCGCCGCAGCCTGCGCGATTTCGGCGTGCAGCCGATCGAGGACCTGGCCCAGCGCTACGATCTGCTGGTCATCGACCATCCCTGGAGCGGCCGTGCCAAGTCATTGGGATCGCTGCTCGACCTTCGTCCGTTATTTCCCAGGGAATTCCACGCAATGCTGGCCGACCAGACGGTCGGGCCGTCGACACGCTCCTATGACTATGGCGGTATCTGGGGCCTTCCTACCGATGCCGCGGCGCAGGTCGCAAGCTATCGGTCCGACCTGCTCGCGGCCCTCGGCTTCGACGGGCCGCCGAAAACCGCCGCCGAGGTGCTGGCGCTCGGCAAAGCTGCCCGCAAGGCCGGCAAATGGCTGGCGATGCCCTCCTGCCAAAGCGACGCCACCTGCCTCGTTGTGACGCTGTCGGCCAATCTCGGCAAGCCGATGCTGGAAAAAGCGGACCGCATGCTTGATGCCGACACGTTCAACACGGTGCTCGACTATCTTGCCGAACTGGAGCCGCTGACCATCCCCGCCTCGCGCGAGTGGAACCCGATCGCCACCTATAATGCCATGTCGACGGGCGACGATATCGTCTACGTGCCCTTCGCCTTCAGCTACACCAACTATTCGCGGCTCGGCGCCAGGAAGCCGATCCGCTTCACCACGATCGCCGGCCCCGGCCCTGACCCGAAGGCGGGCGCGATCCTCGGTGGCGCGGGCTGCGCCATCTCCGCAAAATGCGCGGAGGTGGATGCGGCGGTCACCTATCTCTCCTGGGTCCATCGCCCTGAACACCAGGCCGGCGACTATTTTAGCGAGGGCGGCCAGCCGGGCCTGCGTGCGGCGTGGACCGATCCCGAATGCGACCGGCAGGCCGGTGGCTTCTTCTCCGGTACGCTGGAGACCATGGACAAGGCGTTCCTGCGGCCGCGCTTCGACGGCTTCATCCCGGCTTCCGAGCATATGGGCATGCTGGTTCACCGCTGGCTGAAGGGCGACGGCGACCGCGCCACACTGATCAGCGAATCCAACGACATTTATGCGCGCGCCAGCGAACAGGCCGCGCGCTCTGCACATTGAGGAGATATTTCCATGGCCAAGGCACTTGAAGACGTCACCGTTCTCGATTTCAGCCATCTGTTGCAGGGGCCGTTCGCAACCCAGCTTCTCGGCGACATGGGCGCCAACATCATCAAGATCGAGCGGCCGGGGCAGGGCGACCTCTTCCGCACCATGACCTTCAAGAACCGCTGGGTCGGTGGCAGCGAGAGCCCGAACTTCCTTGCCTGGAACCGCAACAAGCGGTCGCTGGCCATCGACCTCAAGGCGCCGGAGGCCAAGAAAGCGCTCTACAAGATTGCCGAAAAGGCCGACGTGGTCCTCCACAATTTCCGGCCGGGCGTGATGGAGCGGCTGGGTTACGGTTATTCCGACTTCAAGAAGATCAACCCGAAGGTCATCTACTGTTCGGGCTCCGGCTACGGAGACAGCGGCCCCTACGTTACCCGGCCAGGCCAGGACATGCTGCTGCAAGGCCTCACCGGCCTCGCGGCCGCGACCGGTTACAAGAGCATGCCGCCGGTGCCGGTCGGCGCCGGCTTCGCCGACCAGATCGGCGCTCTCAATATCGTCTACGGCATCCTCTCCGCGCTCTACTGGCGCGAAAGGTCGGGCGAGGGCCAGGAGATCAAGGTCGACCTGATGTCGGGCCTGCTTCAGCACCAGAACCAGGAAATGGTTTGGGTGATGAATTTCAACGAGAATTTCGAGCGGCCGAACTCATCGATCGGGCACCCAGGCATGCACGCACCCTTCGGCGTCTATCCGACCTCCGACGGTTTCGTCACCATCGCCATGAGCCCCTACGAGAAACTGGTTGGCGTGCTCGGCAAGCCCGAATTGCTGGCCTATGACGACCCCGACACGCTCTTCGACAAGCGCGACGAGGTGTGGGAGAAGGTCGCCGCCGAGACCCGGAAATGGACCAAGAAGGACCTGCTCGAGGCGCTGCTCGCCGTGGATATCTGGTGCGGCGAGGTCAAGCAGCATCTTGAGGTGGTCGACGACCCCCAGGTCAAGCATCGCGGACTGGTTACGAGCTACAATCACGCCCGGGTCGGCGAGGTGAAAGTCATCGGCCCGGCTGTCCAAATGAGCGCGACGCCGCCGAAAATCGAGCGTCCGGCTCCCATTGTTGGAGAGCACAGCGAAGAGATCCTCCGCGAATTCGGCATTCCCGAAGCCGACATCGCCACGCTACGGGACTCAGGGTTCGTCGAGCAGGGCATGGTGTAAGGCGGCCAAGCGTCCGCAGTCACTTCACGGTTGCGCGGCGCCTTCGTGTCCTAAATTTCGCTTGCTGGGCGACGGGACTGGCCTGGTTCGTGTTTTTTCGCTCTTTACATTCTACATGAGCCTCTCCGGATGGCAGCAATCATTGATCTGATGGTCGCTGGGTTGATCGCGGCGGTGCCCTTCCTCTACCGATACGGTCCCCGCGCCGCCGGCTTAGCTTTTGTCGGTATCGAATTCCCAGATTTTTGTGGTCTGCTTCCTCCTCGGCACCGAAAGCGGCATGCAGGTACAGTACCTGGCCTTTGCCGCAGGTGCCGTCTTGATTGTTGGGGTCGAGCGGCCCGCCCACGCGATGATTGTCGGCTTGTTTGCGCTGGCACTTATCATGGCGTTGCAGTTCACGCCCCTAAAGACGGGGGGTTTGCTGACGGCAGGCGAGATGCGTTTCGGCTACGTTGTCGGCATCTCGCAAGCTTGCATAATCATCTTCGCGGTCATCTATTACGCGGTTCAGATCGCAGACCGGGCGGAGGCGAAAGCGGAGAGGGAATTCGATCGTTCAGAAAAATTGCTGCTTAACGTCCTGCCGGCGCCGATAGCAGATAGGCTAAAATCCAAGCCGACGGGGATAGTTGCCGACCGCTATCAGGAGGCCTCGGTGCTTTTCGCGGAAATGTGAGCGTGTAGACGGTCAGTTCGATGCCGAGCACCGGGACCGATCGACATCAAAGGCAAAGGTACAATGATGACGTGGTCAGTGATTGACGGATGTGACGCCTCGCTCCCTGACCCCATCATGCGGCAGCCAAGCGCCGACCGCGAAGAGAAGCGAGTGGCCCGCGGAACGCTCCGGGAAAAAGTGCAGGAGCACCTTGACCTCACAGACCCCGATCAGAGAAGACTCTTATGTTAGGCGAGCACCACTGGGCGCCGCACTGACGCACCATTTCGGCGGCGCACCCGTTTTTTGTGGAAAGCAACATTGTCGCGGATGACGATGTCGCCCGGTGACATTGTTGGCGAGAGTTGGGTCTCGAAGTTGGCCCGGTTCATCGGCGCATCGATTATCCCCGGGACGACCATGCCATGTCATCGCAGGCCCGCGATGAAGGTCTTCGTCTTCCAACCACCGAAAGGTCCATCCGTTCGGAACCGCTCGCCCCTCCAGAGACAATCCTGACTGCTTGGTATTGGTGAATGTCTGATCGATGAAAACCAGGCGTGCCAAGGCCTTGTTGAAGTACGGTTTCTGCGCGTGATGGTCCAGAGTTCGCATGCTTCATGGATGTCGGCGCGCTGCGTCTCGCTCGCCTGCAATGTTTTTTATGGCTGAGCCCAAGCCGGAACGCAAAGCCCACCAGATGCCGAACCTGGCTAAGAAAAGATTTGGTGGGCTCCACAGGTTCCCGGACGTTCGAACCACCGTCACACTAGCCCTCTATTTCAAGCAATCCGCATGGTGGCCCATTGAGTGCCCGTCACCCGATGTAACAAGCGTGGAACCACTCTGTCGCGTAAGCCGTTCAGGTCGATCGAGTCTAACCAGCGAAGACGATCAAAGGGCGAAGATCACGGTGATTGGTCAGGGGCAGAGCGCTGTTCATTTGCGGTCCCCTGCCGGGACCGCTGAACTCCCCCGGGTGGGCAGCCGTGGCACCGAGTTCTTCAGGCGATTGGCCGGCCGAGTTAGTGGACTCACTCTTGCGGTGCAATTTTTTGTTGTCGGCGGGATGGTCTCGCTGCTGGCAATGTTGCTCATTGGGGGGGTTGTTACCACTCTGATCGAGAGGGCAGTCACGCGGAATGCAGGCGCAACAACTGCCCTTTATGTCGACAGCGTGATCGCCCCTCTGCTTCCCGACATGCGTGATACGCAGGTGTTGGACGACGCAGTGAGGCAGGCACTCGATGAAACTCTGGGACAGGGTGCGCTCGGGCGGCGTCTTGCCGCAATGCGTCTGTGGGAGCCTGACGGAACCGTACTTTATGCCAATGACAAGGCGCTGATTGGGCAACGATTCGCGCCGACGCCAAACCTGAAACAGGCTTTTTCCGGCACGATGGTGGTGAACTACGACCGCTTTGATAACTTAGACGAACAGTATGCCGCACCGAAGGGGCCGCTACTCGAAATCTATAATCCGATCCTGCAACCATGGTCGGGTGACGTGGTAGCCGTGATCGAATTCTACGAACTTGCCCACGATTTCGAGGCAACGTTGTACAACGCGCGCCTGCGCAGTTGGTTTGCCGTCGCTGCCGTAACAATTGTCTTTTTCCTGGCCCTTTATGCCGTGGTCTTACGGGGCAGCCGCACCATCGATCGGCATGCCAGCGACCTCAAAAGCCGTGTCAGAGAGCTGACGAGACTGCTTGACCAGAACCGCGCCTTGCGCCAGCGCATCCAGAACGCGACGCAGCGCGCCACCGCGCTCAACGAAAGCTATCTACGGCGGCTGGGGGCCGATCTGCATGATGGCCCGGCTCAGTTCGTGGCGTTGGCTTCCATGCGCCTCGACAGCGAGACGGTGCTTGGCAAGGACATCCCAGAGGGTAAGCGTGAGAGCGAGGTTTCGTCAATTCGCTCCAGCCTAGACGAAGCGCTTCAGGAAATCCGTGACATCTGCAACGGTCTCGTGCTTCCACAGATTGAGATGGCCGACCTGCTGGAGCTCACGCGACACGCCATCGCCGCCTACGAGCGGCGCTCGGGACTGCACGTTGAGCAGCGGCTTGACCCAGACCCGCCGCCGCTACCGATCTCCGAACGGATTTGCATTTATCGCTTCTTGCAGGAGGCGCTCAATAACGGGTATCGCCACTGTCGCGGCGCAACCCAGATAGTGACGGTGACTTGTGATGCGGACGAGATTGTTGTCGCAGTTTCGGACGACGGGCCTGGTTTCGATCCAGACGAGGTCGCGCCCGAAAGCCTCGGGCTCGCTGGTATGCGAGAACGGGTCG
The DNA here is from genome assembly GCF_040081985.1 of Mesorhizobium yinganensis. NCBI lineage: Bacteria > Pseudomonadati > Pseudomonadota > Alphaproteobacteria > Hyphomicrobiales > Phyllobacteriaceae > Mesorhizobium > Mesorhizobium yinganensis. The sequence goes on along the minus strand of NZ_JBEBMH010000048.1, from coordinate 2,107 downwards.
AAAGCCTAGGCGGGCGTTTCAACCTGGACACGTCGGAGAAAGGCACAGTTCTGACAGTCACTCTCAACCTCAAGGAACCGACGCAGTCATGACGCTGCCTATCACTGTCGCAGTCGTCGACGACCACCCATTGTTTCGGGAAGGCGTGATACGCAGTCTTGCCGAAACCGGACGATTCGAGGTCCTGGCTGCCGGCTGCACCGCCGAAGATGCTCTGCGCATCGCGGCGGATCAACGGCCGGATATCTTGCTGATCGACCTTTCGATGCCAGGCGGCGGTCACAATGCAATTAAACCGATCCTTAGCCGCAATGCCAGTCAATGCATCGTTGTGCTGACGGCATCCGAAAGTAGCGAAGATGTTGTCGCTGCGCTGAACGCCGGAGTGAAGGGCTACGTTCTAAAGGGTGTAGGTTCGCGGTCGCTGGCAGAAATCCTTGCAGCCGTGACCGAGGGCGAGACATATGTCACACCAAGACTGTCGGCGCATCTCCTCGCTGCACTCGCCGGTGCGGCTCGATCAGGTGATGCTACCCTAGGGACATTGAGCGATCGTGAACGAGAGGTCTTGACGCTGGTAAGCTCAGGACTGAGCAACAAAACCGTCGCGTTGGAGCTCAATCTCAGCGAGAAGACCATCAAGCATCACATGTCCAGCATTTTGTCGAAGCTAAACGCAAAAAACCGCACACAGGCTGCAATGGTTCTCCGCAATTCGCTCGACACTGATGCCAGCGCACCTCGCGTTAGCGCGCTACGCGAAAACGCCGATAATCCTTTTGTGTAGCGCGCCGGTTGATGATTGTGCGGCCCTGGGCGTCGCGCATTTCATAGCGGCCGTTGCGGATTGTCTCGCGCATGCCGTTGCGATGCGTGATATTTCCATTAGCGGCGGCCCCACTTGGCGCGTCCCTGCCCGGGGTGTCGGAAGCAGCACTGGCCTGATCTTTGCCGTTGCCATTGCCGCTACCGTTGCCATTTCCCCCGCCGTTGCCATTTCCCCCGCCGTTGCCATTTCCCCCGCCGTTGCCATTGCCCCCACCGTTGCCATTGCCCCCACCGTTGCCATTGCCGCCGCCGTTGCTTTGGGCTTGGGCGCTTGACTGCGATACGGCGGCACCCCCGTTGGAAAGTTGGAGTACATATGGGGAGGTGGTCGCCACAGCGACTACCAGCGTTCGAAAGACCTGCGAAAGAAAATGCCGTCGCGAGAGCATCATTTACCTCGTTCATTGAAGATTGGAAGCACGCCTCAGGTTCCGTGATCTGATTGATTTTCTGCGGGCGCAGCGGCCGGGACCAACGACTGACGCTCTCGGGAATCGCGTTCGGATGAAAAGCGCCAGGCAATGACGGCGGCGAGTCCCACTTGCGACAGTCCTAGAGCCGAATTCGTCATCGCAGCAAACAGATGTGATCAAGCGCTCGGCGAGGCTTGCTGCCTTTTCAGTATCCCGAAATATGCAGCGTTGCCCGGGCGAGCTCGATGTGGCCCGGGCTGTCTGAATTGACCCAGAAACTTGGGCAGAAATTTGGGGTTTTACACGTCGCATTAACTTGTAGATCTGACGTCGAACTTGACCGCGGCGTTCGTCATGACACAATAGGATTGATGAGAAGCATCGCTGGCTAGATCCCCAATGTGGCTGGGGCGGATTCACACTCTGACCCGCACATGATATCACGACCAAGCTGCCCTACGTCGCCGCTTAGAACGTCAGAATGGCCTTCGTCATCCAGGACCTGAAGAACCTGGACGAGATTTATGTCGAGACGTCTCGCCATTCATTGATGGGAAATTGCGGCTACCAGCTTGTCTTTGGTGCCAACGACCAGATTACGGAGGAGGCGTCTCGAAGGGCTCGGGGAAGCGCACCGTTCATTAGTCGACCGTGAACAATTGAGCTTTTGGCAGCGCAGCGCTGAGTATGTTCAAAAACGCCTTCAACCACCTGAGCAGGAGGGTGAAGGTGTAGCCGGCGGCGGCCAGGATTGGGTTGATATGGGGTCGTCGTGCTGGCCGGCGAGATGGTTGCGGTCCATGCGGTGCTCGTTCTTGATGTGGCCGATCACCGGCTCGACCGCGGATCGCCGCCGCATCAGGCGC
>NZ_JBEBMH010000047.1:0-31882 GCF_040081985.1 Mesorhizobium yinganensis | reverse complement strand
CTACAGCCTCAATCGCTGGGAGGCGCTCTGCCGCTTCACCGAAGATGGCCGTCTTGAGATGACCAACAATGCCGCCGAACGCGCGATCCGCCCCCTGACACTCGGGCGACGTAACTGGACCTTCCTCGGCTCGGACGCCGGCGGCGAGCGAGCGGCCGTCTTCTACACCCTGATCCAGACCTGCAAGCTGAACGGGATCAATCCGGAGGCCTATCTCACGGATCTGATCGGCCGCGTCGGCGACCATCCGGCCAATCGCATTGACAGCGGGGCTGGCTGGCCGTGGCAAATACATCGGTCGGGCCGCGCCTCCCGACGTTCTGATGCTCTGTCAGAAACCCGGTGCGCCGATCTCGCGATAGAACTGCCGCAACCTGCGCGCATCGGTATTGAACCGGCCCTCGATCCAGCTGTGATACCCTGCCGCCAACTCAGCCGGCGGCGCCTTGCCGGCAAGGCCGGCTGCGATGAGGTGGCCGGCGGTGATACCGGAAAGTAGGCCCTTCAGCACTCCGTGCGACGAGGTTGGGTCCAGAATGGCGGCGGCGTCGCCAGCAATGATCCATCCCGGTCCCGCAGTCCGCTCCGCGAGCCGCCATGTCACGTCCGCGCCGCGCGTACGTCCATGCGGCGCTAGGTTGATGAGTTCCTCCGGCGGTCCTTCGTCAGCACCGATGGAATCGAACCGGACCGTGGTCCATTGGTAGACGCCGGGGCGCACCCGCGCGGTCCAGGTCCATCCCGAAGCCGTGCCGACGAGGAGCGGGGCCTCGTCGCGGGCAGGGCAGGCACCCTCGACATAGCCGTATCGGGCAATCAGCTGCGGCGAGCGCGGCGGGCTCCTGATCTCAAGCGCACGGGCGAGCCAACGTGCGGCACCGCTGGCATCCACCACCATGCGGGCTGTTATTTCGCCCTCGGCAGTCACTACGCCGCACACGGCGCCATCGCGCGTAATCGCATCGAATACGGCACAGCGCTCGCGCACCTCGACGCCGCGCGCTCGGGATTGTTCGAGCAGCATGGCATCGAAGCCGGCGCGCCAGACCTGAAAGCCGGCCCACGGACCGGCGGTGTCGCCGCCGAACGACTCGAAGCGCCTCGGCCTGCCCCACTCGATCCAGATACCGCCATGGCGCACGCCGACCACGCCAGGGAGTTGGTCGGCAACGCCAAGCTGGGCCAGGACCGGCTCGACGCCCGGATGGAGCGTCTCGCCCGGTCTATCACGTCCAGCAGCCTCGCGCTCGCATAGCACGACCCGCAAGCCTTGTGTCGCGCAAGCTATGGCAGCCGCGCTTCCCGCCGGTCCTTCGCCGACGACGACTACGTCGGCATCGAATGGTCGGTCGTCCACGCTGGGCCGTCCCGCTGGAGGAGAACCGTGTTACCCGAAACGTACATCACCGCCTGCTCGAGCACCTCGAGATGGGTCGTGTGCATGTCGGCCGGGTCGGGCTCTTCCTTGCCCCAGCGATAGACGTGGAAGCGGTAGCGTCGCGGCCCTTCGAGCACTGTCCCCGTTGCCTGCTGGGCCTCGTGCAGTTCGTCATCGTCGCCGGCAACTGTGCGGAAAGAGATGACAGCCCAGGCCGATTTGGCCTGCAGCACCTTGTAGACCGCCGTCTCGGCGCCGAAGCGCTGCACGAACTCGGGATCGTGGATGCCGAGCGCCCAGTAGACCGCCTCCATCGCCAGCACCCGCGCCTTGTACTCGGGCGCGTCGACACGCGCGGTCAGTGCCGCCGTCATCGTCCCGACAATATCGATGTAGTCGACGCGATAGGCATTAGGATAGGCAACCACCGGCTTGTTGCCGACCGTGATCAGGCGCGGTCCACGCACGCCGTCCCAAGGAAGGTATCGCCCGTCCGCAAGCGGCTCGCTGCCGATCTCCTGATCGGTCAGCGGCACGATGGTCGGATAGGGATAGACCGCTCCGCCGATGGCCTTGTCGGGCGGGAAGGTGCGCGTCGAGTCCGGGGCCACGCCCGGCCAGTAGGCGCCGAGTGCGGCGCAGAGCTTTGCGTCCTCGATGAAGGGGGAGCCCAGACCGTAGCCAGCCATGAATTTCTGCAGCGGCTTGTTGGGATCGGTGTAGAAGATGTTCTGGCTGGTGTCCCAGCCTGGGTCGAACAGGCCCGGCGAGCCGTCCGGCAACCCGGTCTTGCGCACGTGCCACGGACCGCTAGGCACCTGTGCCGGGGAATCCCCGTCTTGCGGCTGGGTGACGATTGTGGTGATCGTCGTGTCTTCGAGACTGAAGCCAACTGGCAGCGTGATATTGGCGGCCATGCGGATCTGCGACAGTGCGAGCGGATGCAGCGCCCACAGCGCGTCGCGGATCGGCGCCGGCACCTCGGTCTGCCACCACACCATCAAGTCGCGCTGGGTCACATTCGGAAAGAAGTCGGGTAGCGCCACCATGGCATAGGCATAGCGCGCCTCTTCCACGTACTCGGCCAGCTGCGGGCAGTGCCCCTCGATCCAGCCATCGCCGACGCCGTCATAATAGTGCAGCGCCTCGTAGCCGCCGGCCGCGATGATCGCGTCCATGTCGGGGCGCTCGTTAAGGTTCTCGATCTGGCCGTTGGGCAGGACGCGGTGTCGAATATTGATGTATTCAGGTGCCGGTCGTTGGGTGTTTTGCGCAGCATCGAGCATAAAGCGCGGCTCTTCCTGATCGTCGGCAATCGGCAGGATCTGCATCGCCGAAAGCTGCAGGTTCAGCGGATCCGAGGTGTAGCGGCCGTCCACCGGGAAGGTGAGCAGGCGCCCCTCATATTGCGCCTGAGTGACCAGCGGATTGGGACGCGGCTCTAGCACGCCGTGGCCGAAGCCGGCGCGCGTCGAGAAGGAACCGATCTTCTCGTCCTTGATCACAAAGGGGAAGTTGTCGAGATCCTCGCCGCGCCAGTTGTTCTTGAGCCCGGCGAGATCGAGGAAGCGATGGAACTGGGCGAGGCCGTCATTGCGCAGGCCGCGGCGCAGCTCGACCTCCAGATCGAGGCCGGCGATGCACTCGCTGCCGCTGAACAGCTTGTGGATGGGAACCCAGAACGAGAGCTTGTCGTCGCCGGGCTGTGGATCCTGAGGCCCGTAGCTGGGAGAGGCGCCCTTCATCTCTACCGCCAGATAGGGAGCGAAGCGGCGAGGCGTGACGCGGAAGTCAAAGGGTCGCGCGTCGTCGAGCGCAACGAAGCCGCGGGCCTTGGGGTCGTAGACCGGGCCGATCGTGCCGAGCCGGGCGATGCCGGAGCGCGCGAAGCAGAGTTCCGCGTGCCTGCCATGCACTGACATCGGCGCATTCTGGTACTGCGGGGCGAACACGACGATTCCGAGCGGCGCGCCGTTGGCCCGCCTGCGCAACTCGACAAGTGAGGGCGGGACGACGCCGTAAATGTAGTTCTCGACGGCCTCGATCTCCGCGAGTGTCGGAAAGCCGCCGAGTTCCTTACCCGCACGGTCGGCCACGACCGTCGGCGAGGCGAGGGCGTGATAAAGCAGGCTCTTGTCGGGGTTGCCCGGCTCGACGGCGCGCACGCCAGCGACCCAGAAATCGCCGAAGCCGGGATAGCTGCGGTCGATGCGCGGCAGCGGCTTGGCGAGCGCGGCCGCGAGGTCGTCGGCGCCGATATCGAGGTCGCCGCCGGTGACGTCGAGCAGCAGTTGCCGCCAGCCGAGCGGTGCGAGCCGTTCAAGCATCGCGGTCACCGGATCGATCAGCGATGACGTGTCGTGGGCAAAGGCCAGCGGCGATCGGGCAAAGGTGAAGGCGCCGATCCCAAGCGCGCTGTATGTTAGGAATTGCCTACGCGTCGTCATATATATTACCCCCCCCCTCTCCCGCTTCCATTGTCTCTCGATATTGATGGCGTGCACCCGCGACGCTGAGAACGACGTCTTTGACCACCAATGCGCGATTATGACTGAACGACAAATACCGCTGGGTAGTCAACAACCATCCAGGCTGACCCGACGTAGGAAAACTGGCCGTCGCGAATTGTTGCGCGGACCCATCCGAGAGATCGATCAAGCTTTTTTATCCGTGGCGTGCCCTTTGTGGCGCCGGTTCGTCGACGGTTTCAGGGTGCGAAGAATAACTCCTGGCGCAACGCCGATGTTGCCCAACAGTTGCTGCACCTTTGCCTTGACCCAACCGGTGCATTGGCACACGCCGGACGTGGTTTCGTCAGGGCACCAGCGCCGTTTTACCCGCGCCCGCCGCTTCGACGATTTCGCGAATGGAGTCGGTAACGAGTTGCGGATTGTCGACGTGGATCAAGTGACCGCTGTTGGTCTTCGTCACGTGCTTCAAGCCAGGAACGAGCGCGGCGAGATTGGCTTGAGCAACCTTCCGAGCGCGGTCGGTGACATAGCCGACGTTTGGGGGGTGTCGGGTGCGAGCATGCCCTGCTCGATGAAACCCTGGACGAGCGGTCCCCACTGAACATCGGCGCTCAGCACGACAAGGGGCATCGGCTGGAGCGGCGAGGCGGCGAGCAGTTGATCGAAACTGACATCCGCATCCGCCCGTTCGAGATGCGGGTAAACCTTGAGGGCCTCGGTAAGGTCGCCGTTGAGGATCTTCTTTTGCCATGCCCACTCCTCCGTCGTCTCCTCCGAACGCAGGAATTCGGACAGGGCATCGACCAGCACGATCCCGTCCACGTCTTGAGGGTAGGTCATCGCAAAGAGCCGGACGACCAGACCGCCATAGGAGTGGCCGACGATCACGAACGGCGTCTCGATCTTCGCTGTGACGACCAGCGCATGGAGGTCGGCGACCGAGGCGCCCGCGGTGGTCGGCATTGGCGCCGGGTCACTGCGGCTAGGGCTGCCGTTGGCAAGCGGCGTTCCCGGTCGATCATAGACACAGACCCTTGTTAACTTTGCAACATCATTGAAAATTGGCGAGGTCGTCGTCCACTCGTCGGCGGCAGCCCTACCACCGGGAACGATGAAGACGGTTGGCGATCCGACGCCCCGGCATTCGAGATACATCTTCCGATCGCCACCGATGTCGACTAGACCCGCGAAGTCGCTGTCCTGGGCTGGGGCTCGAAGCGGGTAGGCAGCGAGAAGGAGCACAACGATCAGAAAGCGCTGACGCGAGATCATGTGGACCTCCCCGCTTGGCGTTTTCGCATGGCCGGTCCCACGAGTCCTCGCTCGATGCACCGAGCTTTGACCTTAGTCGACGAAGACTTTCGGCGCAAACCTGCCGACCTCCGAAGCAAGGCCTCGAATCCAGGTTAACGGATTTTAGCGTTCAGGATTGTGCCGAGATATTGAGTGTCCCAAGCGGCGCATTTTCGGGGTAGCTTGATGCTATTTTTGCGTGGCGCCGGCGGCTTGTTGGTTTTGTGGCGTAACCCGGTGTTTGGGGGTCTGGCCGGTTCTTCGGCCTGCCTGAGGTGGTTGATGGCGAAGTGCCGGACGGCAGCCATGGTCTTGGCGCCGTGTCCCTTGCGCAGGCGCGACTGATCGTCTTTGAAGACGACGTCGAGAACCCAATGGAGCTGGTTTTCGATGCGCCAATGGCTGCGAAGGGCGTTGGCGGCGGCTTGTGCGACGAGCTTGGCCGATGTGATGCAGTAGCGCGTCTCGAAACGGCAGCGATCCTTCAGTTCGGCCCTGCTCGCGACCTTGATGACGGCGGCGACATCGGGCAGACGCAATTCACCGGGGAAACGCCGGTCGCCGCGCAGCCATTCGACCTCCCGCGCCACCGTGACGGTGCGCTGTTCGATGCGGCCATGGCCCTTGTCGATGTCGCCGGCGCGCTCGAGGCTGGCTTGCGGAGCATCGGCGAAGAAGATCTCGATCTCGCGGCGCAGGGTCGGCTGGTTGGCCTTGATGGCCAGAAGATAGTCGGCCCCGGCTGCCCGCACTGCCCTTGGCGACACGCTGCTGGCGCATTTTTCGGTTATCGAGGATAGCCGCCCGCCGCACCGCGTGGCTTATCCGCTGGCCGAGGTGCTGCTTCTGGCGGTTTGCGGAACGATCGCCGACTGCGATGGCTATGACCACATCGCCGCCTGGGGCGAGGCCCACCTGGCGTTTTTGCGTCGTTTCCTGCCAAATCATCACGGGGTGCCGACAGGACGTTGGCTGACGATCCTGATGAGTCGACCGTTAAGAATGAAGCGGATCAGGCTGGGCGAGATTTTGTCTGGCAGTTGATGGCTGCGATGAGCAGGCACAAAAGGTTCCTGAACCAGTTGAGCAGGAGCGAGAAGTTGTAGCCTGCGGCGGCGTCGATGGCGTTGATGGCGTCGCCGTGCTCGCCGGCGAGATAGTTGCGGCCCATGCGGTGCTCGGCCTTGACGTGGCCGATGACGGGCTCGATTGCCGAGCGTCGGCGCATCTGACGCTTGATGGCCGGTGTGACACGGCGTTTCTGGGCGGCGGTGAAGACCCTGAGCTTGTGGCTGTCGGGTGCGTTGTGGCCGCGGTATCCGGCGTCGGCGAGGATGCGGCCGATCTCGCTGCCAATGGTCTTTTCCATGTCGGGGATGATCGCTTTCAGCGTGTGGCCGTCATACGGATTGCCCGGCAGCGCCTTTACATGAAGGGCGAACTGACCGCCCTTCGAGCGCTTAAGCGTGGTGGCCACCGACACCTTCACCCCGAACTCGTAAGGGGCGCGTGCCTTGCCCTTGCCGATGCACTCGACCTCGTGGGCATGCAGGGAGTAGATTTTTCGGCCGCGCTGGCGCTGCCTCTGCTGCAGAACTGCCGATGCCTGGTAGAGCGGCCATCTGAAGAGCGCCTCCAACTCGGCATTGCCGGCGATCCGGCGGGAGATGTCGCGAACAGTCCGGCCGAGATAGGTCTTGAGCTTGCGCAGTGCCTTGCCCGCCCGCTTGAACTGCTTGGCGTGCGCATAGCGCTGGTGCTTGATCAGTGAAAGCTTGCCGACCCGCACATAGGTCTGGCGCAGTCCGAGCCCCGCCTTGCTGGCCAGCCGCACCAGCCGCTCGCGCGCCCGCTGGATGAGTTTTGCATCGGTCGGGAACATCACGTTCTTCGGCTGCACCGTGGTGTCGACGATCACTTGGCGCGTATCGGCCGGCTTCATCGCTCCGCTCTTGACCGCCACCGCGAGGCTCTCCTGCAGCAGGATCGTGATCCGTTCCTCACCCATGCGCTGGCGCCAGCGTGTCATCGACGAGCGGTCGAAGGGCAGCTCGTGACGGAAGAATTCCTCGCCGGTGAGATACTGGAAATAGGGGTTCTCCACCCACCGAGCGCACAACACCTCGTCCGACAGGTCGAAGGTGTGCTTCAGGATCGCCAGCCCCGCCATCAGCCGCGTCGGCAGCGGCGGCATGCCCGGTCCGTCCGAATAGACCGCGCCGAAACGCGCTTCCAGCACCGGCCAGTCGATCGCCTGCGCCAGCCGTACCAGCTCATGTCTCATGTTGATGATCTGATCGAGCCGGGCGCGGAACAGATCCTGCTCCCCCGTCTCGCACTTCTCGCGTGGCCTGGACATTGCCGTCGCCTCGATTCGCCCGCCAAACCGAGTGAATCACGCCTCGGCCGACAAGGGAATCGAAAACCAAATTGCAAGAAAACAACCATCAAACACCGCCTATCCTGCAATTCCAAACGCACCGTACTCACAGATTACAAAGTCAGATCAACGGCTTGTGGATAGTTCACGGGCGACTGATGAACCGGATCAATCCGCGGCAGTTCTCGGCCTGCTACACCGACTGGGTTCGAGCCTGCTGGCCGGATCGGCCTGAGCTTGTGGCCATCGATGGCAAGACCGCGCGGCGCAGTCACGACCGAGGCGCCGGCCAACCGGCGCTGCATCTGGTTTCGGCCTTCGCCACCACCTCCGGCCTTGTGCTTGGGCAGGAAGCGGTCGCCGACAAGTCCAACGAACTTGCCGCCATCCCGGTGCTGCTGGAACGTCTTGCCGAAGCGGGCGGGTTCGAAGGAGCCATCGTGACCATTGATGCAATCGCCTGCAATGGCGATGGCAATGCTAGCGCACGGGCCGGTCAATGACCGCCAACATTGGCACTTATAAAGGCAATATTGATTGGCCGGCGTTCGCGGGATCGGCACCGGAAACATCGCTTCGCCCGAGAAGCCAAATCGTTGAGCAGCGTCTGCTACCAGTTGTGACTCAGTAAGACTAGGTGACGGTGAACCTACAGGAGCCTTGCAGCGTTTCGCTGGGCTGAAGCAGCACCAGGCCAGCAAGATGGAGGCGATGATGGCCGTCAACGCCGTGTGTCATCGGCTCGAAGCAGAAATAGTCGTCTTCATACGTGGGATCGAATCCTTGGCCCGAGACAAACATCATGCATCTCGAAAAGATGGGATCGGCCTCGATGACAAGACGCGATTTGGTTTCGGGCCAAGCGATTTCGGCGCGGCCGGTCCAGCCCTCAAACTCAGTGTTCATCCAGCCGGTTGCCGGCGACCGTCCCCGCGAAAAGTCCATCGCGCCATGAACGGGTTCGCTGCCGAGTGGAAGGAGCGCGGCGTCTTGCAGCCAGTATCTTTCGGCCGCGAAAGTCAGGACCGTTTGCTTCGTGAGGGGAAAGAAAGGATGCAGGCCTAGGCCGTACGGCAGTGCGCCTTCACCTTGGTTGGTGACCGAGAGCGATACGGTCAAGTTCCGGTCGCTTAACGCGAAGTGTTGCTCCGCTCGATACCGGTAAGGGCCGTCGATATCGTGCCTATACTCAAGCGACAGTGTGTTGCGGCTGTAAGCAAGCGCTGTCCATGAACCAAGCCACCCGTCGCCGTGGAGATAGAGTGGATCGGCAGCTGTGTTTGCGGGCAGCTTGTAGGCTGTTCCGGCAAAGTTGAAACAATTGTCCCGAAGGCGATTGCCGAACGGCACCAGCGGGAAGCACAGCGCTTCACCGCGACCGGATCGGCCACGGGAAAGGAGGGGGATTTCGCCATGCGTGACAACGCGGGAAAATCGCACCAGGCTACCGCCCTGTGGGCTGATGTCGGCCTCCAAAGGGCCGCTTGCAAGTCGAAACATTTCCGATCCTGAAACAGATAGGTCGTATGATATGCCGTTTACATAAGACGTAACGCCCCTTACAACGGGCCGCAATGGAGCCTCGTGAAAGGCGAAAGGATTTTCCGTGGAATCACCCGTTTCCGCAGTCGCGCTTGCCATAGGCCCGGCCGCCGATCAGCGGGGCTCCACGGTGCACGACGCTGTCGTTAACGTTCTCGGCAGCCGCATTCTCGCAGGCGATTACGCTCAGGGCGATGCCTTGCCGCGCGAGGACGATCTTTGCGCAATGTTGGGCGTCAGCCGCACCTCTGTGCGCGAGGCCGTCAAAGTTCTGTCTGCAAAGGGCCTGGTCGAGGCACGGCGGCGCGCCGGCGTCAGGGTTCTGCCACGCGAAAGCTGGCGCCTGCTCGATCCGGTCGTGCTGAGCTGGCATCCAGCCATTCAGGACGACCAGGAACTTTTGGCTGGATTGCTGGAAGCGCGCCGAATATTCGAGCCCGCCGCAGCGGAGCTTGCGGCAAGACGCGCGACCGGAGCCGACCTTGCAGAGATCGAGCGAGGCTACCAGGCCATGGTTGCCGGCATCCCGCATGATCCGGCAGGGGTCTGCCAAGGCGACCTAGCCTTCCACAAGGCGGTGATCGCCGCCAGCCACAATGTGGTGCTAAGCGGTCTCGTCGGTATGCTGGAGGCCGCGTTGCGTGCCACCTTCGTTGTCACCAATCCGCTCATGGAAGCGCAGTCGCGCGCGCTCTCCGCGCACAATGCGGTGCTAGATGCCATCCGGATTCGCGATACCGCCGGCGCGCGCCTTGCCATGAACCGGCTTCTGGACATCGCCGCGGACGATCTGCATCTCGCTCCCTAGCAATGCCTTGACGGCATTTTAGATCATATGATAGTTCGACATCATATGATCTAAGGCTCTGGGAGGAGCTGCGGTTGAAAATCGCTTCGATCAGCACCCGCGTCGTGAACGCGGAGATGCGCAACTGGGTGTTCGTGCGCGTCGAGACCGACCAGCACGGCTTGTACGGCTGGGGCGAGGCCACGCTGGAGTGGAAGACACAGGCCGTTGTCGGTGCGGTGAACGACCTCGCGCCGCTGCTGATCGGGCGCGATCCGCGCGACATCGAGCAGGCCGTCCGCATCCTGAAAAAGCACTCTTTCTGGCGGCTCGGCGTCATCGGCATGTCGGCAGTCTCGGGGATCGAGCTGGCGCTGTGGGACATTATGGGCCGCTGGCTCGGCCAGCCGGTCTGGCGGCTGCTGGGCGGCAAGGTCCGGGACCGGGTCAAGGTCTACACGCATCTCGGCCTGGGCGACATGCGTGCCGTCTACGAGTCGCTCGACGAGGAGCCGCTGGTCGGGCGCGCCACCGAGGTGGTGTCGAAGGGATATCGCGCGCTGAAGGCGGTGTTCGTTCCCTACACCCACTACTACGCGCCATTGCCCGACGTGGACAAGGTCGGACGTCTCATGGAAGCCCTGCGCCGCGCCGTCGGGCCGGAAGTCGAGATCATGGTCGACTTCCACGGCAGGCCGGCCTCGGCCGCGACCGCGCTGGCCTATATCGACGCACTGACGCCCGGCCGCCCGATGTTCGTAGAGGAGCCTCTGCCGCCAGGCGAGACGCTGGCACTGGCGCAGGTCGCCGCCAAGTCGCGCGTGCCGATCGCGTCCGGCGAACGACTGGTCGACCGGCCGGAATTCGACGATCTGTTCAAGGCGCGCGGTGTCGACATCGTCCAGCCGGACATCTGCCATTGCGGCGGACTGCTGGAAGCCAAGAAGATCGCGGCGATGGCGGAAGCGGTGTCGATCGGGGTGGCGCCGCACAATCCGCTCGGGCCCATCGCGGGGGCGGCGGCACTGCATTTCGCGGTCTCGACGCCGAACCATCTGATCCAGGAGGAGATGGTTGGCGCCGTGCCGTGGTATTTCGAGGTCGTCAAGGGCCCGATAAAGATGGTCGACGGTTGCTGGCAGGTGCCCGACGCGCCGGGTCTTGGCGTGGAAGTCGACGAGGCGGTCGCCGCGAAACACCCTTACCAACCCGAGGTCATACATACGACGAACGCCGTGCTTGCCGACGGCACCATCGCGGACTGGTGACGATGTTGGGCCGGCTCGACGGAAAAGTGGCCGTCATCACCGGCGCCGGGCGCGGCATCGGCGAGGCTACGGCGCGCGCCATGGCGGCCGAGGGCGCGATCGTCGTGGTCGCGGAGAAGGATGCCGAGAGCGGCAGCCGGGTCGCGACGGCACTGGCGGACGGCGGCTTGCGGTCCTTGTTCATCGAGACCGATGTCGCAGACGCCACATCCTGCGAGGCCATGGCGAAAAGCACGCTCAAGAAATTCGGCCGCATCGACATCCTTGTCGCCAACGCCGGCATCAATGTTTTTCACGAACCGCTCGAAACCTCGGAGGAGGAATGGCGGCGCTGCTTTGCGGTCGATCTCGACGGTATCTGGTATTCGGCGAAAGCGGTGCTTCCGGCGATGAGGAGCCAGAAGGCCGGTTCGGTCGTGGCGATTGCGTCCTGTCATTCGTTCGCGATCATACCGTCCACCTTTCCCTATCCGGTGGCCAAGCACGGGTTGCTGGGGCTGGTGCGCGCGCTTGGTGTGCAATACGCGGCCGACGGCATCCGGGTGAACGCAATAGCGCCCGGCTACATCGAGACGCAGATCGCCGTCGATTACTGGAACACATTCGCCGACCCGCAGGCCGAGCGACAGCGGGCCCACGATCTTCACCCGCCGCGCCGCATCGGCAGGCCGGAGGAGGTGGCGATGACGGCGGTTTTCCTGGGCAGCGACGAGGCGCCCTTCATCAACGCGGCCTGCATCGTCATCGATGGCGGCCGTTCCGTTCTCTATCACGAATGAGGTTTCGCCGGCGGCCGGTCGCCGGAGGCAGGAAAGCCCGATCGTTACCGGACCGAGATCGTCAAGGAGGAGAGTTATGAACACGATGTTGAGGGCAGGCCTGCTGGCTGCCGCCACGGCCGCCATCGCGCTGACCAGCCTGGGCGCCGGCGCCCAGGACAAGATGAAGTTCGGCTACATCAACAAGATGGGCGACCATCCCTGGTTCGTCCGCGAGGTGCAGGGCGCCAAGGATAAGGCTGCCGAGCTCGGCGTGGACCTGCTTGTCCAGGACGTGCAGTTCGACGCCAATTTGGCCGTCACCACCTTCGACACCTATGTCGGCGATGGGGTGAAGGGCATTGCCGTCGTTGTTCCGGACCGTGCGCTCGGCCCGGTCGTCGCGGACAAAGCCAAGGCCGCCAAGATCGGCCTGATCGCAGTCGACGACGACATCGCCTTCGCCGATGGGTCGCCCGTCGCCTATGTCGGCATGAACGCCATGAACATCGGCAAGCAGGTCGGAACCGAGATCGCCCGCATTCTCAAGGAGGAAGGCTGGGACAAGGATCTGTCCAAGGTGCGGATCGGCTCGATCGAGGACCAGAAGGCGGACACCTGCATGCGGCGCAACCAGGGTGCACGCGAGGCGCTGGTGGCAGCGGTCCCCGGCGCCGAGGCGCGCGTCCTGTCGATCCCCTACGACAACACCATGGTGAACTCGATCGACGTTGTGTCGACCACGCTGACCGCCCATTCCGACGCCGAGAAATGGGTGTTCTTCTCCTGCAACGACGACGGCGTGCTGGGCGGCGTGCGCGCCACGGAGAATGCCGGCCTTGCCGCGAGCAACGTGATTGGCATCGGCATCGACGGTTCGCGGTCCTGCGAGGCTTTCGCCTCGGGCCAGCCGACCGGCTTCCGCGGCACGATGTGGCTGGACAGCGCCAAGCACGGCGCCGCCGCAATCCAGGCGCTCTATGACGAAGCTAACGGCAAGCCGATGATCAAGGAATATTTCCAGGACGCCACCCTGATCAACGCGGCGAATTTCGGCCAGTTCAAGGATACGCTGGGTTGCAAGTAGCGGACACGATGCACTGCGCAGGGCGCGCGGTTCCGGCTGGGATCGCGCGCGAATGAGCCACGAGCACGCCGTCGAGGTCGTGGGGGTCTCGAAACGCTTCGGCGTGGTTCAGGCGCTGCGCGACGTGTCGGTCGGTTTCGCTCCCGCTACGGTGACGGCGCTCGTCGGCGAGAACGGGGCCGGCAAGTCGACGCTCATGCGCATGCTGGAGGGAGAGCATCAGCCGGACAGCGGGCACGTCCTTGTCGACGGCAAACCCGTGTCGCTTTCCTCGCCGCGCGCCGCGCATGCGCTCGGCATCCGGGTTATCCACCAGGAACCGGAGATCATTCCGGAGCTGACCGTCGCGGAGAACATCTTCATCGGCGACATGCGTTCACGCGGCGCGGTCTTCCTGGACCGTGCCGACCTGATCCGCCGCACTGGGGACCTGCTGCGCACCTTCGCAATGGACGAGGTCCTGTCCCCGACGCAGCGATGCGAGGGGCTGAGCCCGGCGTTGCGGCAGCTTATCGAGATCATGCGGGCGCTCAGGCCGGGCGCGCGGCTGATCGCCTTCGACGAGCCGACATCGTCGCTCACCGAGGACGAAGCCGGACGCCTTTTCAGCGTGATCCGCCGCCTCAAGGCCGATGGTGTCGCCATTGTCTATATCTCGCACCGGCTGCGCGAGATAGTCGGCCTTGCCGATCGCTGCGTCGTCATGCGCGATGGCCAGCGGGTGGCCGACGAGCCCATGGCGCGTCTGGACGAGGCCAAGATGGTCCGCCTGATGGTCGGCCGACCGGTCAGCGACCTGTTCAACCGCCGCCAGCGCACAGTCGGCCCGGTGCTGCTGAAGCTGTCCGGGGTGGCGACGTCGAAGATCCACGATGTCAGCCTCGAAATCCGCGCCGGCGAGATCGTCGGCCTGGGCGGCCTGGTGGGCGCGGGACGCACCGAGGTCGCCCGCGCCATCATCGGCGTCGATCCGCTTGTTGCCGGGAGCATGGAGGTGTCTGGCGCCGCATACCTGCCGCGCGAGCCGTCGGACTCGGTGCGCGCCGGCATTGGCCTGGTGCCGGAGGACCGCAAGCAGGAGGCGCTGCTGCTGCAGCAATCGGTGCGTGCCAACGTCAGCCTGGTCGTGCCCGACAAGATTTCGCGCCTCGGCTTCTTCAGCCACCGCAGGGAGCGGGCGCTGGTTGACCACCATGTCTCCCAACTGCGGGTGAAGACGCCTTCAATCGACCAAGCGGTCGGCAAGCTCTCGGGTGGCAATCAGCAGAAGGTCGTCTTCGCCCGCTGGCAGGCGCGGGGGCCCAAAGTGCTCATCCTCGACGAGCCGACGCGAGGCATCGATGTCGGGGCGAAGGCCGAAATCTACCGGCTCATCGAGAGCCTCGCCGAGCAGGGCCTCGCCATCCTGCTGATTTCGTCGGAAATGCCCGAGCTTCTCGGCCTAGCGAACAGGGTGATCGTCATGCAGGACGGCACCGTCAGCGGCGAGCTTGCATGGCAGGACGCGACGGAAGAGATGGTGCTGGCGCTGGCGATGCGCCCCGAGACCGAGTTTAGGGAAAGGAAAGCATCGTGACCGCCGACATCACCAACGTTCGCCCGGCGTCCAGAGGCTGGTTCAGCCGGATCGGCGCCCAGAACGTCAGCCTGCTGATCTCACTGGTCGTACTGCTTGCCATATTCGGTGCGCTTCGTCCCGACGTGTTCTTCACGCCGCGCAACTTGATCAATATCGGGCTTGCGGTCACCATTCTCGGCATTCTCGCCATGGCCCAGACTGTCGTGATCGTATCCGGAGGGCTTGATATTTCGGTCGGCTCGATCGTCGGATTGAGCACCATGGTCCTGGCTGTGGCATTACAGGAGACAGGCTCGATACCGCTGGGCATCCTTGCCTGCCTCGCGGCTGGCTTGCTGGCCGGCGCCGTCAACGGGCTGATCATCGTCTATGGACCGGTGAACGCGGTTATCGCGACGCTCGGCACGATGTCCGCGTTCCGCGGGCTGGCCTATCTGATGAACAACGGCAACTCGATCCCGATCGTCGGAGACGGCCTACGCCTGCTCGGCACCGGCACGCTGCTCGGCCTGCCCTTCGCGATCTGGCTGCTGATCGCGGTTATGGCGGCGTTCATCGTGTTCACCCGCGAGACGATCGTGGGACGCAACATTTATGCGATGGGCGGAAATCCCACGGTCGCCCGGCTCGCCGGCATAGCGGTGCACCGCTACCAGGTCGGCATCTATGCGATGAGCGGCTGCGCGGCGGCCATTGCCGGCATCGTGCTGGCCAGCCGCACTATGTCAGGCCAGCCGGCTTCGGGCAGCCAGGGACTCGAACTCGAGGCGATCACGGCAGCCATCCTTGGCGGCTGCGCCTTGCAAGGCGGCAAGGGCACCATCGTCGGGGCCATGCTGGGCGTGCTGATCATAGGCGTGCTGAACAACGGCATGATCCTGACCAGCGTGCCGACCTTCTACCAATTGCTCGCAAAGGGGGCCCTGCTGATCCTCGCTGTGATCGTCCAGGAACGCCAGCGCACTCGGAACGGGGAATAGGCATGTCGCCAGGGCGCGTCAGCCAAATCCTGAGCAGCTTCGGCGCCGTCTGGATCGCCGTCGCCGGTCTCTATGTCGTGTCGGGGCTGCTGTCTCCGGCCATGTTCAGCACTGGCCAGGTGATCAACATCCTGCAGGTTGCGTCTTTCCTCGGCGTCATCGCCGCCGGCCAGACGATCGTGATCCTCACCGGCGGCATCGATCTTTCCCAGGCAGGCGTGGTGACGCTGACCAACATCGTCGCGGCAAGCCTGATGGCAGGCCTCAGCGAGAATATTCCGCTGGCCGTGGGCATGGTCGTCTTCCTGGCGCTGGCTGTCGGCGCCATAAACGGGCTTTTGGTCGCCGCGCTTGGAATCACGCCGCTGATCGCCACGCTCGGCATGAACTCGATCCTGTTCGGCGCAGCACTGGTCTACACCGGCGGCGCGCCGTCCGGCGGCACGCCGGCGTCGTTCCAGTGGGTGGGCAACGGCGCGCTTTTCGGCCTACCCGTGCCGACGCTGTTCTGGATCGCGCTGACTTTTTTGCTTCTGGTGATGACACGCAAGACGGTCTGGGGCAGGCGGCTCTATGCCACCGGCGCCAATCCGCGCGCAGCAGGCATGATGGGCGTGTCGACGCTCCGGATAGACCTGTCGGCCTATATGCTGTCGTCGCTGACGGCCGCGTTCGGCGGCCTTTTGCTGACGGCCTATACAGGTTCCCCCTCGCTCGGCATCGGCAACCAGTTCATGCTCACTTCGGTGGCCGCCGTGGTCGTCGGCGGGGCTGCGCTGACCGGCGGGGCGGGGAGCGTTCTGGCCACCATGGGCGGCGCCGTGTTCATCACCGAACTGTCCAGCTTCACCAACATCATACGAGTATCGAGCGGCACCCAACTGGTCGTGCAGGGCCTGCTGATCCTGGTCAGCGTCCTTGCCTACCGCGTGCTGTCGATGTCGCGTCGAACGGGTTCGGCCATTTGAGCCGACTTACTGCAACGGAGGAAAGCAGCATGAAGACCTTGTTTCATTCTTCAATAAGCCGCCGGGCCGTATTGAGCGGTGCGGCGGGACTGGCCGCTGGCCTGGCGCTCGGTACCCGGGCATTCGCCCAGGAGGGGGCGCAACTCACGCCGGTTGGCGCGATGGTGAAGGGCATGGCCAAACCCGGTCCCTATCGCATCGGCTTCTCCAACGGCTTCTCCGGCAATTCCTGGCGCGCCATGGCGATCGCAGCGCTGCAGGCGGAAGCCAAGAAGACGCCTGACATCGCCGAGTTCATCGTGGTCGACGGCCAGGGCGACATCAACAAGCAGGTGAACGACATCGAGACGCTCGTGAACCAGCAGGTCGACGCAATTCTTGTCATCGCCAATTCCGGATCGGCGGTGGCGCCGGTGCTGAAGAGCGCGACCGACGAGGGTGTAGTCACCGTGCCGTTCAACCTTCCCGTCGATGGCGAGGGCTGGAGCACCTATGTCGGCACCGACCCGGTCAAGAAGGGCGGCGTCCTCGGCAAATGGCTCAACGATGCCCTGGGCGGCAAAGGCAAGGTGGTCGCGCTGGGCGGACTGCCGGGCAATTCCTACACCGCCGCCGGCTGGGAGGGCGCACAGAAGGCGTTCGCTCCCGGCATCGAGGTGCTAACATTCAAGGACGCCTTCTGGGAAGAGGACAAGGCGAAGGTCGTCATGGCCGATCTCATTGCCGCCTATCCTGAGATCGACGGCGTCTGGTGCGACGGTGGGCAGAACGCGGCGGGCGCCATGAAGGCGCTGCTCGCCGCCGGCAAGCCGCTCGTCCCGGTCACCGGCGACGACTACAACGGGCTCCTGAAACTCTACAAGGCCGAGAAGCCGAACCAGCCGAAATTCGATATCGGCCTTCTGTCCGAGCCGACCTGGCAAGGTATCTTCGCGCTCCGCGCCGCGGTCAGTCTGCTCAAGGGCGAGGAAGTCGCCAAGCAGCAGATCCTGACACCGTCGCTGATCACCGCCGCGAACTACGAAAAGTACCTGCGGCCCGACCTGCCGGACGGTGTGTTTGCCGACACCTCGCTCACCGACGACGAACTGCGCGCCATCTTCAAGTCGTAAGGCGCTCCGTGGCCGAAGCGCTTCTTACGGTTTCCGGCGTCCATAAGAGATTCCCCGGGGTGCTTGCCCTGAAGGGAGTCTCTTTTGATGTGCGACCGGGCGAGATCCATGCCCTGGTCGGCGAGAACGGCGCCGGCAAATCGACGCTGATGCGCATCGTCGCCGGCGTTCATCCTCCCGACCAGGGCAGGATGTCCGTCGAGGGCCGGGAAGTCGAGATCAACTCCCCGGCCGACAGCTTCGAACTGGGGATCGCCATGGTCTACCAGGACACGCGCCTGGTGCCGACGCTCGACGCCGCCGCCAACATAGCGCTCGGGCGCGAGCCCGGGCGCGTTTTTGTCAACCAGCGCCGGTTGCGCGACGAAGCGCGCTCAGCGCTTGAGGCGATCGGCTCCGATGTGGACATGCGTCGGCCGGCCGGCGACCTGTCGAGGGCCGAGCGGCAGCAGGTGGAGATCGCCCGTGCCTTGTCGCGCAATGCCCGCATTCTCATTCTCGACGAACCGACCTCGGCCCTGACCGCCTCGGAGACCGAAGAGCTTTTCGTCCTCCTCAAGCGGCTGCGCGCCGAGGGCAGGGGTATCGTCTTCATCTCGCACCGCCTGAACGAGGTCATGGAACTGGCCGACCGCGTCACCGTGATGAAGGATGGAGAGGTGGTCGGTACCGTTCCGATCGGGGAGACTTCTCCCGACAGGATGGTCGCCATGATGGTCGGCCGGTCCGTCGACCTCGTGTATCCCGCGCGCGCGGATGCAGTCGGAGAGCCGCTTCTGGCCGTCAACGCTCTCAGTGTCGACGACCGGTCGCCCGAACTCTCGCTCGCCGTCAGGAGCGGCGAGATCCTGGGGCTGGCCGGCGTCCAGGGTGGCGGCCAGCAAGCGGTGGCGCGTGCCCTGTTCGGATTGGGCGGCGCAGTTACCGACATGGTGCTGGACGGCAAGACCTACGCGCCCGCATCTCCGGCGGAGGCGATTGCCGCCGGCGTGGTCTACGTGCCGGCCGACCGGCAGGCCGAGAGCTTGTTTCTTCATCACACGATTCGGGAAAACGTTGCTCTGCCGGAGATAGCAAGGTTTGCCCGTGCTGGCCTGCTCGATGCCGCCTCCGAACGCGTGGCAGTCACCGAGCAAACGACGCGCCTCGCCGTCAAGGCGCCGTCCATCGAACAGGCTGTCGTCACGCTCTCCGGCGGCAACCAGCAGAAGATCGTCTTCGCGCGCTGGTTCTTGTCCTCTCCGCGCATCTACATTTTCGACGAGCCGACCCAGGGTGTCGATGTCGCCACCAAACTCGAGCTTTACCGGCTCATCCGGCAGCTTGCTGTGCAAGGAGCGGGCGTCGTCGTGGTCTCGGCCGACCTGATCGAACTCATCAACCTGTCCGACCGCATCCTCGTCTTTTCGGAAGGCCAAATTGTCGACGAACTTCCGGCCGCCGAGGCGACGGAAGAGCGGCTGGTCGCCGGTTTTACGCGCGGTGCGGCGGCAGCGAGGACCGAAGCAATGCCGGCGGAGCCGCGCCGGCGTGCAAGGCGGCCGATGCTTGCGCGTTACGCGCCGACGCTGATTCTCGCCACCCTTACGCTTGCCATCGTCGCCGCGACTGCAGCGGCCACGCCCTATTTCTTGACGCCGCGCAATTTTGCCTCGATCGCCAATCAGTCCGCGCCGCTGATCATCGCGGCGTTGGGCCAACTCGCCGTCATCCTGCTCGGCGGCATCGACCTGACCGTAGGTCCCGTCATCAGCCTGGTGACCGCCATCGCCTCACATCTTCTTGCGCCGGATTCCGGCCTGCCCATCCCCATCGGCCTCGCCGCCTGCCTGGCGACGGGGCTGCTCGTCGGACTGTCCAACGGCCTGATCATCGAGAAGCTGAAAATCCCGGATCTGGTCGCCACGCTGGCGACTTTTTCCGTGGTCCAGGGCCTTGCCCTGATCGTGCGGCCGGCGCCGGGCGGAGGGTTCAACGCCGATCTCGGTGCGGCCATCCTGATCCGTTGGGGTTATGTACCGCTGATCTTCCTGGCCGCGCTGCTCTTTGCCCTCGCGTTCGAACTCATCCTTTTGAGGGCCCGCGCGGGTGCCCGCCTCTATGCGACCGGTGCGAGCCCCGAGGCGGCCAAGGTCGTCGGCATCTCGCCCGGCCGGGTCCGCATCGCCGCCTACACTTTTAGCGGGCTCGCGGCCTCGGTGGCCGGGCTGATCATTGCGGCGCGAATCGGATCGGGCGATCCGCAGGCGGGTTCGGCTTTCACGCTGGCGTCGGTGACAGCGGTGGTTGTCGGCGGCACGCCGATCCTCGGCGGGTCGGGCACGGCGTTCGGCACTTTCGTCGGCGCACTGCTTGTCATGCTCATCCAGAACGTACTTAACCAGCTCCATGTCTCCGCCTACTGGCAATATGTCTGGACGGGGGCGCTGACCCTGGTCGCGGTTTGCTTCTTCGCCTTGCGCGGGGATGCGGGCCGAGGTGCCGGGGGACGGTGGCTGAGACGGATTTCGTCGGGGAGGTCGTGAAATGACTGTTGTGCGCGAAGTCTATGCCGCGAAGGACAAGCTCGGCGAGGTTCCCGTCTGGGATGTCGCGGAGCAGGCGCTGTACTGGGTGGACATCGAGGGCTGCCGGCTGCGCCGGCTCGACCATGCCTCGGGGAAGGTCGACGAGTGGACTTTTCCCGAGCGTATCTGCTCCTTTGCGCTGCGCGAACGCGGCGGCCTGATCTGCGCGCTGGCCAGCGGCCTCGTCTTCTTCGATCCGGCCACGGCCCACATCGACTGGATCGCTAGACCGGAGGCGCATATTTCGCGCAACCGCTTCAACGAGGGCAAATGCGACAGGCAGGGCCGGTTCTGGGTCGGCACGATGGACGACCGGCTTTCCGAGCATACGGCCGCGCTCTACCGCGTGGATACCGACCTGACGGTCACGCAAATCGAGACGGGGATCGGCATCTCCAATTCGCTGGCCTGGAGTCCCGACGAGAAAACGTTCTATTTCGCGGACACGATGGACAGCGCCATTCATGCCTACGACTTCGACCGCGACACCGGGACCATCTCGCGAAAGCGCTTGTTCGCCTCGACAAAAGGCTCCGCCGCCGCGCCTGACGGCTCGACCATCGATGCCGAAGGTTTTCTCTGGAATGCGCAATGGGACGGCTGGCGCCTGGTGCGTTATTCGCCGGAAGGACAGGTCGACCGTATCGTGGAACTGCCTGTCCAGAAGCCGACGAGCTGCATGTTCGGCGGCCCCGACCTCAAAACGCTCTTTGTGACGACGGCGATCTGGGACCTTGAAGGCGAAGCGCTTTCCCGCCAATCCTTGGCAGGCTCGCTCCTGGCTATTGACGTGGGAGTGGCTGGCATGGCCGAGCCACGCTTCCGTGGATAGTCGGCATCCGAGAGGCAGAAAACCCTGGCACAGCGCAAATTTAAACCTCTACCGGGCCGGGTACTATGGCAATATACTGCTGCCTGCACGTATTTCGGGCTGTTGCGGGGCGCGCGGTGAGCCGCATGGACGTGCCTAAGCTAACAACAGCAAGACCAGAGGCGACTCGCCCCTCCCTTGGCACATGATGCCGCGGAGAACGGGCCGTTCCACATGCCGTCAGAGTTGACCTATGTTTGCCCAACCACGCATACCGATTGAGGTTATAGTGGATGGCTGTGCGAGGAGCTTACGCAAAGCCTCGCAGGCCACATCGGATAACAGCGTCCTAGTCGTCGAAGACGCGGTTTGAGAGGAAGTTGGCGCGCAGACATTACCAGTCCTGACGACGGAAGCTTTCGGCGCGGTCAACCGCAGCGCGTCGAAGGGACAAAGGTGCAGAATGACGATGATGACCCCACGGGACGAAATCCCGACGCGAGACAAGCCGATGATACCAACGCACCCTCAAGTGCGTGCCGGTGTTTGGCTGCCCGCGACGCGGACTTCATCGAGGCCAGCCGCCACATGTGCCGCACTGAAAGGCCGGACATATGGGCGCACCGCCTCCCGCAGGCCAAAGTCTCAACCACATCCTTGGCCTGAAGGGGCCGTTCCACATATGCTACTAGTACCGGAAGCGTCGAAGTCCCTCCCAGACGGGTTGCCTAGCCTATCGCCTTCGCTGGATGGTTACGCCCGGTCTGAGTTGGTACGCCTTTTGCAACGCGTTGGTTGGCCTGTCTCCTCCTTGGCTCCGATGTACGAAATCGGGAAATTGCAGACCGCCGTGCCAAGGGCGAATTGGAATGAATGGTCCGGCCGTCGTTTTTGGCTCGTTCACAATAGTGGAGGCAATCAAGAGTAAACTAAGCCATTGTTGCGGTCGACTTGGGTTTGCCGAAAGTGACTTTTGTGGTTCCGTTCGGACCATAATAGACATCTGGTGACCTGTAGACACCAGTTTTCCCGCTGTATATCGTGCGTACCTCGTCATGCGTCAAAGGTGTTGCATTCTTGGGTAACTTATCTGCGACCACGTCAGCCGTTGCTGAGGGTAAATTGAAAGTGCAGCGCAAGCGACATGCCATTTAATTCTGCCCTCCATCGGAAGTATTTGCTCAATTATCTTTGCAAATACTCCCCATGAAATCGAGGAAAATTTCCCTTCTATCGATTTGACACTAGAAATTCAACCAGTGGATAGGTTACTCTATCTCCTCAACTAACACACCCGCCACGCCATCGTTCCCACCGATAAAGTCGTCGTCGGCTGCTCCCCCGATGAACAGGCAGCAGCGCCGCGCCGACGAGCGGGAGGCGAGCACACTGATCACTACCAGCTAGCGATGTGGCTTTTGCGGAGTCCAAGAAACCGCTCTGTGATAATCGAGCACTTAGGCAATAGGTGTCGGACGTCCTTACGGGTCAACATGTTTGCGATGTCGACTTTTCGGCGTAAGTGGCTTCTCGCCAGACCTTGGTCTGAAGCGTTCAGACCGCCGTCCAATTGTCAGTACCGGCGAATGCCGGTAAGTCGACTGCATGGCGAAGTCATTGTCGCGTTTTTTCCGGGGCCTGCGGGCGCGGTACAATGCGTTCAGCCTTTCGGTCCGCTTCGCCCTGATCGGTAGCGCGGTCATGTGCGGGGCGGCAATCATCGCCGGATACTGGTTGACAAGCGTGATCTCGCAAGGCGTGGTCTCCAACACCGCCGGCGCGACGGCGCTCTTCATGGACAGCTATATCGGGCCGCTCGCCCAGGAACTCGACACGACCGATACGCTGTCGATCGGCCCTATCCGGGCGATCGAGGAACTGCTGGACGGCAGCGAGTTCGGGAAGCGCGTGGTGTCCATCAAGATCTGGAAGCCGGACGGGCTGATCGCCTATGGGGAAGACGACACGATGATCGGCCGGCGTTTTCCGGTGTCCGAAAGCCTGCGCAAGGCGTTCGCTGGCGGCATCGTCGCGGAACTTGACGAACTCGACGACGAAGAGAGCGCCAACGAGAAGGCATCAGGACTGCCGCTGCTCGAAATCTACAGTCCGATCCGTGAGGCCTGGACCGGTCACATCATCGCGGTCGCCGAGTTCTACGAGGACGCCACGGACCTGCAGGCGACGCTGCGCAGGGCGATGGTGCAGACCTGGCTGCTGGTCGCGACTATGATGCTGATGATCGGTGCCGCGCTGTTCGGTATCGTGCACCGGGCGAGCACGGTCATCGAGCGGCAGCGCGAGGCGCTCCGGATACGGATGAGCGAGGCCATGCGCGCCGCCGAGCAGAATCGGCAGTTGCGGCTGCGCGTCGAGCGCGCGGCCGGACGGGCAAGCGAACTCAACGAGCGGTTCCTTCGCAGGGTCGGGGCCGACCTGCATGACGGGCCGGCCCAATTGATCAGCCTTGCGGCGCTGCGGCTGTTGGGGTTGGCAAACGGATCGACAAAGGCGGCGCGGCTTTCCGAAATGACCGTGGTCAAGAGCGCGCTGGACGAGGCGATGCGCGAGATAAGGGACATTTGCGGCGGGCTTTCGCTGCCGGATATCGAAAACAAGCCGCTTGCCGCGATCATCCGCGACTTGGCGCAAGCGCATGAGCGCCTGACCACGACGCCGGTGGCGCTGGATTTTGGCCCGCTGCCCGAAAAGCCATCGGCGGCGTTGAAGATCTGCGTCTTCCGGTTCGTGCAGGAGGGGCTCAGCAACGCCTTCCGTCATGCCGGGGGTGTCGACCAGCGCGTCGAGGCAGTCGCCAGCGGCGAGACGCTGACCATGCGCGTGCGCAACGGCCCTGCCAGCGGACAGGCGGCGTCGGAAAGCGGCGGCCTCGGCCTGGCGGGGCTTCGCGAACGGATCGAGAGCCTCGGTGGCGCCTTCACGTTCGAAGCGCCCGAAGGCGGCGAGGCGGTGATGACCCTGGCGATCGATGTGACAGCGGGAGCAAACGATGCCTGAACGCAAGACAGTGATCGTGGTCGACGACCACCCCCTATACCGCCGCGGGGTCGTGAAAACGCTAGCCGGCGAGGGCCGCTTCGACGTGGTCGCCGAGGGCGCCAGCGCCGCGGAGGCGGTCAGGCTGGCGGGCGAACTGAAGCCGGACGTGATGCTGCTCGACATATCAATGCCCGGCAACGGCGTGGAGGCAGCCCGGCAGATCGCGGCCGCGCAGCCCGGCATCAACATTGCCATGCTGACGGTTTCGGAAGCCGACGACGACATCATGAGCGCGCTGCAGGCGGGCGCGAAGGGCTACATCCTGAAGGGCGTCGGCGCGGACGAACTGATCGGCATACTGGCGGGCATCGCGCGGGGCGAATCCTACGTCTCGCCGGGCCTTGCCGCCCGGCTGCTGGTCAGCCTGAAAACCCGTCCGGCGGCCGCACCTCCGGCGGACTCGCCCTTGGCCGCCCTGACGGCGCGAGAGGAACAGATTCTCAAGCTGGTCGCCCAGGGGCTGAGCAACAAGGAGGTCGGCCGAAAGCTCGACCTGCAGGAGAAGACGGTCAAGCACTACATGACCAACATCCTGCAGAAGCTCAACGCGCGCAATCGCGTTGAGGCGGCGGTGCTGGCCAAGGAAAGCTGGAAAAAGCAATCTTAGAGCGAGATGAGACTAGCTTGAAGCATTCTGCAGGGCTGGTTTGGGCCAAATCCGTCGGGCTTTGTCTCGTCCGGGCCCCACCCCGGCCTGCGACCAAGCCCTCGACTTTGGCCCAAACCGTCGCCGGCAGAACGCTTCAATCTAATTTCTTCTCGCTCTTGTGAGTCTTTTTGCCGCGCGATCCGGCGCGAAACGTTCTCCCTGGGCGCGCTGAGGCTTCAGGGCATCGCCGCGCGGAGCCGCGCTGTGTCGGAAGTGCGGGCGGGCCTGCTGACCACGTTGCGTCGCGCCGGGTCCACCAGCGAGTAGATCGAGCCTTTCACGCGCTCGCTCCAGCCGTCGGCATAACGCACTTCGAGCACGCCGTTGGCGGAAGAGGACCAGACGACACGGCCTCGGCTTTTGAGCGAGTCGAGATATCGTCCGACGCTGCGGCCGTGACCCTTGCCGCTGTCCTCGCCACGGCCCCTGCCGCCATCGTCGCCACGATCTTCGCCGCCATCGTCGTCGCCGCCGCGTCCCTTTCCACCGTCATCACCGCCGCTGTGGTCGCTTCCGCCACTGCCGCTATGATCGCCGCGATCATGGTCGCTGCCGCCGCCTCCGCTGCCGCCATCCTTGGCGATCGCGGCGGCCATGGGCAGGCCGGCATAAAACGTCGCCGTGGCGGCAGGCAGCATCAGTGCCGCGAAAGCAACCCGCAAGACGGGTGCCAGCGCGCCGGACACGCGGCGAGAGGCATCGCGCCGGCCGCTTCTTCCAGCATCAAATCCGGTCTTGACCATGACCATACATTACATCGCGTGCGTGCCGGGGTCGTCGGACCTTAGTCTGAAAATCGGCAGGCTCTAGGACCGGCCCGCCGGATGGCTAACCGGTCCTGGAAAGTCGGGTCACTTGTGGTTCGGGCCGTCGTCGTGGCCGCCACGGTCGCCCTTGCCGCTGTCGCCACCACCGCGCGTCTTGCCGCCCTTTTCATCGCCACCGCGCGACTTTTCGCCGCGATCGTCGGCGCCCCTGTCGTCTTTGCCGCCGCCGCGCACGCCGCCACGGTCATCGCCCGGGGCGTCGTCCCGGCCGCGCGCCTGGCGGATATGTCCCGCAGGATCATCGGCGCCTTTGCGGGCGAAGGCCTTGGCTTCCTTGACAGTGGGGGTCATGCCGGCGAACTGAAGCGAGACGGGCGCAGCGGCAAAACCGGAGGCCAGCGCGGTGAGGGCGAATGCCGCGCTCATGCGGCGGAAGAGAAGCATCGTCATTTAAAACCTCCTGGGCGGGTGTTGCAGTCCACTTGGTGCGGACAGACAGGAGGTTAGGCGGATCGCGGCGCCGGTTCGATCCGGCCGAGACCATTGCGGTCCGGACCAGACCAGGGTCCGAATATCGCTGGCCGATGATCCGAGATTTAGCGGACCGGCGGCGCGAGGTGTGTCCGCGATATTGGACTGCCGCATTGGCGCAGCCTGGCATCGGCCGGCACTGGTGGCCTTCTTGCGGTGCTCGGAGCTTTCGCCAACTTCTTAGCGCTCTCACTGATGCCGGCGCCCAAGGTCACTGCCTCCCGCGTTCTTTCGCGGTCGGGGTGAAAGCGGGGCAGACACTTTCTGGTCGATCTACCGGCATTGGCGGCGCGGTCCGCCTCCATAAGGCTGATAGGAATTGTCTTGCGAATTGTAGGATTGATAGCGCGCCAAGCACAGAGCCTTGTGTCTTGCGTCGACGGTCGCCGATAAGCCGACATCGGCTCGACCGATAACCGCTTCCGGGTGAGCAACACGCGCTTGGTCGGTCCTATTCGTTCCTTCGCTGAACGGGGAGACACAATTTCGCTGGACGCCTTTGTAGGACGTGTAGCTGTTCTCCACCGCGCTGTATGAACGATAGTGTTCAGTGCACCACCGGGTGTGGTCCATCATCGTTGCGTTGGACGCCGTGGAGGCGGCAGCAGCTGGAGACCCTCGATCGGGAAGTGCGCCGGTAACCATCATGTCCACAGGCGAAGCATTGCTTGCTGCTCCGGAACCCATGTAGGTCGGCGCCTCTTGTCTTAAAGTTCGGGCGGCCCCCACCACTGATCCAGTTGAGGACGTGCCCTTGTCAATTCCCCACGCCGGAACCGGTCGAGGATGGCTGATGAAGATGGCCCCACCAGCAATCGCGATCGTTGCGACGAAACCGCTCAATCCCGTAAGAAAAAAGCCCATCTGCGCTCCTTGGCCTGAGGGTTCTCCCAACGACCACATTCAGCCGGCGTGACGCTCGCGTTCCAGGATCTTGGCGCAGTTTGGGCAGGTTACCTCGCCGTTTCGAAGGAGCTTGGCGCCGGCTGGAATGTCGCCGCCGCCACAGCGCTTCCAGAATGCCTTCCCCTTGTTCGGCATATCCGTCTCCTCAACGGCGTGGATCAAACCGTGGAGGTCAACGGCGATTAAGAAGCTTTCGTTGCCGTGATCCGCCATGGAGTGCTCTTCTGAGGGTGCCAAACCCCGGCTCGGGGCCGAGGTTTGCGCCACACCCCAATCAGTCCATGACGTGGATGATCTTGTGGGTACCTGGGTCGACCAGCACAGTTCGGTTGTCCACAACCGTGTAACGATACGTCTGGTCGGGGATTTCATGAAGCTCCACCGTGTCTGGAACGGTGTTTCCGACGTTCAGCTCGACGCCGGGAAGCTTGATCGAAGCGAGCGGCTCCTTCTTCACATACTCGCGGATCACTGTTTCCTGTTCCGGCTTGATGACGACGACGTCCTGCGCCATCGCAGAACCAGCGGATGCAGCGAGCGCCAAGCCAGCTACAGCAGATGTGAGGTAGGCTTTCATAACAATCTCCCTGAGGACTGAATTTGCTTCGCTTTGTTCGAAGCTGCCCATCAAACGGCTCCTTGTTCAGCAGGTTCCGGCGTAGGTCTCAGGGCCTATCGGCGATGGGACTTATGTCCCAATGTTCACACGCATTGGTCCCATAAAGACCGCCGTTTGGAACGTTCGCTAGTCTGCTGCCGTTTGCTGCCCAATCAAAAGGAGGCAGTCAGGGACAACAGCGTTTATCAGGCACGGTGGCTTTTCTACCCGGTCATCGCTGCGGGCCTTGCATTCCTGAGCCTGGGAGTGATTGTCAGTTGAGTTCGCAGTTTCACAGATGCGCAGCTCCCGTCCCTCACTGCGCAGACAGGCCCTTGCACCAACAGGCCAAAGGGTTGTTGCCCGTCGCCGGGCCTGTCAAAAGCTATACTCGGCGACGGGCGCATCTTGGAGGTTGGCGTATGCAGGCTCGCCGCGAAGCACAGGCATTCCGACCAGACGAAATCAAGCTATTGCAGGAGTGCTACGACACGATCGTGGCAAGGCGCTTCCTGGATTCGCGATCGGAACGAGTAGGGGAAATCGCAAGCGCGCTCATCCTTGCTTTCCAGCGCGGCGTTCGCGGGCGCGATGAACTTATCGGGCTCGCCGACCTTCCAAATCAGTCAACCGAGGGGGCCGACATCTAACGTCTGGAGGACAGACATCATGCGTCCTGACCCGCATCTCTTTCGAGCCGCCGACTTCCTCAGCCGGCCGCCGGGTTTCTATTTCATCCTTCTTCTGATGTTCGGATGCACGCTACTGGTTCCGTTGGGATTGAGCGCCGACTTCATCACCTTCGGTCTGAGTGTCGCGGCAATCGTCATCACCGGTGTCGTGCTCGTTCAGGGGTACCGCGACACTGCCGCGATCCATGCGAAGCTCGACGAGATCGTTGTGGCTTTACGGGAGACACGCAACGACGTGGTCGGCCTGGAGCACGAAGACCCGAAGCATATTCGGGAAACCGTCCGCCGCTTGGAGCGCGAAGCCCACCAGATGCCGCCCTGGCCAGGAGACGACTAGATCGCTGCCTCGAATTCCACAATCGCGATGGAGTTCCTCAGCTTCCCTCGAACGCGCAGTATAGGGCGAGCCACTTCATCCACAGGCTTGGACATGCAGTGTTACATCATTACAGCCACTCGTCAGTGACCATGGCACCCGATGAGGGATGGCATGTCTGCTTTCCTGCGTAAACTGAGTAAGTAACGTCAGCGCGGCGTAAAATCGACGCCGACGCGTTTGAAATAGAATAACCGCAGTCTGAGCCTTAATCATCACATTACCCTGTGTTCATCTCTCGAAGCTTTGTTACGAACTGTTGCGGTCGCAACCAGATGCCGGGCGTCTTGTACCCCATGGATTGCGCGATCGACGCTACGAAGGCGTTGCAATTGTATACCGATGCTTGCCACGTCTGCGAACTGGCCTGTATCTTCCTGATGCTCGCGACGACGTCTTTGTATTCGGCTTCGGTCAGCATCACACGCCAGCTTGCGGAACGGTACTCCTCCTCAAGGTCGCCGTCGCTCCATCCTGTTTCGGCTGGGACCGGTACGAAGTGCCCGAGAACGTAGGGCACATTGCTGGTCGACGCCGGATGCAGCCCCGCGACCTCCGGATTAATCATCGCACCAGCCGAATTCGTCCGGCCGAAGACCACGTAGGTATGGCCATAGCTGAGAGCGTAACGGGAGCGGAACTCGATAAAATATCCTGTGTCGACGCGTTGAGCGGCATCCGGCGCCAACTCTTGCGGCTGTGCTGGCGCCGTCAGCACGGAAGTTGGAGCATTGGGTGCGAACGCGGATACGTATCGCGGTTGAGGGCTCTTGTCGCTCGACTGGCAGGCCGCCATCGCGAAAGCAAACAAACCAACATACGCCAGACGGTAACCGGCAAGCGTCATATTCTCGAATCCCAAAAGGCGACACCCCGGCCCATGACGCGACATAGATGTCGCGTCTCAGCTACCAGCAAACCCGATTGCGATTTGCTACAATCGCTCAAGTTTGATGGACTTTAGCTGCAAGGGGGCGCAGCCCCTCCAGGCTCAAACGAGGGGATGTTTACTTGTAGACAGGAGCCGGGGCAGTCTCCACGACGGCGGGGGCCGGAGCCTTTCCTTTGCCTTTGCCGATGTCCCAGCTGGCGCAAGCACTTAGGCTTGAAACAGCAATGGCGGCGGTTACTGCGATCAGAATTCTGCTCATCGGGTATCCTCTTCCAAGGCGGAATCAATGCGACGTAACAACCTCAGGCTAGGCCTGAAACACAGGGGAGCCTAGTGCAGGAAGGACACACCCGTTGAACGTTTGCCTAAATGGTTAAGCGACGGCTGGAACACCAAAAATTCACCGGTCTCAGCCAATGGGCGGATCAGAGTACCATCACCGCTGTGCCCTCCGGAGTGCGGTCGTAAAGATCGATGACGTCGTCGTTCGTCATGCGAATGCACCCGCTCGACACCGCGGTACCAATTGTCCATGGCTCGTTTGTGCCATGGATTCGAAATCTGGTGTCATCTCCCCCACGGTAAAGGTAGAGTGCGCGTGCGCCGAGCGGATTGTTCGGTCCGCCTGGAACGCCTCCGGCGTACTGCGCCAGCCGCGGCTTCCGCCTTATCATGCTTGCGCTGGGCGTCCAAGAAGGCCAGACGGCCTTACGTCCGATCGTCGCCCGTCCCTTCAACGTAAGACCTTCCTGACCGACACCGACTCCATACCGCATCGCGTAGCCGCCGCTTTCGATTGTGTAGAGAAAGCGTTCTGAGGTATCGACTACAATCGATCCTGCTGGTTCGCTCGAATCATATGCAACACGCTGCCGCTCGAAACGACGATCCAATGTTGTAGGGGAAGGACCACCAAGGTCTCTGATGGACGGCACGCAGCCGCTGCCCATAAGCGCGAGGCCCGCCAGCAACAAACTTCGCCGCGCAATGCATTCCGCAACCATTCAACGACCTTCCTCGTGCGCGCAGGCACCTTATCATTCGGCTCCATCCTGTCCATGTCTCCAGCCGAGTGTCCGAGTTGGCGCATGGAGACCTATCGGAACACTCCACAGGACGAACCTCTGCCGTCCCAGGAGTCCTGCCGAAGACTGCCGCCTGCTACCGCCAAATGCTATGATGTCATCAAAAAAGGAGCGACGATGAAGCCAGGCTTCGAGGGGAAGGTCGCAATTGTCTTTGGTGCTGGCTCTGGAATTGGCGCCGCTGTTTCCCGCCAACTCGCGGTGGGGGGAGCGGAGGTCGTAACCGCTGATCTGAACCTTGGCGCTGCCCATCAGGTCGCCACGGAAATCCGTGCTACGGGCGGTAAGGCGTACGATTTGGGGGTCGATGTCGCCGACGCCGTTGCCGTTCAGTCTTTGGTTGAGTTCGCGGTTCGGGAATGCGGGGGCCTGGATTTTGCCGTCAATAGTGCAGGAATTGGCGGCGCGCGGGCGTCCACGGCCGACTACCCGCTCGATGAATGGCGCAATTTGATGAGCGTCAACCTGAACGGCACCTTCTATTGCATGAAATATGAAATCGCAGCGATGCTGCAGAGGGGCGGAGGCGCCATCGTTAACATGTCGTCCGTCCTCGGTTCCGTCGGGCTGCCGACTGCTTCCGCCTATACAGCGGCCAAGCATGGAATCGTGGGACTGACCAAGGCCGCCGCAATGGAATATGCAAAAATGGGTATCCGCATTAATGCGGTGGGTCCCGGTTGGATCGATACGCCGCTGCTTTCCGAGTACTCCGAGGAAGCGACAGTACGGCGCATGCTGACGCTTCAGCCGATGGGCAGACGCGGCAAACCGGAAGAGGTTGCGGCTCTGGTTTGTTTTCTTCTGTCCGATGACGCGAGTTTCATAACCGGTAGCCTCCAGCTCGTTGATGGAGGTTACACGGCCCATTAGCACCCGGATGGGTAAAGTCCGGCCTCGTCGCCCGGGTGAAGCTCCTGAAAAGCGAGGACAACTGCGCCATGCTACGGTCGCGCATTTTCGAGAGGCGATTGTGTCGACTGACTCATCTCTTCGTGACGGTTGAGCTCGTGGGCGACGTTCCATTCCCGGAGCCGCGCCAGAACATCCTCGTCATTGAGGCTGTCTCCATAGCTTCCGAGGATGGACAATAGGTCAGACGGCCCACCTAGCTTTCGAACGGTCTCGTAAAGTTCGTGAGCGATTTTCGGTGACGTGAGACCCCAATCTCCTCCGGCTTGAGGGAGAGTCCTGGGTTTCGATTTAGGCCTCATGCGGCCTGTTTTTCCAGCGTGGATTTGATTGCGAACTCGACTGGCGGCATATTGCCGAGGGCCGAGTGTGGTCTGTGGTGGTTGTAGTCCTCCTTCCATGCGGTGATGGCGGTGCGGGCCTGTGTGAGCGT
>NZ_JBEBMH010000046.1:0-34017 GCF_040081985.1 Mesorhizobium yinganensis | reverse complement strand
CCGACAATGCCGCGCGCCCGGAAGCCGAAGCGGTCCGTCCGCATCCATCCCGGCCTTTCCCGACGGCGGTCACGCCATCCCCGACATCAGCCGAAGATCGAAATCCCAATAGCCATCGCTTCGTGGCCCGCGGGTTCGTTCCTCGGCGACTTTCGTACGCCTGCCGGCGCCCGAAACTCTTCACGCGAGGGGACCGACAGCTTTTGGCAACGACAAAGCGATAACAGACATGTCTCTGACTTTGCGCTGACGCAAAGTGGACTGAAGGCGATCAGATTAAATGGCGTCCTTTGGAAGCGCCTATTGTGAACCTGCCCGAAACGATCGACCCAGATATGACTGTCGACGAGATCATGCGACGGTGGCCGACGACTTTAGGAGTTGTCATGCGCCACAGGATGTTGTGCATCGGTTGCCCGATCGGGATATTCCACACGGTCGTAGACGCGTGCCAGGCTCACCGGATCGACGTCGAATCCTTTTCGGCCGAGCTTCTCGAAGCCATGCGGCGCGATCCGGTCGCCAATGCCCACTCGGCATTCTACAGCGATGATTCGTTTCAATTGGCCAGCCCGATAGCCAAATAACCAATTCGGAACGTGGCGCGCGGTTGAAGCCAGAGCTTGCTGCACTACTGCGCGGGCGGCACTTTGCGCCTGGTCTCGGCAACCAGCATTAGTGTGTGCGGGTCAGTCACGGTTACCTTCTGTCGGCTGGACCGCACGATGCCCTGATCTTCCCACGCGCTGAGTAGCCTGCTGACGGTGTGCAGCGTCGTTCCGGTCATTTCCGCTATGTCCTGGCGCGTGATCGGAAAATCGATCTCGATCCCGTCGGCTGTCTTGCGTCCCGACTGGCTGACAATGCGCAGCAGCGCGTGAGCGATCCGCTGCTCTACCTGCTGGGTCGACATCGCCATGACCTGTGCCTGGGTTTCCAGCAGGCGCGCGCCTATGGTCTGGTAGGCGCTGGCTCCAAACCCCGGACAGCGCGACTGCAGCTCTGGCCAGGCGGAATTTGGCCAGGTGAGGACGACACAATCCACCGCCGCGACCGCTGTCGCCGGGTAGGTGGACCTGCCCATGGCCATGGCGATGCCGAACAGTTCGCCTTCGTTGATGTATCTCGCGATCACCTGATGCCCTTCGGGCGAGGTGCGGACGACCCGGATATGGCCGGAAAGCAGCAGGAAGAACGAATTGGCTTCCTGCTCCTGCGCGAAAATCTCCGAATCCTTCGGGAAGCGAGAGGATCTGGCGCGGGCAAGGATCGCGTCGAGATCCTTACCGTCTAGTCCAGCGAATGCAGGAAATCCAGAGATCAGCGTCCGGTCCAGAGCCATCGTCTCTCGCGTCTCGCTTCCGCGATTTTGTCCGCAGTTTGCGCCAGCACAAACTGCCCTACCGAGCCGGAGACTATCAAGGGGCAACGGCCTTCGAAGCCGCACATAGGAAAGGAAAAGAAATGAAGACGTTGATTGCAGCCTTGGCACTTGGAGTGGCCACAGTCGTGGCGGGGGCGGCAGGGGCTGCCGAGATCGAGGTGGTGATGCTGAACAAGGGCGAGAAGGCCGCGATGGTGTTCCAGCCGGACTTCGTCAAGGCAGCGCCGGGCGACACCATCCGCTTCGTTCCAACGGACAAGGGACACAATGTGGAGGCGATCAAGGGCATGCTTCCAGAAGGCGCCGAACCCTTCAAGAGCAAGTTCAACGAGGAGTTCACCGTCACGCTCGACAAAGAAGGCGTCTATGGCGTCAAGTGCTCGCCCCACTACGGCATGGGTATGGTCGCGCTGATCGAAGTGGGCAAGCCCGTGAACATCGAGGAAGCGAAGGCGATTAAGCAGACTGGCAAGGCGAAGACCGTGTTCGCTGGACTTTTCGGCCAGGTCGTGGCGGCTAACTGAAGCAATTCCTGAAAAGAGCCGGCAAGGAGGCGCGCCGATGGGTAAGGCGTGGCCGGCTCGCCTTTAGCGCTCCAGCCCGGTCGGCGGCAGGAGGGGATGCGTCTCGGCAAACCGCTGCAGCCGGTCAAACACTGACGCTGCCGGCAGTTTGTCGCCCTCCAGTTCGGGCGGAACCTTCCAGCCAGGGTCGACACCCTGCATATTGGGCAGCTCGTGCGCGATGCCCTTGTGGCAGTCGATGCAGGTCGCCTCGCCGGAAAGTAGGTAGCGTGTGTGGATCGTCGCGGCCCGCTCCGTCTGCTTCGACAGATCCATGGCCACCGACGAGTGACAGTTGCGGCATTCGAGACTGTCGTTCGCCTTCAGCCGCGCCCACTCGTGTTGTGCCAGTTCCAGCCTGTGGTCTAGGAACTTCCGCCTGGTGTCGATCGTGCCGAAGATCTTGCCCCATACTTCCTTGGATGCCTGCATCTTGCGGGCGATCTTGTCGGTCCACTCGTGCGGCACGTGGCAATCCGGGCATGAGGCCCGCACTCCCGAGCGGTTGGAGAAGTGGATGGTGCGGGTGAGTTCCTCGTAGACGTTCGCCTTCATCTCATGGCACGAGACGCAGAACTGTTCGGTGTTGGTCAACTCCAGCGCGGTGTTGAACGCGCCCCAGAACAAGACACCGCCAAGAAAGCCACCAAGCGTCAGGAAGCCGAGGCTGAGCGTCACGGCAGGCGTTGCCAGGATGTTCCAGGCCCACAGGCCAGCGGCCTTCAGCCGTGACCACATTTACTGGTCTCCCGCGTGGCCGACGCCGAGCTGGCTCATGTCGATGAAGGTGTTTCCTATCAGCGGAGGCGTGGCGGCCTGCGGCACATGGCAGGCGGTGCAGAAATAACGGCGGGGGGACACGTCCGCCAGCATCTGCCCCTCGCGGGTGATGTAGTGGGTGACGCTGATCATCGGAGCGCCGGACCCTTGCGTGAACTCGCGCTTGTGGCAGGACAGGCAACGATTGGTGTTGACGGAAAGCTGATAGCCTTCGATTGAATGCGGGATGATGGGCGGCTGATCCGGATAGGCTCGCATCTGCCGGATATCGTCGACGGTCCACTTCGGTATCGGACCGGCCGGAAACACCTGCATCGGCTGTGCCTGGCCGGTAAGCGGGGGAATGATCTGGATCGACGACATCTGCGCCAGCGCCGCGGTGCCGGCGACGAAAAGCAGGCCGGTCGAAAGAAAGACGCGCGATCGGCGCGTCAGACGGGCATGACCTTGACCGCGCATTTCTTGAAATCCGTCTGTTTGGAGATGGGATCAGTCGCGTCGAGGGTAACCTTGTTGATCAGCTTGCTGGCGTCGAACCAGGGAACGAACACGACGCCGTGCGGCATGCGGTTGCGTCCGCGGGTCTCGATCCGGACCCGGATCTCGCCGCGGCGCGAAACGACTTTGACCTCGGCTCCCTGATTAATGCCGCGCTTTCGCGCATCGTCGGCATTCATGAAGCACACCGCGCCGGGGAAAGCCCTGAAGAGCTCGGGCACACGCATGGTCATGGAGCCAGAGTGCCAGTGCTCCAGCACGCGCCCGGTCACCAACCACACGTCGTATTCGTCGTCAGGCGACTCGGCGGGCGGCTCGTATGGGACGGCTAGGATCACCGCCTTGCCGTCTGGCTTGCCGTAGAACCGCACACCCTCGCCGGGCTTCACGAATGGGTCGAAACCCTCGCGGTAGCGCCAGAGCGTCTCCTTTCCATCGACGACCGGCCAGCGCAGGCCGCGCACCTGGTGGTAGACGTCGAACGGCGCAAGGTCATGGCCGTGGCCGCGCCCGAAGCCTGCATATTCCTCGAACAATCCCTTCTGGATGTAGAAGCCAAACTCCCTGGATTCCCTGTTCTCATACTCGGCGTCGAGGTCGGAGAGCGGGTAACGGTCAACGTTGCCATTCCGGAAAAGGACCTCAAACAGGGTCTTGCCTTTGTAGTCCGGGTTGGCGTTCAGCAGATCTGCAGGCCAGACGTCGTCGGTCGTGAAGCGTTTCGAAAACTCTACGAGCTGCCAGAGGTCGGAGCGCGCTTCGCCCGGCGCATTCACTAGCTGCCGCCAGACCTGTGTGCGTCGCTCGGCGTTGCCGTAGGCGCCTTCTTTCTCCACCCACATCGCCGCCGGCAGGATCACGTCGGCCGAGAGCGCGGTGACGGTCGGATAGGCATCGGACACCACGATGAAATTGTCTGGGTTCCGGTAGCCCGGATGGGTCTCGTTGCTGGTGTTCGGTGCGGCTTGGACGTTGTTATTGACCTGCACCCAGTAGAAATTGAGCTTGCCATCGTGCAGCATCCGGTCCTGCTGCACTGCATGGAAGCCAGGCTTCTCCGGCAACAGGCCGTGCGGGACGCGCCAAATCTCCTCCGCGTGCTCTCGGTGCTCGGGATTGGTGACCACCATGTCGGCGGGAAGCCGGTGCGCGAAGGTCCCGACCTCGCGCGCCGTGCCGCACGCCGACGGCTGTCCCGTCAGCGAGAACGGGCTGTTGCCCGGCTCCGAGATTTTTCCTGTCAGCAGATGGATGTTGTAGACCATCTGGTTCGCCCACACGCCGCGGACGTGCTGGTTGAAGCCCATGGTCCACAGCGACATCACCTTGACATCAGGGTTGGCGTAGAGCTCGGCCAGTTCCTCGAGGAACTCCGGCTCCACGCCGGACAGTTCCGACACCTTGTCGAGCGTGTAGTCGGCGACCATCGCCTTGAACGCTTCGAAGTCGATCGGCTCCATCTTGCCCGGATCGGCAGCTCCCTTCGCCGCCAGTTCGATGGGATTTTCGGGCCGCAGCCCGTAGCCGATGTCAATCGCGCCCTTCATGAACACAGTGTGGTCGCGCACGAAAGCTTCGTTCACCCGGCCTGTCTGGATGATGTGGTTTGCGATGTAGTTGAGGATCGCGAGGTCGGTGCCCGGCTTGAAGACGATCGGGATGTCGGCGAGGTCCATCGAGCGATGCGTGAAGGTCGAGAGCACCGCGCAACGGACATGCGGGTGGCCGAGCCTGCGGTCGGCGACCCGCGTCCACAGGATCGGGTGCATCTCGGCCATGTTCGAGCCCCACAGCACGAGCGCGTCGGCATGCTCGAAATCGTCGTAGACGCCCATCGGCTCATCCATGCCGAAGGTGCGCATGAAGGCATAAGCCGCGGACGCCATGCAGTGTCGCGCGTTCGGGTCGAGGTTGTTCGAGCGAAAGCCGGCGCGCATCAGCTTGGTAGCGGCGTAGCCCTCGAAGATCGTCCACTGCCCCGATCCGAACATGCCGACCGCCTCGGGGCCTTTCTCCTTGAGCACGGCCTTGCACTTCTCGGCCATCAGGTCGAATGCCTTGTTCCAAGAGACCGGCTCGAACTCGCCGTCCTTGTCGTAGACGCCGTTGCGCTTGCGCATCAGCGGCGTCGTCAGGCGGTCCTCGCCGTACATGATCTTGGACAGGAAGTAGCCTTTGACACAGTTGAGGCCGCGGTTGACCTCGGCCTGCATGTCACCGTGGGTGGCAACGACGTGGCCGTCCTTGACGCCGACCATGACGCCGCATCCGGTGCCGCAGAAGCGGCAGGGAGCCTTTGACCATTTGATCTCCAGTGCCTCGACGCCGCCGGACACAGGCTGCGCAGCGGCCGGCAGCGCGATGCCTGCAGACGCGGCGGCAAGCGCTGCCGCATGCGCTTTTAGAAGATCGCGACGGTTGATGGTTGCCGTCATGTCGCCGCATCCTCCACTTCGACATGCTCGAAGACCATGTTGGCGGAGATCACGCCGTCCATCGCCGAGATCAGGGTCAGTGTCTCGCCAAGCATGCCAGTGCTCGTTCCCTCGATCGTAATCACGATGCGGCTGCCGTCGCCGGCATGGACTTCCACTCCGGGCATCGCGGCGAGTTGGCGGTAAAGTTCCTTCCTGCGCGCGGGAAGCGCGAAGACAACCGCGCTCGATATGTGATGGCGCGGAGCGGCGCCTCCCGTGAGCAGCGACCTGCGTGTCAATTCGCGCATCGGCTCAACCTCCTGGCGGGCCGGGCGGCCCGTATACGATCTGAAACATCCACACGAGGAAGCCGTAGCCGCCGACAACACCGACGGCGACGACGGGCCAGATAGCAAAAGCCAGGACGAAAAAAGCCAGCAGTTCCCTTCGCCTTGTCTTTGCACGCGAAGGTACGGCTTCGGAAAGTGTCTGCGGGCTGTCCTGGG
Source organism: Mesorhizobium yinganensis (assembly GCF_040081985.1). Classification (NCBI taxonomy): domain Bacteria; kingdom Pseudomonadati; phylum Pseudomonadota; class Alphaproteobacteria; order Hyphomicrobiales; family Phyllobacteriaceae; genus Mesorhizobium; species Mesorhizobium yinganensis. The sequence continues at coordinate 27,869 of NZ_JBEBMH010000046.1, read as the reverse complement.
TCATGACCTCCTCATGGGCCTGGGACTGGCTCGACGCGCCATGCGTCACACTTGAGAGGCTAACGCCGCAACCAGTCTTTTCCAATAGTATTTCCGAAGCTGCAGGGATCTTCTCTAGGCACTGAGATAACCGTCAAAGGCACCCGGCAACCTATCCTTCAAGCTCCTAGCCTGCGGCCCCAGAGTATCGGTGCATAGCGAATAGCGAACAGCAGGAAAGCGGCGCACCACAGCGCACCGCCGCAGGCGAGCACGTGCGCGTACCAGTTTCCCGTCAGCGGCGCCGCGACCCTGAGGATAGCGCCCGCCGTGACCGACACGTACGCCGCAATCACGAAGTGGTCGGCGACGATCGCGCGTCCGGTATGGCCGAGGCTGGCGCGAGTCATGACGGCCAGCGTCATCGTGCCGATGGCTCCTGCCGTCAGCGCATGCAGCGCCGCGCTCTCCGGTAGCGCGTCGATGAAGACCGAGCCGCCGAGCAATAGAAGCGCTACGCCAAGCCAGGCGTATCCGACATGCAGGATCAGTACGATAGGCTCGCGCGCAGTGCGCTGCCCTTGCCACCGCGCCAACCTTACGGCCAGGAGTATGCCGGCCAAAACGAGGATCATACCCGAAGCGCCCGTCGCCGGGAAAGCAACCCAGCTGGCCGCGGCGGCCGCTGTGACCGCGAGCGCGGCTTTGTCCAGCATGCCGAAACTCGCGGGGAGATGCGTGCCACCGTTCCTGGCGAGCCAGTTGCGGGTGAAGCTCGGAACGATCCGTCCGCCGATCAGAGCGAGCATCATCATGATCGCGGCCAGGGCGACCCGGACGCCGACGCCATGTTGTACCAGGCCGAGATTGGCGAGGTGATCAAGCGCGTTGGCAATGCCGAAGATGGTGATCATGGCCGCCACAGGCGCGTTCTTCCAGTTGCGCCCGGCGACGACCTCCCGCCAGACGGCGAAAGCTAGGGCGGTCGGAAATGCGATATCGATGACCAGCGCGACTATAGGATTGGGCGCGGTGGCGCTGGAGATGCGCCCGGCAATCCAAAGCGATACGAGCCCGGCCAGGGGCCAGCCGCTCAGCGGCAGGCATCCCGTCCAGTTGGGGATGGCGGTAAGCACGAAGCCGGCGAGAACTGCCTGCAGGTAGCCGAACAGCATCTCGTGGGCGTGCCAGTGGATGCCGTCGAAAGGCCCGGACAGTGTGTGTCCCGAGAAGTACATCCAGAGCCAGGCCGGGATCACGACACCTGCGTAGAGCGCAGCCAGGAAGAAAAAAGGCCTGAAGCCGTATCGCAGGATCGGCGGCATGAAGGCGACGCGCCCGCGGCCGTCGCGGGACAGGTCTCCGGACTTGCGCAATGCGCGCAGGACGGACCTGTCGGCTGTCGGAATGGGGCTTGCAGTCATCAGATATTTCCTTTGTTTGCCGAGCTTGGAGCCAAGCCCAACAGCCGCACGGCAAACAGTTTCGCGGAGGCGAGAAGCGTGTCGCCACGCACAAGACGGAAGCCCAGATGCTCAGGAGGCGTCTCCACCGCGCAGCCGCCACTTTTGCCGTCGCGGATGAAGTTGGACATGTACGCTCTGTGCAGCCCTTCGAGCACGTGCACGCCGCAATTGTCCGTCGAGGCCTTGGTAGTAGTCCGGTCGGCGGCGAGCGATATGCGCACGTAACAGGTCGACGTCCATTCCCAGACGTTGCCGCCGAAGTCTTCGACGCCGTTCGTGTTGGCGCCGTAATATCCGCGCGGCTTCACGACCGGATCGGCGGGACGCTCTGCCGCCGCCTCTTCACGGTAGCGCCTCAGCCATGCGACGGCAGGGTTGGCCGCGTCCTCGGCGGCGGCTGAAAAGGCGTCGCCGGAGAAGCGCTCGCCGGCGGCGGCGGCCGCTTCCTGAGCAGTCGGAAGCCGCCATGCATAGCCGGTCTCCTTCGAGTACCAGCCTGCAAACGCCACGGCATCGAGATAGCTCACACCCGTCGCCGGTACGTCGGCGCCTTCCGGAGTGAGGGCATCGGCTGGCCTGCACGTGCCGCTCGCCACGCAACGCGAATAGTCCTGAGCGCTGACCTGCTGCTTCATCACCTGGAACCGGCGAACCTTCACCGTCCCAATCGGCGATGCGGCCGGCCGGCCCTCGACCAGGAATTCCCCCGGCAACGGGTAATCCAGCTCGGTGGTCCCGACCTCCACCGTCTGCGCTGCCGCTTCGATGGCGATAGGCGAGGTGTTGTGCGAGATGCCGGCGAGGGTCGCGGGAAAGACAATCGCCACAGCTCCCACCGTTGCATCGAACAGGGACAGTTGCATGAGGGAACTCCGGAGGTGAGGCGCGGCCCGGACTTGCCGGGCCGCGCCATGCGGTGTCAGAGGCTCGGTATCGGCCCAGGCGCCTCGACCTGCTTCATCAAGTCGTCGTTCCAGTCGCCGTCGACCAGGAAGTGCGCGGTCGCGCCGAGTTCAACCGCCTCGATCAAGTTGTGGTTGACGTAGGCGTAGACGCCCGGTTGGAGGAAGGTGTAGAGCGCTGCTCCTGCCGATCCGCCGCGGATGAACCAGGTCTCGAGGTCCTTGGCTGGCGGGTTGGCGAACTTGCCTTCTTCCCAGACATAGTCGCCGTGTCCGCCGATCAGGTGGGGCCGGCTATCGCGGTTGGCCTGCGAATGGACGATCAGCACCGTCTCGCCGACCCTTGCCTTCATCGCCTTGTCGCCGGTGAGCGAACCCTTAGCGCCGTTGAAGACCACGTGGCTAGGGATGAGACCCTTCATGACCTGGAGCGTGTCGGCATAGCTGTCGCCATGGCTCTCGTAGGTCTTGAAGTTGCCGTCCTGGTCGCGCGGCACGTAGAAGTCGTTCTCGCCGATGTAGAACATCTTGTCATAGCTGAGCGGCTCGCCCTTCTCGTTCTTCAGGCCGTCTCTCGGGAGGATCATGATCGTCCCGCTCATGCCCGAGACGACGTGCCAGGGGATCATCGCGCCCTCGGGGGCGCAGTGGTAGACGAAGGTTCCGGTACGGGTCGCCTTGAAGCGTAGCTTGACCTGTTCGCCGGGGTTGATGAGCGTCAACGCACCGCCGCCGAGACCGCCCGTGGCGGCATGGAAGTCGATGTTGTGCGGCATCGAGTTGCTGCCCGGGTTGATCAGCGTCAGCTCGACATAGTCGCCTTCATGGACGACCATCATCGGGCCGGGGATCGAGCCGTTGAACGTCATGCCCTGGAGGATCGTCCCTTCGTCGTCGATCACGACGGGCTTCTCCACGATTGCCATCGTGAACTCGACCACCTTGGGTCCACCCTTCGCCACCAGGTCGTGAGCATGCACGAACGGCGGCGCGACCAGGGCAACCTTCTCGCGCGGCAGCGTTGCGACCTCGGCCTCTGTTGCGTGAGCAGCCATGGGAGGCATCGCGGCCAGCGTGGCGGCGGCCGCCACACTCATGAGTGCCTGGCGACGCGTGAACATCTTGGTTCTCCTCGATCCATCGTTGTCGATGGCAGAGTTGTAGTACTGCTGTAGCAGTGGAGTTTGTGCTGGAACAAACTCGGCGCGGATTCCCAGCTGCATTGGAGTGCGGTGGGGTCGCGGAATCTTGAGGGCGCCCCGCCCCGGACGCGACACGCAAGAACATGTCGCGGCATCTTATATCTACAACAATGTCCGCTATCAGGAATCGGCTAGTTGGAATCTAGCGTCCGAAATGGTGAAGGGTTTCGGGTGCCGGCAGGCGTACGAAAGCCTCTCATGCAGGAACCCGCGGGCCACAGTCGATGGCTATGGGGATTTCGATCTGTGGCTGATGTCGGCGATGGTGCGACCGCCGCCGGGATGGGTTGGGATGGATGCGAAGAGGCGGCTTCGTTTTGCCTCCGCGCGGTCCAGCCGATCGCGCACGAGGCTCGTTGCGACCCTGTCGGCAGCGATATTGACGGTGGACGCGCGTGGGTCCGTTGCCGGCGACTGGGCGCCTGCAGCTGATGGTTCGACCATGCCATGCCGGGTCATGCGTCCGTCTCCCGGTTCGTGGCGGTGGTGTGCGGCGGTCCACGCGGCTGCCTCCAGCGCTCGAACGTCTCGATGATGATCATGCGTCCGCCACAGCAGCGGCATGGCGGGTGGTAGTCGTCTGGTTCGTCGGAGTAGCGGGGGTCGGGCGCCGCGGCGACATCCAGGAGTTCGCGGGCGAGCGCGAGACTGGCCTTGCGAGCGGAGCCGGCAGCCGCGCCTATCCCTGGCGGGTAGCCACGACGATCGGCGCTCGGTTACATCACGCCCGCGACTCATGCCGCCAATCTCACCGCAACGGGCGATCGGCTGCGCAACCCCGACCAGCTCCACCGATCGCCCGTTGCTCACCTCGCGCCATACGGCGTAAAACCCGGCGAGGCTCTAATTGCCGCTGGATGAAAACTCCGGGGCAGGTCAGCGTCGACCCGCTGCAACTGGTTGCAAATTCTTGAGGCGCCTCAAAATTGCCTCGCCTCCGATAGTCGCCCTGGCGGTAAATCGACGTTGGGCTTAGGAGATCTCAGCTGCACATAGCACAGGGGGCCAGTTGGTAGCGGCGCATCGTATGGATCATGATCTTGCCAAACTCGGGTTGCATTCTAGATAAAACGCTGTCAATCAAGTCTTCTCGAAGCTTTTGGATTGTAGAGAATGCATGACGACGAACTGATTCAGCTCACTGCGGATATTGTCTCCGCCTATGTTGGCAACAATCCCGTTCCAATAGGCGACCTACCGGGAGTGATCGAGCGCGTACATTCGTCCATTCTGGGATTGGGAAAGGCGAGTGAACCTGAACCTGCACAACTCGTCCCTGCCGTTTCGATCAAGAAGTCGATAACGCCAGACTTCATCATCAGCCTGGAGGACGGGCGCAAGTTCAAGTCGTTGAAGCGGCATCTCGCCACGAGTTACAATCTGACGCCTGATCAGTACCGCGCGAAATGGGACCTGCCCAACGACTACCCGATGGTGGCTCCCGCGTACGCCGCCCGACGGTCCGCGCTTGCAAAGACATCCGGTCTGGGGCGGGCGGCCGCTCCAGCGCCGGCCCCTGAGCCGAAGCCGAGAAAGGCAGTCAAGCGCGGGTAGTCCTCCCTCCGCTTGGGCACTGCGTTATTTCGCTCGATTACCCGATGGCCTCCGCTCCTGGGCGGCCATCGTGCATTCGTTTTCTTCAAGCTTGTCACTGCGACGCTGTGCGCTCCGACCTCCCGGGCGGATCTACCTACAAATTGATGGTGACGGCTTTCGTCAACGAGCCGGTCGCGCCGAGCGGGCACGATCCCAGCAAGTCGGATCAGCTGGAGACCCGCATTAACCCGGTTTGGTTTGGCGGATTGGCGCTGAGAATATTGCAAGGCGGGTATTTGGGCTGATTTGGCGGCCTTTTGGCTGTGGGCTCGCCGCCAGGTCAGGTCGATTTGAGCCGGTTCCGCGATTGCGGACAGAGTCATCCCGCGGCTTTGGCCCGCTCATGGAAGATCAGCCTATCGAAGTTGTAGGCGATGTTGGCGAGCAGCATCTTCGCCTCGGCTCGGGCGATGCCGATGGTGCGAATGAACAGGCCGAACCGGTTCTTCTGGTGTGCGAACACATGCTCCACCGCCGCACGGACCGACGACTTCGCGGCATTGGCGCGCGCCATAGGCTGCGGCATGGCGTGTCCGGCCGGCTTGCGACGATGAATGCGGCTGACCAATCCTTTCGATGACAGCCATTTCTCATTCTTTTGCGATCGGTAGGCGCTGTCGGCCCAAACCTCGGACGAGGTATTCTGCGTCGTCACCAGTTTCGACAGCATGCGACCGTCGGCATGTGCCGCCGAAGTGACAGCGCTCTCCCGGATGAAGCCGAAACGTCGGTCTATGACGATATGGGATTTGTAGCCGAAGACCGGCAAGGCGATCTGCGGCAGAGGCGTCCCGTCCTGCCGGTAGCGGATCTTGCCGCCGATCTTCAGCGTCCAGCGTGCGTCGGTATCCTTCTGGGCCGCCTTCGCGGGTTCGTCCGGCCAGATTTCCCTGGCGCTCTTGCCGGCCTTGATCGCCGCCTTCTCGCTTTCGGTGTTGCGCTGCTTCGGCGCCGGAACCAGCGAGGCATCGACGATCTGACCCGACATCGGGATGTAGCCCTTCTTGTGCAATTGCCAGTCGAAGGCTTTCATCACCCGCTTCAACGTGTCGGTCTCGGTCAGTTTGTTGCGAAACAGCCGGATCGTGTTCTCGTCCGGCGTCGGGCCGCCAAGATCGAAGCCGGGAAACCGCATCCAGGACAACCGGTCCCGGATCATGAACTCCATCCTGGCATCGCTCAGATTGTGCTGCGCCTGCAAAATCAGCGCCTTGAACATCAACACCGGATCGAGCGGCGGGCGACCACCCTTGCCACCCTCGCCATAGCCAAGTCCTTCGACCAGCCAGTCACGGAAATACTCAAAGTTGACCGTCGCCTCCAGAACCTCGAGCGGATCACCATTCTTGCTCAGCCGGTCGAGATGTTCCGAAAGCCCCAATAGCGACCGCTGCTCCATCGTCCCGTCTCCAAATCACGACACAAGCAGTGAATCACAATTCCATCCCTACCAGCAGGGTCAATGCGGGTCTCCAGCTACACGCTCGGTGCCGCAGCCGAGGTCGAGACGATGGCGACCACGTCATATGGCAGCACGGCGACGCTTAGCATCATTGGCAATGATTTTGATCAGTCAATTACCGGCAATGCCGGCAAGAACTCTCTCGACGGAAAAGGCGGAAATGACACGATGATCGGCGGCAAGGGAGGAGACTATCTCAGCGGTGGGACCTGGACGGATGCCGCGTCTTACGCAACCGCAGCTGCTGGCGTCACCGTCGATCTGGTTAATCCCGCTGGCAACACCGGAGACGCGGTCGGCGAAACCTACAATTCGGTCGAATGGCTGATTGGCAGCAAATACGCTGATCGACTGGCCGGAACCTCAGGGTCCAATATTATCAAGTCCGGCATCGGCGATGACATTCTGCGCGGGCGAGGTGGCAATGACGATCTCGTTGGCGGGGCGGGAGCTGACAAATACGTTTTCGACAGCGCACTGAATGCGTCTACCAATGTCGACCGCGTTTATTTCGAGAACGGTATCGATAAGATCTGCTTGGACAATGCGATCTTCACCACGCTGACTGCGACCGGACCCTTGGCATCTTCCGCGTTTCGGATCATCACGACCGGCAATGTCGATAGCAACGACCGCATCCTCTATGACGCCGACCTTGGCTGCTCTATGATCGAGATGGATCGGGAGCAACCTATGCGCCCATTCGCTTCGCCGAGGTCTTTGCAGGTGCCGCGTTAGTTGCCGCCGATTTCGTTGTAATCTGAGCAACGCCTGCCGGGCCTCATGCAAAAGCTTGGGTGTGTTGCGGGCTTTGACGGGATCGATTCGTAATAGCCAACACCCAGTGGGCGAAGATCGAGCCGCATCGTCTGGCCCGACCATGTGCGGCAACGTCCGCTGCTGCTCGATGGAAGCCGTTCTGTGGATCGCGCGGACTGGCAGCCTTGGCGCGATCTGCATGCGGCAGAGAGAACTTTCTCATGGCTTATGCATGCGTCGGGGTAGATCAATCGACTGGTCACATCATGTGAACGGCTAGGAGTTCGATGTGGCGCCGGATTGCAGGCTCTCGCAGCCGGGCGCGGGCCAGGGTCGATGTTTGCGTATTCAGCGGCGTCTTCCAAGGCGAACCTCCTCTGTGGCCTCTTTCCATTTACGTACTGCCCCATCACGGTTTAGGGCGCTGCTGCTAGAAACCCACCGTTCCTCCGACCATTGGATTTCCTTGGCCACTCTCTCTCCCGCCATTCACAATCGCGACAATGACCTTGCCGGCGTCCTTTCGCTGGTTGCCGGCATCGCCGTGTTTTCCGTGCAGGACGTGATCATCAAGCTGATCAGCGGCGTCTATCCCGTGTACGAAGCGATTACGATCCGCAGCCTGGTCGCGCTGCCGATCCTCTGGGTGATGGTCGCCGTCAACCGTCGCGGTGCGACGCTCAGGTCAAGACACTGGCGGTTGCTGCTGGTCCGCGGGGTCATCATGTTCTTCTCCTACACCGTCTATTATCTCGCGCTGGCGGCCCTGCCGCTCGCCACCTGCATCGGGCTCTATTTCGCGGCGCCGCTGTTCATCACAGTGATGTCGGCCTTGTTCCTGCGCGAGCAAGTTGGGCTGCGGCGCTGGGCAGCAGTGCTGATGGGCTTTGTCGGCGTTCTGATCATCCTCAGGCCCGGCACGGAGGTCTTCGAGGTTGCCGCGTTGCTGCCAATCTTTTCAGCGCTCACCTACGGCATGGCGCAGGTACTGGCGCGCAAACTTGGCGAGGAAGCCAGTGCGTCGGTGATGACCTTTTATGCCAATGGGATGTATATCCTCGGCGGCATTGCGATGGTCGTTGCCTTCGGCGGGGGTGACTATCAAAGCGACGTTCACAAGAGCTGGGCCTTTTTGACGCGCGGCTGGAAAACGCCCAGCCTCGACGATTTTTTGCTTATGGCCGCATGTGGCGTCATCGCCGCAGTCGGCCTGACACTGCTCAGCCACGCCTATCGTAGTTCCCGGGCCAGCACCATTGCGCCGTTCGAGTATTCAGCCATCGTGCTAAGCGTCGCTTACGGCTGGTTTATCTGGGGCGAGTTTCCGGACATGGTATCATGGGTGGGCATCGCCATCGTCATTGGCGCCGGCATGTATGTCGTGGCGGTCCGAGATCGGGCCCTTACCCGCGGATAGGGCTGCCGCCGACGTCATGCCAACCATGAGCGAAGTATCACCACCACATGGCGGATATGAGAAGAGACGGGGCTCTTCACGCCGGTGCCCAAGCATTGCCACAGAGTGCTAGTCGCTGACGAGCTCGATCTCATCGAGGATGCCCAGTCCCTCCCGGCATGGCCCAACCGGCTCCCGCTTCATTTCGGTCAGCATATGATGGAACGAGATCGCGACGGCCAATTGCTCGGCGAGCCGGGCTGCACGGGCTCTGTCCTTGATGAAGCTGTCGCGTCTCCTGCGAGCCGGTTCTGCGCGGTGGCGTCCGCGGTGCCACCGGCGAGCAAGATCAGCCGTGCCTGTCTCAACACCTTCTGAAGTCGTCATGTTGGTCTTGACGCTGGTTTCATCAATAAAGACAAGCCGTGCCGGTTGGGCCCGCATGAAGGGCTGGCGGCGATCCAGCCATTCGCGACGCGCCGCCTTCACGTCACTGCGTTCTTTCTCCGACGCCAGCAGCTGTTTTTTTATATGTGAAGCCTTCCCGGCAGAAGGATTTTCTGGTCTCCGCTCACCGGATCTGCCGGTGCCCGCAGGCGGACCTGTGCGTCCGTCGCATCGACGCTTGCAGTGAGCTCATCGCCGCTACCGCCGACAAGACGACCCGTCAGCCGGTTCGTGCGTCCGACGAATGTGGCGACGAAGTCGGTCGCCGGAAGATCGTACAGCGCCCGTGGCGTGCCGAGTTGAACGATCCTGCCCTTGTCCACAATGGCGATGCGGTCGCAGATCGATAGTGCTTCGGCCTGATCGTGGGTGACCATGATCGTCGTGATGCCGACGTTCTTCTGTATCGCACGCAATTCGACCTGCATCTCCTCGCGCAATTTCGCATCGAGGTTCGAAAGCGGCTCATCGAGCAGAAGAAGCGTAGGCTTGAAGACGAGCGCACGCAAGGGCGACGCGCTGCTGCTGCCCGCCCGAAAGCTGGCGTGGGAAGCGATCGGAGAAGGCGGCGAGCCTGACAAGGTCTAGGGCCTAGGCAACGCGCTTGTCGTTCTCCGGCTTCGCGACGTTGCGCATGTCCAGCCCGAAAGCGACATTTTCGGCTGCGGTAAGATGAGGAAAAAGCGCGTAGCTCTGGAACACGATGCCCATGCCGCGTTGATAGGCTGGTGTCGCAGCGATGTCGGTGCTGTCGAGCAGGATCTGGCCGTCGGTCGAATGCTCGAAGCCGGCGATCATGTTGAGGGTGGTCGTCTTGCCGCACCCCGACGGTCCAAGCAGGCCGAGCAGCTCGCCCTCGCTGACATCGAGGCTGATGCCGTCGACGGCTGTGAACGCGCCGAAACGCTTGACGAGCGATTTAAGGAAATCTTCGGGGTCATGGGCCGGCACTCATACCCGGCAATCGACAATGCCGAAGCCGCCCGTAGCGCGGCGATTCGCACGGTGCGTCAGAGATGTGGCACGGGAGCATCCGCACTCCTCGATAAACCATAGCTATGTTTTGCTCCCACGCTGTTTCTGACAGCGATTGCCTCCCAGCGATGCAAAGGTGTCGGCCATGATTGGGCCGACACGTCATGACGACCGGCGTCTGTCGGGAACCGACCGGCTTATTGCTCGATCTCCGACACCGGTTACTCGTGAGTCAGCCGCCAAGCGCGGCCAGCAGCACCCTGCTTGACTGCACCGCCGTGTGTGCTGGAGCCAACCCCTTGCTTTTTGTCCCACGAAGCATTTTATCTTAGCTTGTTCTCAGGGCGGGGTGAAATTCCCCACCGGCGGTATCCGGAGCGATCCGGGAGCCCGCGAGCGCTTCCAGCTTGGAAGGTCAGCAGATCCGGTGCGATGCCGGAGCCGACGGTAAAGTCCGGATGGAAGAGGACAACGTTCATGTCGCTCGTAGGGCGACGTGAACTTGTTCGCCCAAGGGACGATTTGGCGGCACAGGCCGCTGTTCGGCGGCGCAAGCCGGCAACCCTTGAAAGGTTCTAAATGGCACTCTCTAAAATTGACGATGCGGTCGCGGCGCTGGCGCGAGGCGAGATGGTGTTGGTGGTCGACGACGAGGATCGTGAAAACGAGGGCGACATCATCGTCGCTGCGGAATTGGTCACGGACAAAACGATCGCATTCATGATGAGCTATGCGCGGGGTCTAATTTGTGTCGCGATGGAAGGCGAGCGGCTCGATCAGCTTGACATCCCGCTGATGGTTCCACGCAATACCGAACTGCACAAGACGGCCTTCACCGTTTCCGTGGACTATTTGCCAGGCACAACAACGGGCATTTCGGCGGCCGATAGGGCGGCGACGGTAAAGGCACTTGTCGCCGCGCAGTCTCGGCCGGAAGATTTTGCCCGTCCCGGACACATATTTCCCCTTCGCGCGCATCCGAAGGGTGTGCTGGGGCGGCCCGGTCATACGGAAGCGGCCATCGATCTGGCCCGCCTGGCCGGCAAATTCCCGTCCGGCGTGATCTGCGAGGTGGCGAATGACGACGGCACTATGGCCCGGCTGCCTGAACTGCGCCTGTTCGCAAAGAAGCACGACATCGCGCTGATCAGCATACACGACCTTATCGCTTATCTCGCAGCGGCGGGCAGCGCGGCGGCATAGCAATGGCAAAGGCGATGCGCCGTCCTGAAGGTGCATCGCCTCATGCTGCCACCATCGATTCCAGTCTTGCTGACCGTCGGGCTCTGCGGGCGGTCGCGGTTTTGCGCCCGTGCTTTGGACGGCGTGGCAGGCCCATGTGCTGTTGACGCGATTCAACGACGTCAAAGCGAGCGCAAAAGCAATAACCAATCTCATAAATCATCTCTATTGAATATATATTCACGCCTATATGCTTTGAGGTATCGATCATCGGTCTTGCATTGAAGTGCATTGACAATTCAGCTGCATTTCGTATGTTTCGCCGTGCTTGCATATTTATGCAGATGCGCAACTCACGGCAGGCGAAGTCGGGCATTGTCGTACTGCGATCGTGGGACGTCGATCGTTAAGGAGGAGAGTATGAAGTTGAAAATGTTGGTGACCGCAACCGCGGTCGGCTTGTCGTGCGGGGGTGCCCTCGCTTTCGACCAAGGCGACCTGATCAAGCCGGTCGAAAAGCAGACCATCGTATTCGTTCCAAAGGTTGTTCACCCGTGGTACGACGTGGTGGCCGCCGGCGCCACGAAGGCCGCCGAAGAACTCAAAACGCAGGGCATCGAGGTTGAAGTCATCTGGGACTCGCCGCCCCAGGCCGACGTGGCCGATCACAATAGGCGCATCGAGACCAATATCGGCCGCCATCCCGATGGGCTCGCTGTGTCGTGCCTCGATCCTTCGACGAACGTGCAATTGCTCGGCGAGGCGGTCAAGGCCGAGGTCAACGTCATCACCTTCGACACTTTCTGCTCAGAGGATTTCGACTTCGTGGGGCATAAGGGTGATGCTCAGGACGGCGCCGACCTCGCAAAGTTCCTGGCCGAGAAAATCGGCGACGAAGGTAAGGTCGGGATTTTGGCGGGAAGCCTGACGGCGGCCAACCACGCGGCGCGCGTGAAGGGCTTTAAGGAAGAGATCGCAAAGCATCCGAACATCCAGATCGTGTTCGAGCAGCCGGACGATGACGATCTCGAAAAGGCGGTGAGCCTCACCGAGAACGCGCTGCAGGCGAACCCGGACCTGAAAGGCATCTTCGGCGCCAATGCGTCCAACCCGATCGGCGCAGCCCGGGCCATACAGAACGCCGGCAAGGCGGGGCAGGTCACGATCGTCGGCATGGACGACCTGCCGGAGACGCTGCAGTTCATCAAGGACGGCGTGATTGCGGGGGTCAAGGCTCAGCGCCAGTGGGAAATCGGCTACTGGGCGGTGAAATATCTGGTCGCCAAGAACCAGAACCATACGATCCCTCATGTTCATGCCACGGGGTCCCAGATCGTGACCAAGGATCTCCTGGGCAATTGATCTCTGCGTGGGGCGGACGCAATCCGCCCCACGCGGCTGCGCGGTGGTATTTGCATGCTGTTTGAAGCCCAGGGCATATCGAAGACGTTTGGCGTGGTGCGCGCGCTGTCGAACGTCTCGGTCGACATCGAGCGCGGCGAGGTTCACGCAATCATCGGCGAGAACGGTGCCGGCAAGTCGACACTGATGGGCGTGATCTGTGGGAAGATCCCCCCGGACACCGGCCGTCTCTTCAGGGATGGCAGGGAGTGTGCCTTCGCGTCCCCGCGCGACGCTCAGGCCGCCGGCATCGCCATCGCACCCCAGGAAATCAATCTCGTCCCGGCGCTTACAGTTGCTGAAAACATAGTCCTCGGCGCCCATCAGGTGGGCGGGTTGGGAGCGATTGACTGGCGGGCGACGCACGCGGTGGCCGTTCGGCACTTGCATGAGATCGACGACACGATCGATCCCGCCATGCCCGCCGGCCAATTGAGCAAGGCCGAGCAGCAACTTGTCCAGATCGCCAGGGCCGCTGCGACCAACGCGAATATCCTGATCTTCGACGAACCTACGGCCGCCTTGACATCGCGCGAAACCGAGAAGCTGTTCCGGTTCATGCGCCGCTTCAGCGCTGCCGGCAATTCGATCTTCTACATTTCCCACCGCCTGGATGAGATTTTGGCGCTTTCGCAGCGCATCACCGTGCTGCGCGATGGAGCGTTCATCACCCAGCTCGATCCTAGAACCACGTCGAAGGACGAGATGGTCCGCCACATGGCAGGGCGGCCCGTTTTGCCTGCGGCGCACCGGCCGCTGACCGCGATCGCCGAGGAAGTCGTGCTGCGTGTCGAAGGCCTGGGTCGGAACCACGAATTCCGCGACATCAGCTTCGACCTCCACAAGGGGGAAGTCCTCGGCATTGCAGGACTGGTCGGTTCCGGCCGGACCGAACTGGGGAAATGCCTGTTCGGGGTCACAAGATCCGATGCGGGCTCAGTCGAGATTTTTGGCGAGCGCGGGATGATCTCGCACCCTGCCGATGCGATCGCAAGGGGTCTCGTCTACCTTCCGGAGGAGCGCAAGCAGGAAGGCATCTTCGCCCTGCTGAGCATCCGGGAAAACATGGGCATAGCTGTGCTGGACCGCTTCCGAAGCCTTCTGGGCATCAACTTCGCGCAAATGGTCGGCGAGGTGCAGGACTATGTCCTGCGGCTGAAGATCAAGATCGGCAGCCAGGACGATCCGATCACCAGCCTGAGCGGCGGCAACCAGCAGAAGGTGATTATCGGCCGCTGGCTGATGAAGCGGAGCCGCATCCTCATTCTCGATGAGCCGACCCGTGGCATCGACGTGAACGCGAAGGGCGAAATACAGGCCGTGCTTCACACGCTGGCCCGTGAAGGACTGTCGATCATCTATATCTCCTCCGAACTCCAGGAGGTCATCGATGTGTCGGACCGTATCCTCGTCATGCATGAAGGCGTCGGCAAGGGCATCGTGCCCGCTGCAGGCACGAAGCAGGAAGACCTCCTTGCAATCGCCATGGAATGAGTTGTGACAATGACCTCTGTTTCGAGCACGGGCTTGGCAAAGCGCGCAAACTGGCTGGCGCGTTTCCGGAAGTGGGAAGCGAGCGGCGTGCTGATCGCGCTTGTCGTGCTCTGCCTCGTTCTGGCCTTTATGGCGCCCGCATTCCTGTCGCAGTACAATCTGAGCGTCGTGGCGCGGCAGGCATCTTTCGTCGGCCTTGTCGCGCTTGGCCAGACGCTGGTGCTGCTGATCGGCGGCATCGACCTTTCCGTCGGAGCGATCGCGGGCCTCTCCGCCATTGTCGGCTCCCTAATGCTTACGCAGACCGGCATCAACCCTTATCTGGTCCTGCCGCTGACAGCCTTCTTCGGGATGTTGCTCGGTTCGATCAACGGCTTTTTCGTTGCGGTTCTGCGGCTGAACCCGTTCATCGTGACGCTCGCCTCCTGGGAGATATTCGCCGGAATGACGCTGCTGATCACGCGCGGCGTGCCTATCCGTCCGCTCGGCGAAAGTTTCCGCATCTTCGGCCAGGGAAGCATCCTCGGCGTGCCGGTGCCCGTCGTGATTTTCCTGGCGGCCGGAGCAATCCTGACCTTCGTCCTGGCGCGGACGCGGTTCGGCCGCAACGTCTATGCCATCGGCGGCAACAAAGAGGCCGCCGAACTCGTGGGAATTCGAACCGCCAGGGTGGAGTTTCTCGTCTTCGGGCTCGCGGGGTTATTCGCGGCGCTGGCGGGCATACTTTACGCGAGCCGCATGGATTCCGGCCAGCCTTCGGTCGGGGAGGGCTGGCTGATGGGCGCCATCACGGCGGCCATCATAGGCGGGACAAGCCTGAAAGGCGGCCAGGGCACCATCGTCGGAACCGTGCTCGGCGCCTTGTTGATGGCCGTCCTTGCGAACGGGATCGTCCTGATGAACGTATCGGGCTATTGGGAGCGCATCATCGTCGGCGCCGTGGTGCTGATCGCGATCCTGGTCGACCTGCTACGCAGAAGATAGCGAAGATTGATGGGCGTCGGGGGACACGGCGCTCGGCGATCTCACAGGATCGCGTGCGGCCCGGCGGCTTGGTTGAAGCCGACTGCCAGCCTACCAGCAGCAAAAACCGCCATCGACCAGCAAGTCGACGCCGGTCATGAAGCTTGCTGCATCCGACAGCAGAAAGATGGCAGGGCCGACCATCTCGTCGACAGTTGCCATCCTCTGCATGGGGGTCTGCTCCTCGAACAGTTTGGTCTGATGCACCATTTCAGGTCGGGTATTCATCGGCGTCGCTGTATAGCCGGGGCTGATCGTGTTGACCCGGACGCCGCGCCCGACCCACTCCATCGCCATCGACTTCGACATATGGATCACGGCCGCTTTTGAGGCGTTGTAGTGGCTCTGCATCAGCCCGCGGTTGACAATCACGCCGGACATGGATGCGATGTTTACGATCGAACCCCTGCCATTGCGCAGCATTGCGCGGGCTTCCGCCTGGCAGGACAGGAACACGCCCTTCAGATTTATGTCCATCATGGTCTGAAACTGACTTTCGGCCATAGCCTCCGCCGGACACGCATTGGCGATGCCGGCGGCATTGACGGCGAGCGAGAGAGGGCCGAGTTCGCGTTCGGTACGCTCGACCGCTGCAACCAAAGCCTCAGCCGAGGTAACGTCGGCAACCACTTGAAGGCTCCGGCGTCCCGTGCCAGCGATGAATTCGGCCGTCGCGGCCAGCCCATCGTCCGTGCGCCGATCGACCAGCGCTATGTCGGCGCCACACTGCGCCAGCCCCATGGCGATGCGTTGGCCTATGCCGCTGCCGGCGCCGGTGACGAGCGCCACGCGGCCGCCAAGATCGAACAGTTTCGGCGCGTTCAGGGTTATGGCTGCCATCGTCGGTTCCCTATCAACTCGTCGCAAGTTCCATGACGCTCACGTCGCTTGCTTCTTCCCGCGAGAGGATGCCGGCCTGGCGCCCTTTGGACAGAACCACGATGCGATGCGATACGCCAAGCACTTCTTCGAGGTCGGATGACACGACGATCACGCTTCGCCCTTCGGCGGCGAGGTCGCGGATGATCTCGTAGATGGATGAGCGGGCACCCACGTCTATGCCGCGCGTCGGCTCGTCGAGTACGACCACTTTCGGGTCGCGAGCCAGCCACTTGGCCAGCACCACTTTCTGCTGGTTGCCACCGGACATCTCGCCTGCATTCTGCCGTCCCGTACCCTTAACGCCGAAGCGGCGGATGTTGGCGGCGGCGAATTCCCGCAGGCGCCGCGCGCTGATCAACATGCCTGAACTGACAGCCTCGCGGTTGCAGTAGCCGATATTCTCGGCGATCGAATGGTCGAGGATGAGCCCCTGCTGCTTGCGATCCTCCGGCACCAGCACGATGCCGTGCCGGATCGCTTCCCATGGATGGCGCAGCGTGATGTCGGCTCCGTCGAGTTTGACCTTGCCTGCGGCAAGCGGGTCGGCACCGGTGATTGCCCGCACCAGTTCCGTCCGGCCCGCACCGACGAGCCCGGCGATTCCGAGAATCTCGCCCCGCCGAACCGTAAAGCTGACATCGCGGAAATCACCTTCGGGAGAGGTGAGGCCTTCGACTGAAAGGGTAACTTCGTCCTTCGGCTCCGGCATCGCCGGGAACATGCGCTCCAGGCTGCGGCCGACCATCGCCTCAACGATCGTGCGCACCGGCACATCGCCCTTGTCGAATTCCTGCACCTTCGAGCCGTCGCGCATCACGACGATGCGGTCCGTTATGCGACGAATTTCCTCCAGGCGATGCGAGATGTAGATGATCCCGACGCCCTCGGAACGGAGCTTTTCGATCTGTCCAAAGAGCAGATCGACTTCCGCTCCCCCGAGAGCCGCCGTTGGCTCGTCTAGGATCAGCAACCTGGCGTCGCGCGCCAGTGCCTTTGCGATCTCGATCAACTGCTGGTTCGCGGTCGATAGGCCGGCGACGCGGCGCGTCGCCGGGAGATTCAGGCCGAGCCGCCGTAGCTGCTCCGCAGCGTCGCGATTCATCCGGGCGCGGTCCACCAGACCGCTTCTGATCGGGTAGCGGCCCACATGCACGTTCTCAGCGATCGTCAGGTTCGGCAGCAGCCTGAGTTCCTGGTGGATCAGGCCAATGCCGAGATCCAGCGCCTCGCGCGGGTTGGCCGGGGCGTAGGGGCGCCCCAGCCACGTCATCTGGCCCGCCGAGGGGCTGATCGAGCCGGCGATGATGTTCGACAGCGTCGACTTGCCGGCTCCGTTTTCGCCGAGCAGAGCCACGACCTCGCCGGGGTGGACGTCGAAGTCCACCCCATGCAGCACCTCCGTCGGTCCATAAGACTTGCGGATGCCGCGCAGCGAGAGGATCGGAGCGCCTGGGCTCATGCGAGTGCCATGCTTGCCTTAGGGATGGTTCGTGAGGAACCCACCCGCCATGTCGCAGGTGGTCAGTACCGCGTTCGGCGTCTGGCGCTCGGGAACCTTCTCGCCAGCCGCGACCGCTATTGCCGAATCCACAGCCATCTTGCCCATGGTGCGCGTGCTCTGGGTCGCCGTGACGATGTACGGGCCCTTGCACTTCGACAGGTATTCCAGCGCCGACATGTCGCCGTCATAGCCGCCGATGATGACCTGGTCGGCCATGCCGGCGCCTTCCACGGCCTTGGCCGCACCCATCGCCAGACCGTCGGCCTGGCCGAAGATGATCTTGATGTCGGGATTGGCCTGCAGCATGTTCTGCGCGATCGAGAAGCCCTCGTCGGCCGACCACATGTTCGACCATTGCTGGGCGACCAGTTCAACACCGGGATTCTCGTCTATAGCGCGCTTGCAGCCGGTGAAGCGGTCCACTTCCGGCGTCGTGCCCTTCTGCCCATGGATGATAACCATCTTGCCCTTGCCGCCGGCCTTGTCGATGATGTGCTTGCAGACGGCATAGGCCGACTCGACGCTTTCGCCGGCGATGAAGGTGTCGCCCGGTTCACCCTCCGGAAAACGGTCGACGTTGATGACCGGGATCTTGGCCTCGCGCGCCAGGCGCGTCGGCACCGCGGCGGCCGCCGCACCGGCAGGGATGTAGATAAATGCGTCGATGTCCTGCGTCAGCAGATCCTGCACCTGGCTCACCTGGGTCGCCGTGTCGTTCTTGGCGTCTACAACAATGACCTCGATGCCCTTTTCCTTGCCGTAGTTCTCAACACCGATTTTGATCTGGTTGAAGAAATCCGCCTGCAGGTTGGGCACCGCCAGGCCGATCTTCTTCACCTCCGCCGCCGAGAGCGCGGCGGGTACGGACACCGCGATGGCCGTTGCCGCCATCAGCATCTTGATAAGTCTCATCTGCAACTCCTCCTTGTTGAACCCGGGGCGTCGGCCACTTGCCATGACCCCTATTTCCCGCCTGTTGGCGGCCTTCCTCTCCGCGGGGCGGGAATGCTCCGCGGCTGCCGTTCATTTCCGTTTTCGAAGGGTTTCGGCGGTGACCGCCATGACGATGACCAGGCCGATCACCACTTGCTGGACGAACGGCGAAACCGACAGAAGATTTAGCCCATTGCGCAAAATGCCTATGATCAGCACGCCGATGATGGTGCCGCCAATGCCTCCTGTCCCACCCGACAGCGAGGTGCCGCCAATGACCACGGCTGCAATTGCATCCAGTTCGTAGGACGTGCCCAATGACGGCTGCGCGGAGTCGAGGCGAGCCGCCAGGACCAGGCCCGCGAGACCGGCGAGTACGCTGCATACGGTGTAGACCATGACCGTCATGCGCTTGACATTGATGCCCGCGAGGCGGGCTACTTCCGCATTTCCGCCGATCGCGTAGAGGGCACGGCCGCCATAGCGGTAGCGAAGATAGAAATACGCCGCTGCGAAAACCAAGAGCATGACGGCCACCGTGGTCGTGACGAAGCCGCCGTAGCGCGTTATCGCCGCCATGTTGAACCATGCCGGAAACCCGGTGAGCTGCTGCCCGTCGGTGATCATGTTGGCGAGGCCGCGCGTCACCGACATCATAGCCAGCGTGGCTATGAATGCTGGCACGTTGAAACGCGTGATCAGCAGGCCCGCTATAAGGCCGTTGAGGCCGGCGGCGACCAGCGACACCGGAATGGCGAGATACATAGGCACGCCGAGCTCGATGTTGAGATAGCCGAGCACCATCATTGCAAGGGCGAGCACGGAGCCGACCGCCAGGTCGATACCGCCGATGAGGATCACCAGGGTCATGCCGACCGCTATGATGCCGAGAACGGTGATCTGGTCGAGCACGTTCAGGAAATTTCGGATCGACAGGAATTTGTCGCTGGCAAACGTCAGGAAAAGGCAGAGCAGGATGAGGCCGATAAGCGGCCCTGTCGCGCCGCTGAGCACGGAGAGCAGGCTGCGCCGCTCGGAAACCGCCGAGTCTGCCGATTGCTGTTGCATATTCCGCGCCGTCCTCCCAACGGTGCTCACCATGAGCATATTTATTCAACTTTGGCAGTTAATTCGTAGAGGATGAGGTTTGCTGCTGTCAATCTGGGTTTTGGCGATTTTTTATGGTTCAGAGGCGTCAGATCAAATTAAATGGCTTGCTCCCCACTTGACATCGCAGGCTTTTGTGAAAGAAATTGACGACATGAATAAATATGCGATTGAGAAAAGACGTGATACCGAACGACCACACTGACGATCTGGAAAGCATCGCTCGCCAAATCCGGCTACGCGACCTGACGGCAGTATTCGAGGCGGGCGCGGGGCATATCGGGGGCGAGATGTCTGCAATCGATATCTTGACCGCGCTGTATTTCCGTGTGCTGCGGATACGGCCCGAAGAGCCGCGCTACCCCGATCGAGACCGGTTCGTTCTGTCGAAAGGACATGTCGCGCTGGCGCTCTATGTTACACTAGCCAAGCGCGGCTTCTTTCCGGAGGAGGAGGTTTCCACATTTCTCAAGCCGCACTCCCGGCTCAACGGGCACCCCAACTGCAACAAGGTGCCAGGGGTAGAGACCAATACCGGGCCGCTTGGGCACGGGCTGCCGGTATCAGTCGGCATTGCCAAGGCGGCCAAGCTGACCGGCGCCCTCTATCACACCTATGTACTGACCGGCGACGGGGAGATGCAAGAAGGATCCAACTGGGAGGCGATCTCCGCTGCTGCGCAGTTCGGGCTCGACAACCTCACCCTGATCATCGACCACAATCGCTTCCAGCAAGGAGCGGCGCTGAAAGACACCAACAACCTGGCGCCCTTCCGGCCCAAGCTGGAGGCATTCGGTTGGGATGTGACCGAGATTGATGGACATCGGATGAAGGAGATCATTCCGGCCCTGGAGCGACGGGGCGAACGACCCCATTGCATCCTCGCCCATACAAACAAGGGCCACGGCATCTCGTTCATGCAGGATAGGGTCGATTGGCACCACAAGGTGCCGAGCGCCGAACAGTACCGCATCGCGGTCGCCGAACTATCGGAGGCTAGGCAATGAACGCTCCCGCGCCGATGCCGAAGCTGCATGACTGCCGCGACGCCTTCGTGGCGGTGCTTGAGCGGCTTGGAGCGGAAAACCCCAAGGTCGTGGCGGTCTGCAACGATTCCGTCGGCTCCACCAAGCTCGGGCGTTTCAAGGAGTTGTTCCCGGAGCGGCTGGTTAATGTCGGCATCGCCGAACAGAACCTTGTCGGCGTGGGAGCGGGGCTGGCCAATGGGGGGCTCCTGCCATTCGTCTGTGGAGCCGCCTGTTTCCTGACGGGCCGTTCGCTGGAGCAGATCAAGGCCGACATCGCCTATTCCAACGCCAATGTGAAGCTTATCGGCATTTCGTCCGGTATGGCTTATGGCGAACTCGGTCCAACCCATCATTCGATCGAGGATTTCGCCTGGACGCGGGTGTTGCCGAACCTGCCGGTCATTGCCCCGTGCGACTCGATCGAGACTGCTGCGGCGGTCGAATGGGCCGCGGGTTTCGATGGACCGGTGTTCCTGCGTCTGTCGCGCGTGGGTGTACCCGATCTGCTGCCGCACGGGCACCGTTTCGAACTCGGCAAGGCCGACATGCTGCGCGACGGCGACGCCGTCACCCTGATCGCCAATGGGACGTTGACGCACCGCATGATGAAGGCGGCCGGATTGCTCGCCGCACGTGGCATCGAGGCCCGCGTCCTCAACATGGCTACCGTTCGGCCGATCGATGTCGAAGCCGTGGTCGCGGCGGCTCGCGAGACGGGAGCGATCCTGACGGCGGAGGAGCACTCGGTTTTTGCCGGACTCGGGTCGGCGATCGCAGAGGTGGTTGTGGCCGACATGCCGGTGCCGATGAAGATTCTCGGCGTGCCGGGAATATTCCCGCCCACGGGTTCGGCCGAATTCCTGCTGGACGAGTTCGGCATGTCGCCCGCATCGGTTGCAGAGGCCGCGGTTGCACTGATCGGGCGCAAGCGCGCATCGCTGGCAACTAGCTAGGCCGGTTCCGCCGTGACCTCCGCCATCCTCGCAATCGATCAGGGCACGACCAACACGAAGGCCGTGCTGGTGGCGCCGAGTGGCGAGATCGTCGCGCGCGGCTCGTCCCCCGTCGGGATCGAGTACCCGCAGCCTGGCTGGGTGGAACAGAACCCGCTGCGCATCTGGGAGTCGGTTCTCGAGGCAATTGCCGCCTGCCTGGACGCCGCACCCGGCACCGAAATCTTGGCCGTGGCGTTATCGAACCAGCGCGAGTCCGTGACCGTGTGGGACGAGAATGGCGAGCCGCTCGGGCCAGTCATCAGCTGGCAGTGCCGTCGAACGGCGGAGACCTGCGCAGAGCTTGCGGCGGCGGGTCTAGGCCCATGGGTTCAGGCGCTGACCGGGCTGCCTCTCGATCCGATGTTTCCGGGGCTAAAGATGCGGTGGCTTCTCGATCGCGTGCCATCCGGGTGCAGTCCGCGGCTGGGAACGGTGGATGCGTGGCTGCTCCACTGCTTTACCGGTGGCGCCGTCCACGCCTGCGACACCTCCAATGCTGCGCGCAGCCAGCTCTTCGATATCAGGCGGCAGGTTTGGAGCGAGGAACTTTGTGCCGTCTTTGGGGTTCCGATCGCCGCTCTACCGGAGGTTCATGACAGCGCCAGCCGGTTCGGGGCAACCCTTGGCGTCAGGGGGATCAGGGATGGCGTGCCGATCTGCTCCGCAATCGGCGACAGTCATGCCGCGCTTTTCGGACATGGTGCTTTCGGCCCGGGTGACGGCAAGGTGACCTTCGGC
Organism: Mesorhizobium yinganensis; assembly: GCF_040081985.1. Classification (NCBI taxonomy): domain Bacteria; kingdom Pseudomonadati; phylum Pseudomonadota; class Alphaproteobacteria; order Hyphomicrobiales; family Phyllobacteriaceae; genus Mesorhizobium; species Mesorhizobium yinganensis. The sequence continues at coordinate 5,401 of NZ_JBEBMH010000046.1, read as the reverse complement.
ACCGGTTCTTCGATAATGGTCACGCTGCCGGACTGCGTGGCGCCCGACGGCGGCATCACCACGACGATCGCCTGGTCCATCGGCGGCGTTCCGACCTATGCGCTGGAAGGCAACATCCTCGTATCGGCGGCGTCGTTGCCGTGGATGGCCGAGATGCTCGGTCTGCCGGATGTCCAGGCCTTGACGGAGCTTGCCGAAAGGGCTGAGCCGGGCGGACCGGGTTTCGTGCCGGCCTTTGTCGGGTTGGGTGCGCCGCATTGGGCAGCCGATGCGCGCGCCCTGTTCTGCGGAATTACCTTCGGCACGACGCGCGCCCAGATGGCGCGTGCCGTGACCGATTCGATCGCTTTCCAGGTCCGCGACGTGTTCAGCGCCATCGCCACGCAGACGCCCGCGCCGCTTGGTAATCTCTATTCCGACGGAGGTCCGAGCCGGAACACATTTTTGATGCAGTGCGTCGCCGATATCCTGGACCACCCGCTGATCCAATGCGACACGCCGGAGGCTTCGGCCCTCGGCGCCGCCTACCTCGCTGGACTGGCGCTCGGCCTTTGGGCCGACCTTGAAACCATCTCGGCAATGCCGCGATCGAGAGCCGCACTCAAGCCCCGCGCCTCCGATGCGGCGGCAAGACTCGCCGTCTGGCAGGATGCGGTGCGACGCTCGACGCTTCCCTCGCTTCACGATAAGAATGAATAAAAATTCATTCCTGGAGGGCGTATGGGGCGCGTCAACGAGTTACGACTGATAGCGCGGGTAGCTCAGATGTACCATGTCGAGGGCAAGCGGCAGTCCGAAATCGGCGAAGTCATGAGGATGTCGCAGGCAACGGTGTCGCGCATGCTCAAGCGCGCCGAAGAGGAAAGCATCGTTCGCACGACGGTAATTCCGCCGGCAGGCACTTTCGCCGAGCTGGAGACTGCGTTGCGCGACCGCTACGGACTGACCGAAGCAATCGTGATCGACTGCACCGAGGACCGCGACGGGGCCATCATGGCGCGCATCGGCGAGGCTGCGGCACATTTCCTCGAGGTGACCCTGCAGCAGGGCGAGGTGATCGGTGTTTCCAGTTGGAGCCAGACCTTGCTGCGCATGGTGGACAACATCCACCCGTTCCGCAACGCCAAGGCCAGGCATGTCGTGCAGATACTCGGCGGCATGGGCGATGCGTCTGTGCAGACGCATGCCACCGAACTCACGGCGCGCCTTGCAAAGCTGACCGGCGGCGAGCCGCGCCTGCTTCTGGTCCAGGGCATCACCTCGTCGCGCGAGGCCAAGCTGGTGATGCTCGCCGACCCGGTCGTGCGCGGCACCATGGACCTCTTCGGGCGCCTGACGCTTGCGATCATCGGCATTGGCGCCGTTGAGCCCTCGGAACTCCTGGCGCGCTCCGGCAACGTGTTCTCCAAGCAGGAAATGGCGCTGCTGCACGAGGCGGGCGCGGTCGGCGAGATTTCTTTCAGATTCTACGACCGCGAGGGCAACCCGGTCCAGACGCCGCTCAACGATCGGGTGATTGGCATCACGCTGGAAGATTTACGCAAGGCCAATCGTGTCATCGCGCTGGCCGGCGGGCAGGCCAAGACCGATGCGATCCGTGGCGCTCTCAAGCTGGGCATCATCGACGTGCTGGTGACGGACAGGTTTACGGCGGCGCGCCTGGCAGATTGACCCGGAAGGTCAGGTGTGGGCCGGCGCCATATTAGGAGAACGGGATGCAGCGTTTTGTCGGTCAGACCGTCCTGGTGACGGGCGGGAACAAGGGCATCGGTCGAGGGATCGCGAGACGTTTCGCGGAGGAGGGCGCGAGGGTTGCGATCGCCGCGATAGACAAGGATACGCCGCAGGCGGCGCAAGCGCTCGCTGGGGATACGGGCGCCGAGGTCCTGGGCCTCGTGCTGGACGTCACCGACGCGGCGGCGGTCAAGGAAGCTTACGGCGAGGCGGAAGCTAGGCTCGGCCCGCTGTCTGTGTCAGTGCAGAATGCCGGTGTCATCACCATCGCTAGGGTCGAGGATCTCACGGAGAAGGAGTGGGACTTCAACCTCGACGTCAACACCAAGGGCGTATTCCTGTGCTGTCAGGAGGCGATTCGCCGCTTCCGCGCCAGCGGCACCAAGGGCAGGCTGATCAACACCGCTTCTGGTCAGGCACGGCAGGGCTTCATTTATACGCCCCACTACGCGGCCTCCAAATTCGGCGTGGTCGGGCTGAGCCAGAGCCTGGCGAAGGAACTGGCGCGCGAGGAGATTACCGTAAACGCCATCTGCCCAGGCATTATCCATACCGATATGTGGGACTACAACGACCGGGTCTGGGGCAGCATGCTCGGCAGTTACGGTCCAGGAGAGCTGATGGCCGAATGGGTGCGCGGCATCCCGATGGGCCGCGCAGGCACGCCAGAGGAGGTTGCTGGGCTGGTCGCCTTTTTGGCCTCCAAGGATGCGGCCTACATAACTGGACAAACGATCAATGTGGACGGCGGGTTGATCATGTCCTGAAATTGGCTTGAAGTGGAGCCTCAATAAGCTGTCGTCGGCCAGTGCGGGTCGATCGCATGGTGTATTAGACTTTTGGGCGGCATTCGGTCTGTGCCAATTTTGGCTGTGGAGCCAAGTGGGCAATTCGGCGGCGCGGTGGTCTCAGGTCGGGTACGCGACGGCAGCAATTGCCTGAGCGCGGTCCGGATGAACGCTCGGCCTTTACGTTGGTCTTCGGTGTATAGGGTTTCGCGCGGACGTGGCTGCGAGCGAGTTCACGGCAGGTGTCGGTGAAAGCCTTCGAGCGGTAGCAGGAACCGTTGTCGGTCATGACGCACTGGAACGTGATGCCGAGGCTGACGTAAAATGCGACCGCAGCATTGAGGAAGGCTTCGGCGCTCTCCTGCCTCTCATCGGTTGGTATTTGGGAGAAGGCAAGACACGAGGTGTCGTCAACGCAAATGTGGAAGAACTCCCAACCGACGCGCCGGTTATTGGACTGGCCGTGGCGATCGACCGTAATGCGACGGTCAACCGGATCGAATCGCCCTTCTTTATGTCGATGTGGATCATCTTGCTGGGTGTGTCGCGCTCTTCGCGTCGAACAGCTTGCGACGGTTCAAGGTCTCTGAGACGCGACAGGCCGGCACATTTGAGCACTCGCGAGACCGTCGCCGCAGACATCCCCGTCCGCTTGACGATATTTGCCCGTCAGGCGCGGGAGTGTCAGATTGATTGTGTGCGGGGCGGCCGTGGCAGGTCATCAGCGGATCACGGCCGGCAAGCGTTCGGGGAAGAGTATAGCGAACTGAGCGTAGGCTGCACGCCATTCGATGGCGGGCTTCCAGTGGACGCCGACATTGCGCAAGGCGAGGAAGATGAGCTTGATGGCGGCGTCATCGGTTGGAAACGAGCCTCTTGCTGGTCTTCAGACCCTGCGGCAAGCAAGGCCACGACTGCCAAATCGCTTGTTGCCGGATCTTGCTTCAGCAACGCCGCGGCCTCGGAGATCCGGCTCCCGGGGCGACAATCCAGTAGGATTGCTCCAACAAGGCTGGAATGCGCCAGTTCCAGCGCTTCATCGATGGTAACGACCGGAGTCGTTTCAAAACCGTCGACCTCAAGGATGTGGCTGAGCAGGAGGTAAAATTGCGCATCTTGCGAAAATATGGCGACGATCGGTTTCAAACGGCACGGTCTTTCGACAACAGGTTCGATCCCGTGAGGATACCAGAAGGCGTTCACCAAACCAAAAGCGAGCTGACCCGATCCATGACAATCGGAACATATCGCGAACTCAGGCTGGTCACACCTCTGGGAATTCGGTAGCATGTGTCACCCACCCCATCGCCGGGACCTCTTGGCATCTTGCGTCGAATTTGATCTGAACCACTGATGAAAACCAGCATCGACCACTTGCCGGACAACAAACAGGCGGAACTCGCCCGCGTCGTAGAAATCCTCCACGCGGAGTTCGAAGACGCACTGGCTGACACAAGTGCGGATTGGAAAAAGAGCGGCAGGATCCTAAAAATCATCCTCTTCGGTTCGTATGCTCGTGGCGATTGGGTTGACGAGCCCCATACGATGAAGGGCTACCGCAGCGATTACGACCTTCTCGTCGTAGTCAACAACAACAAGTTGGCCGATTTTGCATACTGGTATAAAGCGAAGGATCGGCTCGTACGTGATCGACAGATACAGACGCCGACCAGCTTCATCGTTCATAGCCGACGCTTCGTGAACACCGCAATCCGCAATCAGCAGTACTTTTTTACCGATATACGGGGACAGGGTATCATCCTGTATGAACTCGACCATGAGCCGTTAGAAAAGCCCAAGGCTGCCAATTCGGAACAGACGTTGCGCATTGCACAAGACTACTTCACCGCGAGGTACCCTGGTGCTCGGATGTGGCTAGAGACGTGGGCATTTCAGCTGAGGCGGCCCGGCGAACATGGAGAGTGGCGCAATGGAGCCGCATTCTCACTCCATCAGGCTATCGAGCAAACTTATGCTACCGTGCTTTTAGCTCTTACCGGGTACAGTCCCCCATCTCACAAGCTCAATTTCCTGCGGGCTCTTGCCGAAGATCAGGACAATCGCTTGGTTGCCGCGTGGCCTCGTGATCAACAAAGGCACCGCGCCTGGTTCAACACTCTGAACGAAGCCTACGTCAAGGCACGCTACTCCAAACATTACCAGATCAGCGAAGAGGCCTTGGCTTGGCTCGGGGACCGAACCCGCGAACTTCAGAAGATTGCTGAGACTGTCTGCGAGGACCATATCGCTCGGCTTAGAGCAATTGCCAGTGCAGAGTCCTGATTGGTTTGGGAAGTCGCGTTTTGGAACATTGTCAGCACCGGGAGTCTCGCGACTTCGTATCGCTCGTTGTCGCTTCAACATCTAACCGCTCGGCGATACCGGCTTAGGACGCTTGTCCTTTGTCGTATGTCCTGCGATTATGCGAGCGCGCAACACAATGCGGACGCCAGAGCGTGGTTCCGCACTGCCAGCCAGGGACGACACGAGGCAGCACGGCTGCACAGATGATCGTGGCCTACTTTCGTGGGTTTTAACGTCCGGCTGCAGCGCAATGCTGCAACTCGCCGGTTAACCTGCGGGAGTGTATTGGTGTGCGCGAACAAAAAGCAGACTTCTTGGATTCCTCGGGCGGCGGCGTGCCCCGCATCGATGGGCGGGGCGAGATCGATGAAGCGACAGCTTGTTGATTTCCACTGAGAAGTGACCCAGTCGACGGAGGTTTTTCCATCGAGAATTGACCCATGTTTGAAGCTCCTCCCACACGGATTGTGTGGGGGACATCGGAGTGATCGACATGGAGTTATTGAGCGTCATCCGACGCTGGCACTACCGAGACCATCTTTCGATCCGCGACATCTCGCGCCGAACCGGACTAT
>NZ_JBEBMH010000045.1:0-37176 GCF_040081985.1 Mesorhizobium yinganensis | reverse complement strand
ATAGTCCGGTTCGGCGCGAGATGTCGCGGATCGAAAGATGGTCTCGGTAGTGCCAGCGTCGGATGACGCTCAATAACTCCATGTCGATCACTCCGATGTCCCCCACACAATCCGTGTGGGAGGAGCTTCAAACATGGGTCAATTCTCGATGGAAAAACCTCCGTCGACTGGGTCACTTCTCAGTGGAAATCAACAGAGCGTAGACATTCGGTCACGCAGAGACTCCGAGGCATGTGGTGTCGAAACCATCTACCAGGATATCGCCCTTACCGGCCCCATGACGATCACGCGCAACATCTTCGCGGGTCGTGAACTTACTAGTAGGTTTGGCTTTCTCCGCCTCAAGGAAATGCGAAGCACGGCCATGGACGTGTTGGGGCATGCAGTCGATATCTCAGGCATCCACTCGCCTGACATCAACGTCGAGGATCTATCGGGCGGCCAGCAGCAGGCGGTCGCCATTGCGCGGGCGATCTATTTCAAGAACAAGATACTCATCCTTGACGAGCCGACGAGCGCGCTCTCGGTACGCGAAACCGAGAACGTCCTTGAGTATATCATCCGCCTGCGCGCGGATGGTGTGTCGTCTGTCTTCGTAACGCACAACATTCACCACGCCTTCCGTGTCTGCGACCGCCTGTTCGTCATGGCGCATGGGCGATGCATCCTTAACGTCCGGAAAGACGAGACGAACATTGAGGAAGTCACGCGGGTGATCGTCGCGAACTAGGTAGGTCACGATGGGAGTTCTCAATGGCATCGTCAAACCTGGTTTCGAAGCGGTCGCAACAGAGTTTGAGGCGAATTTTCGACATCGAGGCGACACCGGCGCTGCGTTCTCTGCCGTAGTTGCCGGTGAGATGGTGGTCGATCTTTGGGGCGGATGGACCGACGAACAGTGCCGCAAATCTTGGGACGCGGAGACGATCGCCTGCATCTTCTCGGGAAGCAAGGGGCTGGTGGCCACCTGCCTGCTGCTCCTGCTCGAACGTGGCCTGCTCGACCTAGAGAGTCCAGTTGCGGAGTATTGGCCAGAGTTTGCCGCAGCCGGAAAGGATCGCATCCTAGTTCGACACGTCGTGTCGCACTGTGCCGGAATGCCCGGACTTCTCACTCCCGTGAGTGTGATTGACGCTACCAATAATGTGAGAATGGCTCAGCTCCTTGCCGAGCAGCCCCCGATTTGCCCTCCCGGCATCGGACTCAACTATCACGCTCTTACTTTCGGGTGGTTGAGCGGAGCGCTCATTCGACGGATCGACGGGCGGAGCGTCGGTCGAATGTTTGCGGAAGACGTCGCACGGCCTCTTGGTTTGTCGGCATGGATCGGGTTGCCCGCAGATCAAGAACCTCGCGTCGCAACGCTGAAGCGCGGTGCAAACTTCGGTGTGCGCACGCAGGCGCGGCCGCAGGACGAGACCCTCGTATGGTCGATGTTCGAGAATCCTCCTCGATTCTCGTCGGACCCGATGCCGGCAAATACGCGATCCTGGCGCGCGGCCGAAATCCCAGCGAGCAATGGCATGGCCACTGCCCGAGCGATGGCATATCTCTACGGTTGTCTTGGCGCGGGAGGCGAAATCGCGGGATTCCATCTGCTGGCTGCAGATACAATCTCGCATGGAACGGTGCCCTTATGTCGGGGATACGAACCCGTCATTGGTCGCGAGATGGCCTACGGTGTTGGCTTTCAATTGCAGACTCCCGCGAGCCTGTTCGGCAGACCGGCCACGGCGTTTGGGCACGATGGCGCCGGCGGCTCGATGCACGGCGCCTGGCCGGACCTGAGAACCGGATTCTCCTACCTAACGAATACGCTGCTCCCATCGCAGGGAGCCGACCCAAGATCCCTTGCTCTCCTCGACGCGCTGCACGGCTGCGTTGATGGCGCCCATGCAAGTGGTAGTCCACATGACTAACGCGAGGGAAGCGACAAGCCGCGTCGTCACGTATGTCGATGACGTCATAGACAGCGCTCTGCGGCTCGAGAGGATTGTAGGCGCCGCGTGCAGATCTCTGTTGAGGGCAGCCTTGTATACGCGCGGGCCGCTGGCGCAGCCGATCGCGAGCAGTCGCGTCCCATGCGGGAAAACACTATCTTCCGAATGGCGTCACTGACCAAGCCGATTGTTTCCGCCGCCGCCTTGGCATTAGTGGCAAAGCGTCTGCTTGCCCTCGACGAGCCGATCACGACTTGGCTGCCCAGCTTTCGACCCCGCACCAAATCCGGCAAGCGACCAGATATCTGCGTTCGGCACCTACTCACTCACACGGCAGGTCTGGACTACGGCTTCGACGAGTTCCGCGATCTGTTTCTTGACCTTGGGATCGGCAACGGACTTGACCGTCCCGGACTTGGCTTCAACGATCAACTGGCGCGGTTGGCCGAGGTGCCGCTGAAATTCGACCCAGGCCACGGCTGGGGCTACTCTCTCTCCACCGACGTGTTGGGCGCGGTTATTGCCGAGGCAGCAACGGCGGTACTACCCGATGTCGTGAAGCAGCACGTCACCTTACCGCTAAAAATGAGGGATACGACGTTCTGGCCAAGAGATGCTGACGCCTTGGCGGTCCCCTACGCCGACGCAGTTCCGCGCCCGGTGCGAATGTCGGATCCCCATGAGTTGCCAATCGGCGGTGGCAGGGTTCGCTTCTCACCCTCCCGCGTCTCTAACCCGGATTCCTTCCCCTCCGGCGGTGCCGGCATGGTTGGGACTGCTTCTGACTTCATGACCTTCCTGGAAGCAATTCGGCTCGGCGGCTCACCAATCCTCGATCCTGTGCATGCTGCCCTAATGACCACGGATCAGTTGCCCGAGGCAGCCGACTTTCCAGAGGCTGGCTGGCGTTTCGGCATGGGTGGGGCCGTGCTATGCGACCCAACCGTAACGCGAACACCCCACGACACGGGCACATGGCGTTGGAGCGGTGGCTACGGCCATGACTGGTTTGTAAATCCCCGTCGTGCGCTCACCGTCGTCAGCATGACGAACACCGCCTTCGAGGGATCAGACGGTGCCTTCCCCCTCAATTTGCGCGATGCAATCTACTACGCCTTGGGTTGTTCCTGATGCGGACGTGCGTTGCCACGGAACGACAACCCACAGGCGGCTCCCGCTTTCGAGGGGTTCTACCGCCGCCTGTGGGAACGGACGGCCTCACTACAACGCAAGTGCCTTCTCGGCCGATACAAACTTCCGGTTGTGGGCCACCGCTACCGGTTCGCACGTCACTTCGCCGTCGTGAATGTTGAGACCCGACCGCAGATAAGGATCCTCTCGCAACGCTTGTCGCCATCCTAGATTGGCGAGTTGCAGAACATGCGGGAGCGTGGCGTTGTTAAGGGCATAGGTCGACGTTCGAGCAACCGCTCCGGGCATGTTGGCGACGCAGTAGTGGACAACACCATCAACAATGTAGGTGGGATCGGCATGTGTCGTCGGAGTAGAGGATTCAAAGCATCCACCTTGATCGATCGCCACGTCGACAAGCACGCTCCCTCGTCGCATTTGCACGAGTTCGCGTCGCTCAATGAGTTTCGGGGCGGTAGCGCCTGGGATGAGAACTGCCCCCACCACAAGATCTGCTTCCGTGATCAGATCCGAGATCGTAGTTTTCGTTGCAAAGAGGACCTTCGCAAGCTGACCAAAATGAGTCTGCAATCGCTCAATGGTTTGGAGGCTGCGATCAAGGATAGTGACGTCGGCTCCCAATCCGATTGCATTTTCGGCTGCATGGAAGCCGACCACGCCACCCCCAAGCACAACGACGCTTGCCGGTCGCACTCCCGGCACACCACCCAGCAAAATCCCGCGTCCGCCACGAGACTTCTCGAGCGATGCCGCCCCCGCCTGAATCGACATCCTTCCAGCCACCTGACTCATTGGCTTCAGAAGCGGCAACGTGCCCGCCTTGTCAGTGACGGTTTCGTAGGCGATTGCCGTCACACCCGACGCAAGAAGATCACTGGTCTGTGCGTGGTCGGGCGCCAAATGCAGGTAGGTAAAGAGGACCTGCCCCGCTCTCAAATGCGCCCTCTCGCCAATTTGCGGTTCCTTGACTTTGACAATCAGTTCGGCGGTTTCAAATACCTCCGTCGCAGCACGCACGATGCTCGCTCCGGCTGCGGAATAGGCCTCATCGCTGGCGCCGATCCCGTCGCCTGCCTGAGTCTCCACGAGAACCGAATGACCTACAGCAACGAGGTCCCGAACGCTCTCCGGTGTGAGGCCAACGCGATACTCGTGGACCTTTGTTTCTTTTGGAACGCCGATCTTCAAAGAACTCTCCCGTGTCTGAAAACAGTCCCAGATAAAGCCAGAGAGTGCGCAGGAATTGTTTGTGTTCTTGCTGTGAAGGAACGCCGATCTTGAGAGGCCATTCGACAGCCGCCGCATTTAATCGAACGTCATTGCAGATGGATCGCATCGACAGGAGGTTGTTACTGGCGCTCCGTGAGGATAGCCAAAGGAGCATCTCGGAACTCGGCCAACTCGTCGGTCTGTCGCCGTCTGCATGCCATCGCCGCGTCAAGCTGTTGGAGCAGGCGGGGATCATCAAGGCCTATAGAGCGGAGCTCGATGAGACACTCCTCGGCTTTGGCATGAGCTTTTTCATCGAGGTGGTCTTGACGGGCCAGGACGAAGCGACCCTCGATGCATTCGAGGCCACGATAGTCACGGTCCCAGAGGTATTGGAATGCCACCTGATGGCCGGCCACGCCGACTACGTACTCCGAGTTGCTTGCAGGAACGGCGATGACTTTGAACGTATTCATCGTGCGCTCGTCTCACGGCTGCCCGGCGTTGCGCGTGTCCAGTCAAATATGACTATCCGAACGGTGAAACGATTTTCGGGCGTCCCACTCTGAGTCGGTCGAGTTGAAGTGGCTGGTCGGACGAAAATCGACCCAAAGAATCGTATATCCGCCGAATTCTGCGGATACGCCCCGGATTGCCCGTGACACCCCCAACGGCCGACGTCGAAGCAAGCGGACGCCGTTCGATCCGGATTATCCAAAAACCGGCTCGGATTGCTATTTCGAGACGGTGCGTTGTCGCAATCACCGCTACGGGATGAACTCTTGAGCGCCAGATCGGCGGTTGAACGTTCGGGAGTTTGGCGCACCCGCCGCGATTCGAACGCGGGACCTTCGCCTTCGGAGGGCGACGCTCTATCCAGCTGAGCTACGGGTGCATCCTGCTTACGCAGTGCTTACGCGAATTTTCCGCGCTTGCGAAGGGCTGGATACCCCTTGCGTAAGTCTTTGAACTCCTACGTACTTTTTCTTCCCGAACCCGACCAGCCAGACTTGACACGTGCCTTCGGAGGGCAACGCTCTATCCAGCTGAGCTATGGGTGCATTCCGACGAGGCCGAACCGGATAGGACTCGGCTAAGGCTTCTTATCCGAAGCGGCTGAGCTCTTCAACGGCGATCTTGCCGCCGCGGTGAATGCGATCCGATGTCAGTCGCCGTAGGGCACCCAGACGTTCTTGACCTCGACGGCACGGCGCAGGAAGGCCTCGCCGGCCGCAAGGTCGGACGACCAGTCGAGCGCCTTGCCGCCGCTGGTCCAGACACGCTTCAGATTGCCGATCGATTCGGCCTCGGCCTTGCGGCAGGTATCGGCGTCGGCGACGATCAACAGCCCGTCGACGTCGTCGTGTTTAGCCAGCACGCCGGCAAGCTCAGTGCTGCGCCCGGTGACGATGTTGATCGCGCCGGCCGGCAGGTCGGAATATTCGATCACCTGGTAGAGGTCGGTGGCGATGAGCGGATGTTTCTGGCTGGGGACGGCGACGACCGCGTTACCCATCGCCAGCGCAGGAGCCACCAGCGAGATGAAGCCGAGCAGCGGCTGCTCGTCCTGCGCGACGACGCCGATGATGCCGACGGGTTCGTGCAGCGCCAGGGTCACGGCGCGTGCCGGCGGCTGGTGCACGCGGCCCTCGAACTTGTCGGCCATGCCGGCATAATAGAACAGCCGCTCGACCGATTGTTCGACCTCTTCGCGCGCCGCTTTGGGCGATACGCCGGTGAGCGCCGACAGCCGCATGGCAAACTCGTCGGCACGCGCGGAAAGATTTTCGGCAAAATAATAGAGAACTTGGCTTCGGTTGAAGCCGGTCGCTTCCGCCCATGCCTTGGCACCGCGTGCCGCCGACACCGCGTCGCGAATATCCTTGCGGCTGCCGAGGCCTACCTCGCCCAGAACCTTGCCTTTGCGATCCTGTACGGCGATCGAATAGTTGCCGTCCGGCCGGACCTGCTTGCCGCCGATGAACAGTTTTGCCGTGCGGTCGATACCGGGAGACGCTTCTCCCGCTTCCGGCGACGGCGCGATGTCGGCCGCCGGCTTGATCGCCGCGCCATAGGGCAGGAGCGCCACAAGATATTCGAACATGCCCTCGCGCCCGCCCTCGCGGCCGAAACCGCTCTCGCGATAGCCGCCGAAGCCGCAGGCTGCGTCGAACATGTTGGTGCCGTTGATCCACACGACGCCGGCCTTCAACTGTGGCGCGACGTGCAGCGCGACGTTCAGATTCTCGCTCCAGACGGAGGCGGCAAGGCCGTATCGCGTGTTGTTGGCAAGCTCGACCGCTTCCTCGTTGGTGCGAAAAGTCATCGTCGCCAGCACCGGGCCGAACACTTCCTCCTGCGCCAAAATGTTGGCAGGCGAGACGCGCGTCGCCAGCGTCGGCAGGTGATACCAGCCGGTGTCCGGCAGCGGGCAATCCGGCTGCCAGCATTCGGCGCCGTCGCGAGCGCCGGCCTCCACTAGCCCGCGAACGCGCTCGAGCTGCACCTTGTCGACCAGCGGGCCGATATCGGTGTTTTTGTCGAGTGGGCTGCCGACGACGAGTTTCGCCATACGCGCCTTGACTTTGGCTATGAGGGCGTCGGCAATTCCTTCCTGCACCAGCAGCCGCGAGCCGGCGCAGCAGACTTGGCCCTGGTTGAACCAGATGCCGTCGACCATACCCTCTACCGCGCTGTCGAGATCGGCGTCCTCGAAGACGATGAAGGCCGACTTGCCGCCGAGTTCCAGTGACAGTTTTTTGCCCGACCCGGCGGTGGCCTTGCGGATGATCTTTCCGACCTCCGATGAGCCGGTGAAGGCGATTTTTTGCACGCCAGGATGGTCGACGATGGCCGCGCCCGCTTCCGGTCCGCCATGCACGATGTTGACCACGCCTTTCGGCGCGCCGACGCTGTCGCAAATCTGGGCGAACAGGATGGCCGTCAGCGGCGTGAACTCCGCCGGCTTGAGCACCACGGTGCAGCCGGCGGCCAGAGCCGGCGCAATCTTCCAGGCGAGCATAAGCAGCGGAAAATTCCACGGGATGACCTGGCCGACGACGCCCACGGGCTTGTGGTCCGGAAATTCCTTGTCCAGTGCCTGCGCCCAGCCTGCGTGATGGATGAAATGGCGGATCGCCAGCGGCACGTCGATGTCGCGGCTCTCGCGGATCGGCTTGCCGTTGTCGATCGATTCCAGCACGGCGAACAGGCGCTGGTGCCGCTGCATGGCGCGGCCGATGGCGTAAAGAATTTTCGCGCGGCTGTAGCCCGACTGCGCGCTCCATTTCGGCAGCGCCTTGGCGGCGGCGGCGACCGCCGCGTCGATGTCGGCGGCACCCGCGTCCGAGACTTTCGCCAACAGTTTTGTCGACGACGGCTCATGCACCTCGAACGTTTTGCCCGACGCGGCCGCCTTCCACTCGCCGCCGATGTAAAGCGCCTTGGAAAAATCGCGCCCGGCGAGCCAGGCATCGGCTTCGCTACGGGCTTCGGGAGCGGGGCCGTAATTCATCGCGTTGAATTTTTCGAGTATGTTCATCAGGCGCCTCCTTCACCCTCCCCTTTGTGGGGAGGGTCGATCGGCGAAGCCGATCGGGGTGGGGGTAAATGACTGTCTAATTGGTTCATCGGATCACTCGGCGCGTTCTCGCACCCCACCCCGCGCCTTCGGGACCCTCCTCGAAGGGAGAGGGTGGGGCGTCGCCCTCATGCCATCGCGTGGCGGTGGTTGGCCGAATAGCGGCCGGTCAGATGATGCTCCAACTGCCGCTCTATGTCGGTGAGCAGGCTGGAGGCGCCGAAGCGGAACAGGTCCGGCTCCAGCCAGGGCCGGCCGAGTTCCTCCTTCATCAGCACCAGCCAGTCGAGCGAGGCTTTTGCGGTGGATATGCCGCCCGCGGGCTTGAAGCCGATCAAAAAGCCGGTCTCCTCGAAATAGGCGCGGATGGCCCGCACCATGACGAGACCGACCGGCAGCGTGGCGTTGACGCTTTCCTTGCCGGTCGAGGTCTTGATAAAGTCCGCGCCGGCCATCATCGCCACCATCGAGGCCAGCATGACGTTGCGCAGCGTGGCGAGGTCGCCGGTGCCGAGGATGACCTTCAGATGCGCCTCGCCGCAGGCGGCGCGCATCCGCACGATCTCGTCATAGAGTTCCTGCCATTTCGCTGAGAACACCAGGCCGCGCGGGATCACCACGTCGATCTCGTCGGCACCGTCCTTCACCGAGGCTTCGATCTCCTTCAGCCGCGTGTCCAGCGGCGCCAGGCCGTGCGGGAAGGCGGTGGAGACGGCCGCGACGTGGATGCCGGTGCCGCGCACGGCCTCGGCGGCAGTCGCCACGAACGGATGGTAGACGCATACTGCAGCCGGGCGGATGTTGGCACCGCCGATGCCAAGCCCCTCGACGATGTCGGCGCGGAACGGGTTGATCGCCTTGGCGCAGAGCCGGCGCACGCGCTCTTCCGTGTCGTTGGAATTCAGCGTCGTCAAATCCATGCAGGCAACGGCGCGCAGCAACCAGGCGGCCTGGTTGTCGGCCTTGATCGAGCGCCTTTTTGTCAGCGTGGCGACACGCCGCTCCAGCGCGCTGCGGTTGACGTAACGCACGGATTCCAGGAAACCGAGGTCGAGCTTCATGCCTGGATTGCGGGCGATGGCGTGTGTCGTTTGCTGCACATTTGCCGGGATGCGTGAGGGCAAAGGCATGACCACCGATGATTGCGGCCCCGCCGTGGCGCGACCTGTTTCCCTGTTCATGAGCGTCGTCCTCCGGCATGCCGGGCGCGCGGCCAAGGCCACCGCAGGGCAAGCTTTCTTCTACGCTCCAATGACGACGAATTTCAAGGCAGCGTTGGCGCCGGGCGTCAGTCGCGCGGTTTCACCTGACAGAGGATTTTTTCGAAATCCCGGTCCTTCGGATTGTAGTCGGGGTGATTGCCGAAGAATTTTTGCCCGGTGATCCTGGGCGACGACAGGCCCTCGATGTGGAAACTGCGAAAACCCCTTCCGCTGCCGCCTGAGCGTTGAACGGCCGAGAGCACAAGAATGCCCTTCCGGCTGATGCCAAGTATATACGGGTCAGCGCTACGCTCCTCTCCTTCGTAGGCGAAGGCCAGGACGCGCATCCGCTCGATGGCGTCGCAGATGATCCGGACGGCCGCCAGCGTGTGCGGATCGACCTCCGGACCGGTCATTCGACCTTGCTAGACGGCGTTCCGCCTCGCATTATCCACACTCCATGCGCCGGGGCCGGCGGACACCAGATAAAGGAAGATGAAGCAGAACAGGATCGCCGCTTCGCCCATATTGATAGCCGGAAAGAAACCCTGCGGGGCATGCGCCATGAAATAGGCGACCGCCATCTGGCCGGACAGGATGAAGGCGACCGTGCGGGTGTGGAATCCAATGATGATGAGCAATCCGCCGAACGTCTCGAGGATGCCGGCGACCAGCATCAGTGTTCCCAACCCATTGGCGAACATTTCGGAGGGCGGGAAGCCGAACAGTTTCATGGTGCCGTGCTCGATGTAGAGCAGGGCAGTCACGATCCTGAGGACCGCCAGGAACTGCGGCTGGTATTTGGAGAGACCCTCGAACATCGGCAGATTCCCATGTCATCAGTGCCAGGCCGGCCCAGTGCCGGAAGGGAACCCTAACCGACTCGCAAACTTGCTGTCCAGTTTCAGCTTTCACCCCACGAAGGCCCGCTCCACGACGAAATCGCCGGGATGGTTCAGCGAACCTTCCTTGAAGCCGAGGCTTTCGACCAGGTCCTTGACGTCCTTCAGCATGTGCATGGAGCCGCAGATCATCACGCGATCGGTTGCCGGATCGAGTTCTTCGATGCCGAGGTCGCTGTAGAATTTTCCCGAGCCGATCAGCGCGGTGATGCGACCCATATGGCTGGATTCCTCGCGCGTCGTCGTCGAATAGAGCGTGACGCGGCCTTGCGTGAACTCGCCGATCAGCGGGTCGTCGGCGAGGCCGGCGACCAGTTCCTGGCCATAGACTAGTTCCGCACGGTCACGGGAGGTGTGGGTGAGGAACACCTGCTCGAATTTTTCATAGGTGTCGGGATCGCGCAGCAGGCTGGCGAAGGGTGCGATGCCCGTGCCGGTCGAGATCATGAACAGGCGCTTTGCCGGCGTCAGCGCGTCGACCACCAGCGTACCCGTCGACTTGTGGCGCATCAGCACGGCGTCGCCCGGCTGGATTTTCTGCAGTTCGGAGGTCAGGGGGCCATCCGGAACCTTGATCGAGAAAAATTCCAGTTCATCGTCCCAGGCCGGGCTTGCGACCGAATAGGCGCGGAACACCGGCTTTTCGGCATTAGGCAGGCCGATCATCACGAACTCGCCCGAGCGGAAGCGAAGCGACTGCGGGCGCGTGATGCGGAACGAAAACAGGCGGTCGGTGTAGTGCTTCACCGACACCACCGTCTTGACATGCACATTGGCGGGGATAGGAAAAGCCAGCGGCCGGACGGCGACGTTTCCGAGCGAGAGGGGAGAGTTCATCGACGCCGCGCCTTTCGTTTCATTTCAGCGCAACAACGTCTCAAGCGCCGGACCCGAACGGTCCGCCACTGCTCCACGCATGCCCGAAAGCTAAGCTCTTGTGTCGGAAATTTATTAGTATACAAACGAGTTTAGGGTCAAGACGCGGGCGGAGAACAGCTTTCCAAACTGCCCGGTGCGACTAGTCCGGCGTTGCGGGTTTGTCGAATGGCAGAGAATAATTCCGCGCGACCCGGAAGTGTCGTGGCCGGCATCGATGTCGGCGGCACCTTCACCGACCTGATCCTGATCGACGGAAGCGATGGCGGCAAGGTGCGCATCGCCAAGACGCCGACGACCGTGGGCAACCAGGCTTTCGGCGTCGTATCGGCCCTTTCCGAGGCCGGATTTCCCGTATCCGACATCGACCTGATCGTGCACGGCACCACCACCACGACCAATGCCGTGCTGGAGCGGCGGCTGGCCCGCACCGGCATGATCACCACGCGAGGCTTTCGCGATGTGATCGAACTCGGGCGCCGCACGCGGCCGCGGGCCTATGGCATGACCGGCAGTTTTGTGCCGGTCATCCCGCGCAACCTGCGGCTCGAAGTGTCGGAGCGCGTCGAGGCGTCCGGCGCCGTGCGCGTGGCGCTGGACGAAGACGAGATGCGCGAGGCGGTAAAAAAACTGCTCGCCGAGGGCTGCGAGTCGCTCGTCATCCACTTCCTGCATGCCTATGCCAACCCGGCACACGAACGCCGCGCCGCTCAAATCGCCGCTGAGTTCTGGCCGAACGGCTACATCACGACCGGCCATTCGCTGCTTTCCGAAGCGCGCGAGTTCGAACGCGGTGTGACGGCGGCCGTCAACGCCAGCGTCCAGCCCATCCTCGAACGGTATGTCGAGCGGCTGCGTCGCGAACTGGAAGACCGCGGCTATGGCCGCGATTTTCTGATCATGAACGGCAATGGCGGGATGATCTCCGCCCGCAACGTCACCCGGGACGCCGCCAAGACCGTGATGTCCGGTCCGGCCTCCGGCGTTATCGCCGCTGCCTACACCGGCAAGCGTGCGGGCTTCCCGTCGCTGGTAACCTACGACATGGGCGGCACGTCGACCGACGTCGCGCTGATCCTCGACGCCCAGCCGGCCGTCTCCAACGAGATCGAGATCGAATATGCGATGCCGATCCATGTGCCGATGGTGGCTGTGCATACGGTCGGCGCCGGCGGCGGCTCGATCGCCCGCGTCGACGCCTCCGGCCTTATCCAGGTCGGACCGCAAAGCGCCGGCGCCGATCCCGGCCCGATCTGTTACGGGCGTGGTGGCATGGAGCCGACCATAACGGACGCCAATCTGGTGCTTGGACGGCTCAATCCGAAAAAACTTCTGGCGGTCGACAAGCCTGTGACCGTCGAGCATGTGCGGCGGATTTTCGAGGAAAGGATCGGCCGGCCTGCCGGGCTGGACGGCATCGCGGCGGCAGGCGCCGTGCTTAGGCTCGGCAACATGAAGATGGCGGGCGCGATCCGCATGGTCTCGGTGGCGCGCGGTTACGATCCGCGCGATTTCGCGCTGTTCGCCTTTGGCGGCGCGGGGCCGCTGCACGCTTCGGCACTGGCGCGCGAGCTCGGCCTGCCGCGCGTGCTGGTTCCGGCGCGGCCGGGCATCACCAACGCGCTGGGCTGCGTGGTCGCCGACATGCGCCACGACTTCGTCAACACCGTCAACCAGCCGGTGGCGACACTGGACGAGGCGGCGATGCGGCGGGTGCTGGAAACGCACCGCGCGCAAGGCGTGATGCTGATCGAACAGGAGATGGTCAAGCCGGAAACCATCCGCTTCAGCCATTCCGCCGACATGCAGTTCGTCGGCCAGACCCACATCATCACCGTTCCGCTGCCAGCGGTCGAAGTGACCCGGACCGAATTGCAAGCCCTGTTCGAAAAGGCTTATTTCGCGCGTTTCCGCGTCGAACTTCCGGAAATCCGGGCCAATCTGGTCAACCTCAACACGTCCGTCACGGGTGTGCGGCCGCAGGTGGACCTGTCGCGGCTGATCGATCCGGCCGGCCGAGCGGCGACGGTGGCCGAAGCGCTGACCGAGACGCGGCCAGTCTGGTTCGAAAGCGGATTCGTCGACACGCCCATCTATGCGCGCGAAAAACTGCCGCTCGATGCCGAGCTTGCCGGCCCCGCCGTCCTGGAGCAGTTGGATGCCACGACCGTCCTGGAACCCGGCGACCGCGCGCGCTCGGATGCGGATGGCAATCTGATCGTCGAGGTGGGAGCATGACGTCCATCAGCCTTGACGCGATAACGCTTTCGGTCATCCAGGCCGCGCTTCAGCAGACCTGCGACGAGATGGACCTGGCCTTCTCGCGCGCCGCCTTCTCGCCGGTCATCGCCGAGGCCAACGACCGCTCCGACGGCATCTATTCGGCGCTGGATGGTTCGCTGATCGCGCAGGGCGGCCAAGGCCTGCCGGTGTTCGTCGGCGTCATGCAGTATTCGACGAGGACGATTATCGAGATGATCGCCGCCGGCCGCTGCCTGCCGCCGGAGGACGGCGACATCTACATCGTCAACGACCCCTATCTCGGCGGCACGCATCTGATGGACGTGCGTTTTTTGATGCCGGTCTATCGCGGCGGAGAAATCTTTTGCTGGCTGTCGAATACCGGCCATTGGCCGGATATCGGCGGCGCGGTGCCCGGCGGTTTTTCAGCCTCCGCGACGGCGGTTGAGCAGGAAGGGCTACGCCTGCCGCCGGTAAAATTGTTCAAGAAGGGCAGGCTCGATCCCGAAATCTACGCGATCATCACCTCCAACATCCGCGTCGCCGACCAGCGCATCGGCGACATCAAGGCGCAGGCGGCGGCCCTCCATGTCGGCCGCGAGCGGCTGTTCCAGATTCTCGACCGCTACGGCGACGAGACGGTCGTGCGGGCGATCGCTGAGTTGTCCCGCCGCGCCGCCGAGCAGATGCGCGCCAACATCGCCCGCATTCCGGACGGTATCTATCGCTCGACCGCTTTCGTCGATTCCGACGGCGTAGTGGACCGGCCTTTGACCATTGCACTGGCTGTTGAAAAGGCCGGCGGCACGCTGACCTTCGATTTCTCCGGCTCCAGCCCGCCTTGCGCCGGGCCGATGAACAGCGTGCTAGCGACGACCCTGTCGTCGGTCTACCTCGCCATGCGCCACATTTTCCCGGACGTGCCGATGAGCGCCGGCGCCTTCGAGCCGCTCGTCGTCAGGCGGCCTGAAGGCACATTCCTCGACGCAAAATACCCGCGTCCTGTGTCGGGCTGCGCGGCGGAAGTATCGCAGAGAATAGCGGAGGCGGTGTTCGCGGCCTTGGTCCAGGCCTTGCCGGAGGAGGTGACGGCGGCGCCGGCGGGGTCGAGCGGCAATTTCGCGCTGGGCGGGCATGACCCGGCACGTGGGCGCGATTTCGTCATGTACCAGATCTCCGGCGGCGGCTATGGCGGCCATGCCGGCGGCGACGGTTTGACCAATGGCTGCTCGACCATCGGCATCTCGAAATCGCCGCCGGTCGAGATCATGGAACAAGCATTTCCATTACTTTACCGGCATTATGCGTTGCGTGAAGGGTCCGGCGGAGCGGGCGAAAAACGCGGTGGCTTCGGACTTGCCTATGAGGTCGAACTGCTGCGCGGCGAGGCGCGGGCGTCGTTCGTGATGGACCATGGGCGGGTCGGCCCGCAGGGCGTGCTGGGCGGGAAGGACGGCGCGGTCAACACGGTCACCGTGTGGCGCGACGGCATCGCGCATGTGCCGCTGCATCTGTCGAAGGAGCAGGATATTCCGCTGAAGGCGGGCGACAGGGTCAGCGTCGGAACGCCGGGCGGCGGCGGTTTCGGCGATCCGTTCCGACGCGATCCGCAGGCTGTCGTCGCAGACATAAGTCTCGGGTATTATTCGGAAAATCAGGCCGAGACACTATTCGGCGTGGTAGCGCGAGACGGCCGGGTCGATGCCGAGGCGACTGCTCGCCTAAGGTCAGACCGTGGCTGAAAAGCGTGCCGCCTGGTCGGCGGGCTCCAAAGTCATTCAGACCTGTCATCCAAAGCCTCGATAAGCAGGCGCGCGGCCTCAGCCGCAAAAACCTCGTCATTGATGTCGGTGTCCAGTTCGACCAGCCGGACATTGCCGGCGAGGTCTTTTTTCAGCGCCTCGAACAAAGCTGCGTCGGCCGCCGGATCGTGAAACGGCTTTCCCTGCATGTCGATGGACGACACGCCCTGTTTCGGGATCATGAAGACGGTCGGGCCAGTCGCCCGGTTTAGTTTTTGGGCGATGATTGCTCCGAGAGCCGCATTCTCCTCGGGCGTGGTGCGCATCAATGTCACCAGCGGGTTGTGGCGGTACAAGGTGCGGTCGGCGAATTTTGCGGGGATGGTTTCGGGCGCGCCGAAATTGACCATGTCGAGCGCGCCGGCCGACACCACCTGCGGGATACCTTTTTCGCCCGCCGCTTCCAGCCGGTGCGGCCCGGCGGAGAGCACGCCGCCGACCAGTTCGTCGGCGAGTTCGGTCGTGGTGATGTCGAGCACGCCGACGATGAAGCCGGCGCGGATCAGCTCCTCCATGGTGCGGCCGCCGCTGCCGGTGGCGTGGAAGACCAGCACCTCGTAGCCGGCGTCTTCCAGCACCGCCCGCGCCTTGGTCACGCAGGGCGTGGTGACGCCGAACATGGTGGCGGCGACGAGCGGCTTTTCCGCGGCCTGTTTGACACGCTCTACGCCGGCCATGCCGACGATGGCACCGGCGGCGTTGGACAGGATTTGCGACGACAGCCGGTTGATGCCGGCGATGTCGACGATCGACGGCATGACCAAGATATCCTTGACGCCGACGATCGGGCCGACGTCGCCGGAGGCCAGCGTCGAGACGATGAGTTTCGGAAAACCGACGGGCAGGGCCTGCATGGCCGCCGCCGCGATCGACGTGCCGCCGCCGCCGCCCATGGCGATGATGGCGTCGATGCGCCCTTCCGCGACGAGCCGCGCAGCCAGCGCCGCCGCGCCCCGCGCCATGACGGCAACCGCCTCGCCGCGGTCGCGCCGCGCCACCAGCGTCTCGAGATCGCCGCCGCCGGCCTTCGCTACCTCGGCGGCGGAAATGTCTGGCTGGAAAGGCGGCGCGCCGAGCACGCCGGCATCGATCACCAGCGTTCTGGCGCCCAGCGCCTCGATGCGTGCTTTGAGAAACGCATATTCCCCGCCCTTGGAATCGAGCGTGCCCAGCAAAGCGACTGTTTTGGTCATTGGTCCTCCCCGCGCAACCGCTTTTCGCTTGCTGCGCTGGGTCGATCCTATGCCTCAGAGGGAGCGCGGCCGACAAGACAGCAATGCTTGACCATTTGAGGCCAAAGCTCCTGCATTTGCCGGGACCAATCGTCGACGGGACAGATGGCTCGGTCTGGCGGCAAGACGGCACACATGCCGCGGCCGGTCGGCCACTCCGCAACGCATGTCTGGCCTCGCCTTGGCACGGCTACATCCTGAAAATCCGACCTCGGTCGCGCGTTTTACTTCAAACACGCGCGAGCGAATTCATCGCTGTCTGCCTGGGCGCGGCGGCCTTTGCCACCGGGGCTCATGCGCAGACCTCCTACGAGACCCTGAATTTTGGCACGTCCAGCACCTTCCTGACCGGCATTCGCGGCGACAACATCGTCGGCAACTATGTGATCCCCGGCACGACCGATACAGGCGGCCTTTACTACAATCTGGCGACGAAGGCCTGGTCGCCAATGCCCGTGGCTACCGCGAACGGCGCGAACTTTCCGGGGGCCATCGGGTCGTCGCCCTACGGTCCCAGTTTCGGCACGCCATCGGGCGTTCTGCGCGTGGTCGGCAGCTATCAGACCGAGACGTCGGCCCCCTATGACCTCAGCTATCTCTATGACGGCGCCGCGACGCCGGGTCAGCAGATCACCAATCTCGTCTATCCGAGTTCACCCGGCGCCGAGACCTTGTTCACCATCGCCCACAGCACGTTCGGCAACCAGCTTGTCGGCAACTACGACACCGATCTGGCGACGGGCAACGCCTTCATTTACGACATCAAGACCGGGACCTACACGACCAACAACATCCCAGGCGCAATCAGCACCACCGCCTACGGAATCTATGGCGACAAGGTCGCCGGCGGCTATGCCGAGGCGAAGATCGGCGGCGGCCTCGGCCCGGAACACGGTTATATCTACGACCTGACCACCGGGACCCATCGGACCTACGACCATCCCGGTGCGATCGCCACGCATTTCGAGGGCATCACCGGGGCCGGCAGGTCGGGCGAGTACAATCTGGTCGCCAACTGGATCACGGCGGACGGCAAGGTGCATCCGGCGGTGATGCATGTCGATGCGCTGGGCCGAGCGACCTGGTACGAAATCGACATACCGGGCGAGGTCGTCTCGTCCAATTCGGCCTATGGCGACAAGGTCGTCGGCATCTATGTCGCCGACGGCAAGACCAACGGCTATGTCGCCACCATCGAAGGCATCTACAACCCGATCCGCAACACCGGCACCCTGGTTTCGGGCGCCGACAACGAAGCCGCGCTTTCCGGGCTGAAGGGCGACGACATCGTCAACAGCGGGACCGTCGAGGTAACCGGCCAGGCCGGCGTCGGCATTCGCGGCGAGACTTATGGCGTGCTGAACAATTCCGGCACGGTGACCGCCTCCGGCCTGGTCGGCGCGGCGGCGGAGATGCACGGGCTCTACGGCACGCTGTTGAATTCCGGAACCTTGCGCGCCGCCAGCGCCGTCGCCGATGCCTTGCGCACCGGGCCTGACAGCTATGGCAGCACGATCGTCAACACCGGCATCATCGACGGCCGCATCGCCGCGACAGCAGGGCCGGAGAAACGGTTCGAAAACAGCGGCTGGATCGGCGTCACCGGCACCGGCGTGTCGATCAAGAGCCTTCTCAGCGGCACCTTCGTGCAGACCTCGGCCGGCACGCTCGCCGTGCGCATGACCGACGACGGCAACGATGCGCTGGAGGTGACAGGCACTGCGCGGCTCGCGGGCACGCTGGCCGCCACGTTTCAGACCGAGGACGTGCTGAAAACCTACAACCTGCTTGCGGCGACCCAGGACATCACAGGCGCGTTCGACACGCTGACCGTCAGCGGCCTGCCGGCGCTGTTTTCAACCGCGCTGGGCTATACGCCGACCGCCGTCACGCTGAATGTCGAGTCCGGACTGGCCGAATTGCCGGGAACAACGTCCAATGAGCGGGCTGTCGGCGCCGCCATCGACGGCTTGATCAACACGACGACGGGCAACGAGCTCGGCGAACTTCCGGCTGCGCTCAGCCCGCTCTATCGGGTCAGTGCGGTCGACCTGCCCGGCGCGCTCGCAGCCCTGTCCGGCGAAGCCTATGCCAGCGAACAGTCGGTGCTGATCGGCGACAGCCTTTACACCCGCCAGGCCATCCTCTCCCGCCTGCGCCAGGGCGCTTATTCCGGGCAGGGCGGCGCGGTGGGCTCGCTCGGGCAGGGCGGCCCCTCGTTGGCGCCGGCTGCCGGCGCTTCGCCGTCGACGGGCACGGTATGGGGGCAGGCATTTGGCGGCTGGACGGATCTCGACGGCAACGGCAAGGCCAGCGTCAGCGAGAGCATAGGCGGCATCATTGCCGGCGGCGACGTGCAGGCCAACAACTGGCTGCTCGGCGGCGCCATCGGCTATTCCCAGTCCAATGCCGACGTCGACGATCTGGGATCCTCGTTCCGGGCGGACAGCCTGGTACTGGCGCTTTACGGCGGCACCAGCGCCGGCCCCTGGAACCTGCGTCTCGGCGCGAGCTACGCCTTCAGCCAGGTCGATGCCGACCGCAGGATCGCCTATCCCGGCTATTCGGAGCGGGCGCAGGCGGACTACGACGCCGGCACCGCGCAGGCCTTTGCCGAGGTCGGTTACGGCTTCGCGGTGCAATCCGTGGCGATCGAACCCTTCGCCGGCCTGGCATGGGTCAATCTGAACGCCGACGATATCAAGGAGAGCGGCGCGGCCGCCGGGCTGACGGGATCGTCGACATCGTCGAATGTCGGCTACAGTTCGCTTGGTATTCGCGCGGCGACCAGCATGCCTATGGGCAGCATGATGCTGCGGCCGCACGCCTCGATCGCCTGGCAGGCGGCATTCGGCGACACCTCGCCCGAGGCCCGGCTTGCCTTCCTCAGCGCTCCCTCGGCGAATTTCACCGTCTCGGGCGTGCCGATCGCCGAGAACACGGCGCTGGTCGAACTCGGCGCCAACCTGCTCATCAGCCCGCAGGCCAGCGTCGGCGTGTCCTATATCGGCCAGTTCGCCGACAACACCACCCAGAACGCGGTGCAGGCGAACCTCAACTGGCGTTTCTGACAGCGGAGTTTTTGCCGCGGGCCGCAATGGCTTCGTGGCCAAGTGGTCCGCGCTCGAAGTCCCGCCGACAGCGACGCGCGTTTCGGCAACGCCCGGCGGGCGTTGTCCGCAGGCTTGCGGCCCTGCGGTTTCAAAAGCGGGCAGCCTGGCCAGACCGGGCACGTTGGCTTCTGCTCGATATTATTAGAAATGGCTAAAATACAATTCGAGCCGGTGCCGCAACTCTCCGCCGTTGTGTCCGCGCCGGCTTGGGGTTAGCGCTTCGCCAGCCACGCGAGGAATTTTCGATGAACCATCTGTTCGACATCGTCCGGTCCCGCATGCCGGAGGCGGAGAAACCCTTGCTGGAACGCGAGGATGGCAGCGTGCTGACTTATGGCGGGCTGCTGACCGAAACCGGGCGGCTGGCCAATGCGCTGGTCGCGCTGGGCGTGAAAACCGGCGACCGGGTGGCGGCGCAGGTGGAGAAGAGCGCGGAGGCGCTGCTGCTCTATCTCGCCTGCGTGCGCGCCGGGGCGGTGTTCCTGCCTCTCAACCCCGGATACATGCTGCGCGAGGTCGAGTATTTCCTGCGCGACGCCGAGCCGGTCGTCGTCGTCTGCCCGCCGGGCAAGCGCGCGAAAATGGAGGGCATCGCGGGAGAAAAATGCCGGGTCGAGACGCTCGGCGTTGCGGGCGACGGCTCGCTTGTCGAACTCTCGGCCAGGCAGCCGGAAATTTTCGAGGACCGGCCGCGCGAGGCCGGCGACCTCGCAGCGATCCTCTACACCTCCGGCACGACCGGGCGCTCCAAGGGCGCGATGCTGACGCACGGCAATCTCGCCTCCAATGCGCTGACGCTGGTCGACACCTGGCGGTTCACGCGGAACGACGTGCTGATCCACGCTCTGCCGATCTTCCACACCCACGGTCTGTTCGTCGCCTTCAACACGGTGCTGCTTTCGGGCGCCAAAATGCTGTTCTTCCAGCGTTTCGACCCGGCTCAGGTCATTGCTGCGTTTCCGCGCGCCACCGCGATGATGGGCGTGCCGACCTTCTATGTCAGGCTGCTCGACCATCCCGGGCTCGCGGATGCGCGGCTGGAGACGATGCGGCTGTTCGTGTCGGGCTCGGCGCCGCTGCTGGCCGAGACGTTTGCGGCCTGGCAGGAGCGGACGGGCCACGCCATCCTCGAACGCTACGGCATGACCGAGACCAACATGAACACGTCGAACCCCTATGACGGCGAGCGCATGGCCGGCACGGTCGGGTTCCCGCTGCCCGGCGTCGACCTGCGCGTTGTCGATCCGGCGACCGGCGAGAGGTTTGGCGCGGATGCGATCGGCATGATCGAGGTGCGCGGCCCGAATGTGTTTTGCGGCTACTGGCGCATGCCGGAGAAGACGGCGGAGGAGTTCCGCCCGGACGGGTTCTTCATTACCGGCGACCTCGGCAGGATCGACGCGCGGGGTTATGTGCAGATCGTCGGGCGCGGCAAGGACCTGATCATCTCCGGCGGGCTCAACGTCTACCCAAAGGAGGTCGAGACCGAGATCGACCTGTTGCCGGGCGTTCTGGAAAGCGCGGTGATCGGGCTCTCCCATCCGGATTTCGGCGAGGGGGTGACGGCCGTGGTAGTGAAGGAGCGCGGCGCCGAACTCTACGAGGAGGCGGTGCTGCGCGGGCTGGAGGATCGGCTGGCAAAATTCAAGCAGCCGAAGCGGGTGATGTTCGTCGAGGAATTGCCGCGCAACACCATGGGCAAGGTGCAGAAGAACATTCTGCGGCAGAATTTTGAGGGGCTGTATCGGAAGGGATGAGCCGCGCCCCTTTGGACGGAGGTCGGCGCATGATCGGTCTGAAACGGGCTTATGAGCCGCCTTCGAGCGAAGGCGGTTTTCGCATCCTTGTCGACCGGCTTTGGCCGCGCGGCCTTTCCAAGGCCGAGGCCGCGATCGATTTGTGGCTGAAGGAGATCGCGCCGAGCGCGGAACTGCGTCGCTGGTTCGGCCATGATCCGGCGAAATGGGACGAGTTTCGCCGTCGCTACCGCGACGAACTCGATCGCGATCCGGAAGCGGTTCAAGCGCTGCGGCAAGCCATCGCTGGCAAGGGCACGGTCACGTTGCTCTATGCGGCGCGGGACGACGATCACAACAACGCCGTCGCCCTGCGCGAATACCTGAAAGCACCCGAAAAATAGAACGGACGCCGGCCGCCTCAGTCGGCCGGCGCGCAGTGAAAGAAATCAGCCGATCGTCTGGCCGGTCTTGGCCCAGTCGGCGAGGAACAGTTCCAGACCCTTGTCGGTGAGCGGGTGTTTTACCAGGGCGCGCAGCGTCGCCGGCGGGGCGGTGATCACGTCGGCGCCGATGAGCGCCGCCTGCTTGACGTGGTTCACGGTGCGCACCGAGGCGGTAAGAATCTCGGTCTTGTAGTCGTAGTTGTCGTAGATGGTGCGGATTTCCGAGATCAGCTCCATGCCGTCCGAGCCGGTGTCGTCGATGCGGCCGACGAAGGGCGAGATGAACGAGGCGCCGGCCTTGGCGGCCAGCAGCGCCTGGTTGGCCGAGAAGCAGAGCGTGACGTTGACCATGCGGTTCATCTCGGTGCGGATCGTCTTGCACGCTCTCAGGCCGTCGAGCGTCAGCGGCACCTTGATGCAGACATTGTCGGCGATCTTGGCCAGAACCTTGGCTTGCGCGATCATCTCCGAATATTCGGTGGCGACCACTTCCGCCGAGACGGGGCCGGCGACGATGTCGCAGATCTCTCTGGTGACGTCGGCGATCTTGCCGCCGGATTTCAGGATCAGCGATGGGTTGGTGGTGACGCCGTCGAGCAGGCCGAGATCGTTTAGCTCGCGGATTTCCTTCACATCGGCGGTGTCGACGAAAAATTTCATGGGACCGTTTCCTTGTGTGTCGTTGTGACATCCAGACGCCGGTCCCGGGCGCGTTGACGCCGTAGGACTCGTCTTTGCCTAACGGCTTTTATGCCATCGCGGCCCGCCCTCAAAGCGGTGTTTTCGCAGTCCGGTGTTGCAGGCACCGGCCGGCCGCCGGCAACCCGCGCCATCCGCTGCGCCGGCGCGGCCCATGCCCTCAAGGCTCAAAATACGCTGTCTCCACAGCCGGCTGTTGACATGGCGATAGGTCGCGGATATTTCCGTCGTGAAATAGATGTCACTAGCTGAAATTTATTTCACAAATGACCAAGGCGGACCGGGAGGGCTCCGTCCGCCGCCACCGGAGGAGAACAATCGCATGAAGAAGTTTTTGGTAGGCCTTGCCGCCGGCGTGTCGATGCTGGCCGCCACCGCCGCGCAGGCCGAGAGCAAATATCAGTGCAAGGAAGGCGAGACCTACGTGATGAACGTGATGGTCTCGGGCGTGGAATACTGGTTCCCCGTCTACGAGGCCTTCAAGCAGGCGGCACAGGCGATGGGCTGCAAGACCGCCTATACCGGCACGCCGGAATATGACGTGACCAAGCAGATCGCCAGCTTCGACCAGGCGCTCGCCAAGCAGCCGGCGGGCATCCTCGTCCATCCGATGAACTCCGATCCGTTCATTGAGCCGATCAACCGCGCGGTCGACTCGGGCGTGGCGGTGGTTACCTTCGCGGCCGACTCGCCCAACAGCAAGCGCACCTCCTACGTCACCTCCGACAACAACAAGGAAGGCGCTTATGCGGCCGACGTGATCGCCGAAGCGCTGGGCGGCAAGGGCGAATACGGAATCCTGGAAAATCCCGGCCAGGACAACCACGACAAGCGCGTCGCCGCCTTCATCGCGCGGATGACGGAAAAATATCCGGACATCAAGCTCGCCGGCCGCGCCGCCACCAACCAGGACCCGACAAAAGCCTATCAGGCGGTGCTGTCGATGGCGCAGGCCAACCCGAACCTCGGCGCGCTCTTCATGCCGGAGGCCAATTCGGCGCTCGGCGCGGCCCAGGCGGCGCAGGAACTCGGCGGCAAGATCAAGATCATGAACGCCGACGTCAACGGCAAAATCCTCGACATGATCAAGGCCGGCCAGGTGTTCGGCGCGGTCAATCCGAACCAGGGCATCCAAGGCTATATGGGTTTCATGCTGCTGTTCAACGCCGCTCATCCGGACCTGATCGACCCGATGAACGATTGGCAGCGCGCCGCCTACAACCCTATGGGCGTGCCCTTCGTCGACAACGGCTTTGCCGTGGTGACCAAGGACAATGCCGACGATTTTTACTGGGACGCCTACCTGAAGCGCCGCGGCACCAAGGGCATCGAGGAGTAATCATTCCTCCAAACGGCCGGGCGGTCCAGCCGCCCGGCCTGTTCCCAACACGCAACCGGCAATCCGTCATGCACGAAACCCTCGCACTCGAAGTCAGGGGCGTCTCGAAGGCGTTCGGCCCGATCCAGGCGTTGAAGGATGTCAGTTTCGGCCTGCGCAAGGGCGAGATCCACGCTCTTGCCGGTGAGAACGGCGCCGGCAAGTCGACGCTGATGAACATCGTCGACGGCATTTTGAAGCCGGATCGCGGCGAGATCTTCGTGGGCGGCAGTAAGGCCGAGATGACCTCGTCGGAAAAGGCGCAGCAGCTCGGCATCGGCTTCGTCCACCAGGAAATCGCGCTCTGCGCCGATATTTCCGTTGCCGAGAACATTTTCATGGCTGCCACCAACCGGCGGCGTGCCCTGTTCATGAACTATGGCGAACTGCGCGAGAAGGCGCGCGCCGTGCTTGCCGCGCTGGGCGACATCGACCCGGACCTGCCGGTGGAAAACCTGTCGATTTCCGAGCAGCAGATCGTCGAGATCGCCAAGGCGCTGACGCTGGATTGCTCCGTGCTGATCCTCGACGAACCGACCGCAGCACTTACCGAGCGCGAGGCCGGAAAACTGTTCGCCATCATGGCCGAGCTGAAGCGGCGGGGCATCAGCATCATCTATATCAGCCACCGCATGGCCGAGATTTTTGGCAATTGCGACCGCATCACCATTTTGCGCGATGGCCGCTACGTCTGCACCGAGGAGATTTCCGGCATGACGCCGGAGGCTGTGGTCGGCCGCATGGTCGGCCGGCATCTCGGCGACCTCTATCCCGAAAAGAAAGTTTCGAGCGCCGATGCGCCGATGCTGCTGTCGGTCGAGGGGCTTGGCGACGGCGACCGGTTCCGCGATGTCTCCTTCGAACTGCGTGAGAAGGAAATCCTCGGCATCGCCGGCCTTATCGGCGCCGGCCGCACCGAGATCGCGCTCGGCGTCTGCGGGCTGCGTCGGACAGTCAGCGGCAAGGTCACGTTGCAGGGCCGCGACGTGACACCGGAAAACTATGCCGACAGCATCTCCAACGGCATCGTCTACCTGTCGGAGGACCGCAAGGGCGCCGGAATCTTTCTCGACCTGCCGATCGCCGCCAATGTCTCGGCGCTACGGGCCGAGCAGGTGTCGACCCCATACGGTTTCATTGACCGCACTCGCGAACGAGCGCAAGCGAGCCGGCTGGGCGACGCGCTCAATCTGAAGCGCGGTTCGATCGACGATCCGGTCTCGACGCTGTCGGGCGGCAACCAGCAGAAGGTGGCGATCGCAAAGATGCTGTCGGTCGACCCGAAGGTGATCCTGCTCGACGAGCCGACGCGCGGCGTCGATGTCGGCGCCAAGGCGGAAATCCACCGCATCCTGCGCGACCTCGCCAATGACGGTACCGGCATCGTCGCGATCTCATCGGAACTGCCGGAACTGATCGGTCTGTGCGACCGGGTGATCGTCATCCATGAAGGGCGTATCGCCGGCGAGGTCAGTGGCGCTGAGATGACCGAGGACAACATCATCCGCCTGGCCTCCGGCCTCGCGCCGGCGCAAGGGGAGAGGGCATGACTGTCATGAGCGACATCGGAACCAAGGGCGGGCAGGCCGCCGCCGCGCAGCCGCGCCGTGCGTCGATGCTGCGCGGCATCGGCAACATGCGCGAACTCGGCCTTGTGCTGATCATCCTGGCACTTTGCGTTGTAATGAGTTTCGCCTCGCCTTATTTCCTCACCTGGACGAATTTCCGGGCCATGCTGATGTCGTTCTCGATCGAAGGCATCGTCGTGGTCGGCATGACGGTGCTGCTGATCGTCGGCGCCATCGACCTGTCGGTCGGCTCGGTGGTCTGCTTTTCCATGGTGGTCGGCGGCTTCTTTTTCCTGGCCGGGCTCGACCCGTGGTCGGCAAGCGGCCTGGCGATCCTGGCATCGGCCGGCGTCGGCGTGCTGATGGCGCTTTGCGTGACCAGGATCGGGCTGCATTCCTTCATCGTCTCGCTGGCCTTCATGGTGATTGTGCGGGGGCTCTGCCTGGCGATCACCGGCGGCACGCCGCTGTCGCTGTTCTCGCTGCCGCCGAGCTTCAAGTTCATCGGCCAGGGCACGGTCTACGGCGTGCCCTTCGTGATCATCCTGTTCGTCGTGGTGGTGGCTCTGTTCGACCTGCTGCTAAGGCGGGCGACGGTGTTCCGAAAAGTGTTTTACACCGGCAGCAACGAGAAGGCGGCGGCCTACTCCGGCGTTCGCACCGACCGGGTCAAATTTTTCTGTATCGTTCTGTGCTCGACGCTGGCCGGGCTGGCGGGGGTCATCTACATGGCGCGCTTCGGCGCTGCGACGCCTACATTCGGGCTCGGCATGGAACTGAACATCATCGCGGCGGCGGTGATCGGCGGCGCCAGCCTGAACGGAGGATCGGGCACCATCCTTGGCGCCATCCTCGGCATGGCGCTGCTGTCGGTCGTGTCCAGCTCGCTGATCCTGCTGGATGTTTCGCCCTACTGGCAGGACACGATCCGCGGCATGATCCTGCTTGCCGCCGTGGCCTTCGACCATGTGCTGCACAAGAACAAGATGGCGGCTGCCCGTGCCGGTCGTTAAGTTGAAACCCATGGGGGCGACGGACCAGATCGACGACTTCGAGCGCGTGCGCAAGATTCACCGCGTGCTGGTCATGCATTACGTCGAGGGGCTGAGCCAGGCCGAGATCGCCAAGCGCACAGGCATCTCGCATCCGACCGTCAACCGGCTGGTCAAGGAGGGCCATGACCGCGGTTTCGTGCAGATAACGGTGAAGTCGCCGTTCCAGTCACTGTTCGAACTGGAGCAGCAACTGGTGGAAGCCGGCGGCCTGCGCGAGGCGATCGTCACGCCCTCGGTTTCCGAACAGGAGGAGGTGAACCTTGCCTCTGCCGGCAAAGCCGCCGCCGACTTTCTGTTGGCAAATCTCAGGGACGGCGACACGCTGTGCGTGTCCGGCGGCCAGGGCGTGAGCGCCGTGGTCAATGCGTTGAACCCGTCGCGCGCCTATGACGTGAGGGTGGTTCCGGCGACCGGCGGCGTGCAGGGAAAACACTTCATCGACGTGAACCACGTCGCAGCCAGACTGGCGGCCAAGCTGCAAGGCAAAGCCTTCCAGATCCATGCGCCGATCTTCGCGGCCTCGCGCGAGGAACGCGATGTTCTGATGTCCTTGCAGTCAGTGCGCGAGGTTCTGGCCCGCGCCCGCGAGGCGCGGGTGGCGCTGGTCGGCATCGGTTCGGTCCATTCGGACAAGTCGACGTATTTTAACTTGCAGACGACCGGCAGGCTGGACTTGCCGGATATCGTGCAAAGCGGGGCGGCGGGCGAACTGGTGGCGCATCTGATCGACCGCAAGGGCGCGCTTTGCGACTATCCGCTCAACGAACGGGTGGTGGCGCTGACGCCGGCCGAGTTCAAAGCCGTCCCGCTGTCGATCGGTATTTCGGCGGGCGAACGCAAAGCCGAGCCGATCGCCAGCGTCTTGCGCGGCGGTTTCCTCGACGCGCTGGCGACGGATGAGGCCACGGCGGCCCGCGTCGTCGGCATCCTGAAAGGATAAGATCTTGAAAGCGAAAGAAATTTCACTCCGCCCGCTGGGCGGTTCCGGCATCATGGCGAGCACCATCGGACAGGGCACCTGGGCGATGGGCGGCTGGATGTGGGGCGGCACCGACGAGGCGCAGTCGGTCAAGGCGATCCGCGCGGCAATCGACGAAGGCGTCACGCTGATCGACACGGCGCCTGCCTATGGCCTTGGAAAGGCTGAGGAAATCGTCGGCAAGGCGATTGCCGGCCGGCGCGGCGAGGTGGTTGTCGCCACCAAATGCGGTCTCGTCTGGCACACCGACAAGGGCACGCATTTTTTCGACGAGCACGGCAAGAAAGTGCATCGCCATCTCGGCCGCGACTCGATCTTTTTCGAGGTCGAGCAGAGCCTGCGCCGGCTGCGCACCGAATATATAGATCTCTACATAACCCATTGGCAGGACGCGACAACTCCGGTCGCGGAGACAATGGGCGCGCTGCTCGATTTGAAGCGGCAGGGCAAGATCAGGGCGATCGGCGTCAGCAATGTCAGCCCCGAAACGTTAAGGGAATACATTGAGATTGGCCCGGTCGACGCGATCCAAGAGCGATTCAGCATGATCGACCGGGGCATAGAGGCGGACCTGCTGCCCATCTGCCGCGAAAACGATGTGTCGGTGCTCAGTTATTCCTCTCTCGCGCTCGGCCTGCTGTCGGGCAAGATCGGACCCAGCCGGACCTTCGAGGGCGACGATCAACGCAAGGACGATCCGCGGTTTTCGCCGGCTGGTCTGGAGCGGGTCGCGGCCTTCATGCGGGAGGTTGAACCGGTGGCGGCGGCGAGGCAGGCGACGCCGGCGCAAATCGTGATCGCCTGGACCATCGCCCGGCCGGGCATCACCTATGCGCTGTGCGGCGCGCGCAACGCCGGGCAAGCGGCGGAAAACGCGGCCGCAGGAAGGCTGTCGCTGTCGGCGGACGAGATTGCCCTGATCGACGCGGCAATCGAAAACCATCTTGCCGGGATAGACGGTTGAGCTTGCGGAATTCAGCATCATGAGCGGAACGCGCACCGAGAGGCTGGACAGGCTGCGCCTGAAGGAGCGTGTCTCCGTGCTGGTGGTCGGCG
The DNA here is from genome assembly GCF_040081985.1 of Mesorhizobium yinganensis. Classification (NCBI taxonomy): domain Bacteria; kingdom Pseudomonadati; phylum Pseudomonadota; class Alphaproteobacteria; order Hyphomicrobiales; family Phyllobacteriaceae; genus Mesorhizobium; species Mesorhizobium yinganensis. The sequence goes on along the minus strand of NZ_JBEBMH010000045.1, from coordinate 9,010 downwards.
GCGGCATCAACGGCATCAGCACCTGGCGTGAACTAGCGCTGCAAGGCGTCGATGCGGTGCTGGTCGAGCGCGGCGACTTCATGAGCGGAGCGAGCGCTGCCCCGTCGCGCATGATCCATGGCGGCCTGCGCTACATGGAGAATGGCGAATTCACGCTGGTACGCGAATCGTTGCGGGAGCGTAATCGTCTTCTTACCAATGCGCCGCACATGGTATCGCCGTTGCCGACGCTCATTCCACTTGGAGACCGGCGTTCCGGCATCCTGTCGGCAATCCAGCGGTTCCTCGGCGGCAGGCCGAAACCCGGTCCGCGCGGCGCTCTGATCGTCAAGCTGGGGCTGACGCTCTACGATCTCTATTCCGGCGCCGGCAAGGCGGTGCCGCGCCATCGGTTCTTCGGAACGCGGGAACTGCGCCGACGCGTTCCCGCGCTCGATCCGGCGCTACGCTTCGGCGCGCTCTATTACGACGCCAAGATTTCCTATCCCGAGCGGCTCGGCGTCGAGATGATCCTGGACACGGAACAGGCCTCGCCACCGGCGCTGGCGCTCAACCATGTCAGCTTTGACGGCCTTTCGGATGGTGCGGCAATACTTACCGAAAAGGTGACGGGCGAGAAAATCTCGCTTCGTCCCGACATCGTCGTCAACGCCACGGGCGCCTGGATCGATATCACCAACGGGCTCATCGCAAAAAACCCGGCGCCGCTGATCGGCGGCACGAAAGGCTCGCATCTGATCATCGACAACGATGCGCTGCGCGATGCACTCGGCGAGAACATGGTCTATTTCGCCAATCGCGAAGGCCGTGTCTGCATCATGTTCGTGCATCTCGGCCAGGTTCTGGCCGGCTCGACCGACATTAGCGTCGAGACGCCGGAGGGCGTGCGCTGCGAAGCGGACGAGGCCGACTATATACTGGCGTCGGTCCGGGAAGTGTTCCCGGGCATAAAAATCGCGTCGGAGGAGATAGTCTTCCGTTTCGCCGGTGTGCGGCCGCTGCCGCGCAGCAATGCCGGCGTCAATGCGGAAATCTCGCGCGACCACCAATGCGAATGGCTGCCGGAGCAGGCCGGGAGTCCGCCGGTGCTGAGCCTTGTCGGCGGCAAATGGACAACCTTTCGCGCCTTTGGCGAGCAGGCGGCCGATCTGGTGCTCGAGAGACTGGGGCGCAGGCGCATCGTCTCCACGCAGGCTCTGAAGATCGGCGGCGGCAAAGATTTCCCGAGAGATGCTGCAGAGCGTAAGAAATGGCTTACAGATTTGGCCGCCCTTGACGAATTGACTGCGGAACGTGTCTCGATCCTATTCAACCGCTACGGGACCCGGGTGGCGGCCATGGTCGCCGATATCAGCAGGCAGGGCGACGAGCCACTCGCCAGCCTGCCGGCCTACGGCCGAAGCGAGCTTTCGTGGCTGGCCGCCCGCGAACATGCCGGGACGTTGGCGGACCTAGTGCTGCGCCGCACGGCGATTGCGCTCAAGGGTGAACTGTCGCTCGATGCCGTGGAGGAGATCGCCGGCGTCATGGCGGCAGCGCTCGGCTGGAGCGAGCAGCGGCGCGTCGCTGAAATCGGCGCACTGCTTTCCCATCTCGAGGACTTTCACGGCGTCGGCAGGGCCACGCTGGAACACCGAAACCGGAGGCAAGACCATGTATCAGTTGAAAAAAGTGCGCATGAACCGGCTGTTCGGAAACGGCAGATGTCTTGACGTCGCCATCGATCACGGCGTCTGCAACGAGCCGTCCTTCCTTGACGGGCTGGAGGACATGAGCAAGGTGGTGCGGCTGCTGGCCGAGGCCGGGCCGGACGCCATCCAGATGAACTATGGGCAGGCCGACCTGCTGCAGGACCTGCCGGGCAAGGACAAGCCGGCGCTGGTGATGCGCATCGACATGGGCAATCCTTACAACCGCACGAGGCACCGCGAGATGTGGGCGGTGCTGCAGAATGCCCACGACCCGATCGCCCCGGCTCTGCGCATGGATGCGGCTTGTGTGGTCGTCAACCTGTTCATGCTGCCGGACGAGCCCGGCCTGTTCAAGCAATGCGTCGAGAATATTTCCCGCGTCGGCCAGGACTGCGAGAAATACGGCATGCCGCTGATGATCGAGCCGCTGGTGATGCAGCCCAACAGCGAGCGCGGCGGTTATCTGGTCGACGGCGACGCGGAGAAGATCGTCACACTGGTGCGGCTGGCGCGCGAGATGGGCGCAGACATCGTCAAGGCTGACCCGACCACCGATCCCCAGGATTTCCATCGTGTCGTCGAGGCGGCGCGCTGCCCCGTGCTGGTGCGCGGCGGCGGCAAGGCCGATTTGCGCCAAGTGTTCGCCAACTCTTACGCTCTGATGCAACAGGGCGCGCACGGCATGGTCTATGGCCGCAACATCTACCAGCACGCCGACCCGGCCCGCGTCGTGCGCGCGCTGATGGCGATGATCCACGACGGCGTCGACGACGCCGAGGCGTGGCGGATCTATTCCGCATGACAAAGCTCCTCCTCGGCATCGACGCTGGCAACACGGTGGTCAAGGCTGTGCTGTTCGATCTCGGCGGAAAAGTCGTCGGCACGGCGTCGGCGGAAGGCCGCTCGCGGCAGCCGGCGCCCGGCCATGTCGAGCGCGACATCGCCGAACTCTGGGGCGACGCCGCTGACGTGATCGCGCGATGCCTGAAAGAGGCAGGCGCTGCCGGCAAGGATGTCGTGGCGGTCGGCACCGCCGGCCACGGCAACGGGCTCTATCTTCTGGATCGCGAAAACCGGCCGCTGCTCGGCATCCAGTCGATCGATACGCGCGCTGCCGGGCTGGCGACTGAGATGAACAGGGACGGTCGGGGCGGGCGGCTCTACGTGCAATGCTTGCAAAAGCCATGGCCGTCCCAGACCGCGACCTTGCTCCGCTGGCTCAAGCAGGAACGGCCTGACATCTACGCGCGAGCCGGCACCGCGTTCTTATGTAAGGATACGCTGACATTTATGCTCACCGGCCGGCGCGTCACCGATTTCTCCGACATGGCCGGCTGCGGTCTCTTGCGGTTGCCGGAACGGCGGTACGACCCAACCTTGCTGGAGGCATATGGAATAGCCGACGCACTCGGCCTGCTCCCCGATCTTGTCGGTCCGGATGAGACGGCCGGGCGCGTTACCCGTGAAGCCGCGGCGGCCACGGGCCTTCCCGAAGGCACGCCGGTGGCGGGCGGCTTCTTCGACGTGCTCGCCTCGATGATCGGCGGCGGCACGATCCTGCCCGGCGAGGCGGCGATCGTCGCCGGCACCTGGAGCATCAACCAGGTGGTGCTGGAAAGCCCGCTGGTGGACGAGCGTATTTTCCACGCCTCGACCTGGCGTCCCAACCGCTATGTGTCCATCGAATCCAGCGCCACTTCCGCCGTCAACCTCGAATGGTTTTTGCGCGAGATCGACGGCGGCCATGGGGCCGAAGCGTTCGAGCGATGCAACGCGCTGGTAGCTTCGGTAACGCCGACGGCGGAACTGCCGCTGTTCCTGCCCTTCCTCTACGGCTCGGCGACGCATCCCAACGCCCGTGGCGCCTTCCTCGGCCTGTCGGGCTGGCACGGCAAGGCCGAGATGCTTTACGCCGTCTATGAAGGCGTGATTTTCGAGCACCGTCGGCACATCGACCGGCTGCGCGCGGCCGGCGCCCGTTTCGACAGGGCCAGCCTCTCCGGCGGCGGCTCGCGCAGCGAGGTGTGGTGCAAAATGTTCGCCGACCTGCTCGGCCTGACGGTGACGGTGGCGGAATGCCGCGAGACCGGCGCGCTGGGTGCGGCGATCGCCGGCGGCGTCGCGGCCGGCATCTTCCCCGACCTTGAAACGGGCGTGTCCAAAATGGTGCGCGTCAGCCGGGAGTATCGGCCGCGCGCGGACGGAAAAATCCTTTCCGATGTGCGCTACCGGCTCTATCGTGACCTCGCCGAAATGCTGCCGGAACGCTGGGCGGCCTATGGGGAGGAGGCGCGGTTCCGGTGACGGAGAGACTAGACCTTGGGTCCTACGACTACGTGATCGTCGGAGCGGGTTCGGCCGGCTGCGTGCTCGCCAACCGGCTGAGTGCGGCACCGGGAAAACGTGTGCTGCTGCTGGAGGCGGGCGGTTCCGACAACTACCACTGGATCCACATCCCGGTCGGCTATCTCTATTGCATGGGCAACCCGCGCACCGACTGGGGTTTTAGCACGGTGTCCGAACCTGGCCTCAATGGCCGCAAACTCGCCTATCCGCGCGGAAAGGTGATGGGCGGCTGCTCGTCCATCAACGGCATGATCTACATGCGCGGTCAGGCCGCCGATTACGACCATTGGCGGCAGCTCGGCAATCCCGGCTGGGGCTGGGACGACGTGCTGCCGCTGTTCCGGAAATCCGAGGACCATCAGCGTCTTGGCGGGCCGTTCCACGGCCAGGGCGGCGAATTGCGCGTGGAACGCCAGCGGCTGTCCTGGCCGATCCTCGACGCGGTGCGGCAGGCGGCCGAGGAACTGGGCGTGCCGCAGGTCGACGATTTCAACGCCGGTGACAATTTCGGCTCGTCCTATTTCGAGGTGAACCAGAAGGCCGGCTTCCGCTTCAACGCGGTGCGCGCCTTCCTGCGCCCGGTGCGGCATCGGAAAAATCTGACGGTGATGACCGGCGCGCATGTCGAGCGCATTGTCTTCGCCGGAAAGCGGGCGGCGGGCCTGGACCTGCGGCTCGACGGCAAGCCTGCGAGTGTCGGCGTCGCGGGCGAGCTGGTGCTGTCGGGCGGCGCAATCGGCACGCCGCAGCTTCTGCAGCTTTCCGGCGTCGGCCCGGCGGAATTGCTGCAACGGCACGGCATTCCGGTGGTGGAAGATCTGGCCGGCGTCGGCGAGAATCTTCAGGACCATCTGCAGATCCGCACCGCCTTCCGCGTCACGGGTGCCGCGACGCTGAACGAGCGGCAGGCGAAATTGACCGGCAAGGCGATGATCGCGCTCGAATATGCATTCCGGCGGACGGGGCCGATGTCGATGGCGCCGAGCCAGCTCGGCATCTTCATGCGTTCCGACGAGCGTTTCGCCACGCCCAACATCGAGTTCCATGTGCAGCCGCTGTCGCTGGAAAAATTCGGCGAGCCGCTGCATTCCTTTCCCGCCGTCACCGTATCGGTCTGCAATTTGAGGCCGCGGTCGCGCGGCCATGTGCGGATTTCCTCGGCCGATCCGTTCCGCCAGCCCGACATCGCCCCCAACTATCTATCCACCGACGACGACCGCGCGGTGGCGGCCGATTCGATCCGCATCGCGCGCCGGCTGATGGCGACGAAACGCATGCGCGAATACGATCCGCGCGAATTCAAACCCGGGCCGGAGATTTCCGGGCCGGAGGAACTGGCGAAGGCCGCGGGCGACATCGCCACCACCATCTTCCATCCGGTGGGCACGGCGAAGATGGGCACCGACCGCATGGCCGTGGTCGGTTCCGACCTCAAGCTGCACGGTTTCGAGGGCATTCGCGTGGCCGACTGCTCCGTCATGCCGACGATCGTGTCGGGGAACACGCATGCGCCTGCGGTGATGATCGGGGAGAAGGCGGCTCGGATGATGCTGGGTTAAGTGCTGGGGGACGGTCCCGCCAAGCCTACCGGGCAGCCCGGCCTGGTCAGCCAATAGCAGGCGGCTTGAGCTTGTCTCCGATGGTCAAGGCAAATGACCCTTGGTGTTATCGGCCTGGGGAGCCGGGAAACCGGCACCTCAAGGCATCGTGCCGCTCGACAAGCGCGGAAGGGCCATGACGTGGCAGCAATCCCTCTCATCGGGCCTTGCTTCAAAAAAAAGGCCGGACCAAAGGGTCCGGCCAAGTATGAAGGTCAAAAACCTCCAGAGGGGAACGCGCCGGACGCAATGGGAGGAGAACGCCCGACGCACCCCGGAAATAGGAGTCGGACTGAAGAGTTTCAAGCACGCTCCGGCGGGCACTTTCGGACCAACCTTGCTGTTTCCATTACGCCAGCCGAGATTCGATCAGGCGCCTGGAAATCCATTCCTTGACTGTCCGGCCGGCGCCACCAATGTTCGGCGCCGTTCTTGGTCGCGGGAAATTTGCTTATGTCAGTCTCGATCTACGACATTCCGTTCAGCCGCGCCGACGGCTCGCAGGCAAGCCTGGCAGACTATGCGGGCAAGGTGCTGCTGATCGTCAACGTGGCCTCCAAATGCGGTTTCACCAAGCAGTATGACGGGCTGGAGGCGCTCTACCGTTCGTATCGCGATCAGGGGTTTGTCGTGCTGGGCTTTCCGGCCAACGACTTCGCCGGCCAGGAACCGGGCACCGACGCCGAAATCCAGGAATTCTGCCGGCTGACCTATGGGGTCGAATTCCCGGTCTTCGCCAAGATCACGGTGAAGGGACCGGACGAGCACCCGCTCTACAAGGCGCTGAGCGCGGCGCAGCCGAAGGCCGAATTCAAGCCGGGCAGCACGTTGCTGAAGCGGCTGTCCGAGCGCGGCGCTCCGCCGGCCCCCGGCGAGGTGAGCTGGAATTTCGAGAAGTTCTTGGTCGACCGTCGCGGAGCCCCCGCCGCGCGCTTCGGCTCCGACGTGGAGCCGCAGGACGAGGCGGTCGTCGGCCCGCTCCGCGCACTTCTGACGGCCTGAGCCCGGGACGCAGTCAGGATCGCCGAGGCGGTCCTATCCGTCGCGGAGCGCGGGGTTGGACTTTAATCCATAAATCTGAAATACTGGATATATGGATAAGATATCGGCATTGGCGGCGTTGGCCGCGCTCGGGCAGGAGACCCGCCTGGACGTTTTTCGGCTGCTTGTGCGCGCGGGTCAGGACGGGGTTCCGGCCGGTGAGATCGCGGATCGGCTGAACGCGGTCCAGAACACCGTTTCGGCGCATCTCAAGGTTCTCGCCCATGCCGGGCTGATCAGAGCTGAACGGGACGGCCGCATCGTTCGTTACGTCGCCGACATGACCGGCTTCCGTGACCTGCTCGCCTATTTGATGGAAGACTGCTGCAACGGGTCCCCGGAGCTCTGTCAGCCAGTGATCAAGGCCGTTACCTGCAATTGCTGAGGACGAAGCGATGACCGGCCAGCCTTTTAATGTTCTGTTTCTCTGCACCGGCAACTCGGCGCGTTCGATCCTTGCCGAGGCAATCCTCAATCGTCTGGGGAATGGGCGTTTCAAGGCCTTTTCGGCGGGATCGTATCCCAAGGGCCGGGTGCATCCCTATTCGCTTCAATTGCTCGAGAGCCTGAACTACGACACTTCTTTCGCCCGTTCGAAGCCATGGGACGAATTCGCGGCGCCCGAAGCGCCGAAGATGGATTTCGTCTTCACCGTCTGCGGCGACGCGGCCAACGAAGCCTGCCCCATATGGCCGGGACAGCCGATGACGGCGCATTGGAGCGTTCCGGATCCCGCTGCGGCGGAAGGGACCGATGCCGAAAAACATCTCGCCTTCGCCGACGCATACCGCATGCTCAACAACCGCATTTCGATCTTCGTCAGCCTGCCGATGACCGTGATCGATAAACTCGCCCTGCAGGAGCGGTTGGACGAGATCGGACGCGACTGGTCCAAGGCGGGCTGAGGGATGACGACCGATCTGCCCCGGCGTCTGGTCGCGGAGGCCTTGGGCACCTCAACTCTGGTTGCCACCGTCGTCGGGTCCGGCATCATGGCGGACAGGCTCACGGACGACGTGGCGCTGGCGTTGTTGGGCAATACGGTCCCGACAGGGGCCATTCTGGTCGTGCTGATCACCATCCTCGGCCCGCTCTCGGGTGCACATTTCAACCCGGCGGTGACGCTGGTTTTCGGCCTGCGGCGCGAGATCGGAGCCAACGCCGCAATGCTCTATGTGCTGGCGCAGGTCGCCGGCGGCTTGGCCGGCACGATGATCGCGCACGCTATGTTCGACCTGCCGGTTCTTCAGGTCGCGACCACGGCGCGCACCGGAACCGGGCAATGGCTCGCCGAGGCGGTCGCCGCGTTCGGCCTTGTCTTCACCATCCTTGCGGGCCTGCGTTTTCGTCCGGATGCCGTTGCCTGGCTGATCGGGCTCTACATTACCGCCGCCTACTGGTTCACCGCCTCGACCTCCTTCGCCAACCCGGCCGTGGCGGTCGCGCGGGCGTTCTCAAACACCTTTTCCGGGATCAGGCCCATCGACCTGCCGGCCTTCATCGTTGCCGAAATGCTTGGTGCGCTGGTCGCCATGTCCTTTGCTGGCTGGCTACTGGCCGGGAAGGAGTTCGCCTCCACGGACAACCCGAAACTGGAAGCAGCCGGATGACCGTCACCATCTATCACAATCCCGATTGCGGCACTTCGCGCAACACACTGGCCATGATCCGCCAGTCCGGCGAGGAGCCGCGGGTGATCGAATATCTGAAAACGCCGCCGTCGCGCGAAACGCTCGGGGAACTGCTCGCCGCCATGCGCATGACGCCGCGCCAACTGTTGCGCGAGAAGGGGACGCCTTACGCCGAACTCAATCTTGGCAACCCCAAATGGAGCGACGGCCACCTGATCGATTTCATGCTGGCGCACCCGATCCTCATCAATCGCCCGATCGTCGTGACGCCTCTCGGCGCTGTCCTGGCGCGTCCCTCGGAAGCCGTGCTCGATATCCTGCCGAACCCGGACATCGGGCCTTTCGTCAAGGAAGACGGCGAGGTCGTGATCGACGCCCAGGGCCGGCGGGTCGGCTGACCGCATCAAGCCCGCGTTTCGCAACGCCGCGCTGAAGGTGCGGCGCATTTGCGCGGCCTGTGACCGGGCAGGCTGCGAGTGCCCCAGACCCGCCGGATGCCCGCTCCGTCGTATGCATCCGGTGAAGACCGCAGACGTGCGGATCCGGCGGCCATGCGCACCGCGGTTCTTAGATCAAGCTTTCGATGGTGAGACGCGATGATATTCATCGAGGAGGAGCTTGACCTCCTTGATGCCTTCATCGGTGAACGCCAAGATCCCGTCGTCATCGTTGGCGCCGTAGACCCAGATGACGCCGTCCTCGG
>NZ_JBEBMH010000044.1:0-37543 GCF_040081985.1 Mesorhizobium yinganensis | reverse complement strand
TAGTCCGGTTCGGCGCGAGATGTCGCGGATCGAAAGATGGTCTCGGTAGTGCCAGCGTCGGATGACGCTCAATAACTCCATGTCGATCACTCCGATGTCCCCCACACAATCCGTGTGGGAGGAGCTTCAAACATGGGTCAATTCTCGATGGAAAAACCTCCGTCGACTGGGTCACTTCTCAGTGGAAATCAACACGGCTGCGCCTTCCCCGTGCTGGTGGCATTGGCCGAGGGCCGGCTGTTGGTTGGCCGCTTTGCCCGCATAGGCGTCCACCAGGCATGGATATGGCGGGGCTCGAGGAAGGTGGCATCCATGCAATGGACCGAGATGCTGGCTAGACAACTGCGTGAGCACGGTGTTGTCGAAGAACCCATTCAAGCAATGCTTACGTGCAAACCTGACGATCTGATTAAATTCGACGCTGATGATCTAATTCGTTGGGGCGGCATACCATATGAGTAACGACGGCGATCAGTCACGAAGTGTTCAGCGTTGGGCGGACAAGCTGAATCTGATTGCGTAGATGTAGGGGTTGGTCTCTACATCCGTGGGAACTATAACAGGCAATCCGCGCTGTCGCGCCCTCGTCGTAACCTAAGCGTTGACAGAACGGCGGTAGGCTGAAGGGCTCGTTCCGAACCACCGTTTGCAAGCATGGCTCAGCGCGCTTGGATGTTGAAAGCCGACCGACCAGGCAATTTGGGAAACTTGCATTCCCGGCTCTTTGAGGTACCGGACAGTCAGGTCGCGGCGCAGGTCGTCAAGGATTTCCGCAAAAGTTAGCCCTTCGGCCGTCAGGCGGCGAGCGAAGGTCCTCTCGCTCAACCCCAGACGTTGGGCGACTACCTTAGCCCGTGCTTCGGCATGCGGCAGAAGCGGCGCGATCGCATTTTCGACGACCGAACGGAACGCGTGCACATGGGGAGTGCGGGACGCTATCGCCTCCTCGCAATTCTTCACCATCAACTCGTTGAGAAATGGGTCGGCACCCGCCAGGGCCAATTCCAGCGAGGAAGCACCGAGGCGGACTTCATCCACGTCGGCGCCAAACTGGACCTCGCAGCTGAACTTTCGTCGGACCTCGCGAAAGTCTCCTGATCGATGATGAACGAAAGAGACACCGACCGGTACGATCCGGTTCCCGACGAGCTGCCGGCACAGTCGCAAGATTACCAGCAACTGGAATTCGATCTGTTGCCTGTCCTTGTGCCGTGAAATCCCGACGTGAGACACGCTGACGCGACAAATCGGGCTGCCCTGCACACGCGCTACCAACGATTCATTGCCGACTCGGATATATCGTTCGACGCGCCGAAGTGCGTCACCAAGGGTCGGGGACGACGCCGCGACATAATAAACCATGCCCATCTCGCGCAGATCGAAGCTTTCGGCCAGCTTTAGCCCGAACCACTCGTCGCCGGTCGCATGTGATGCCAGCTCAAGAAAATCAATCTGCGAAGCGACACTCACGCGCTTGGGCTGCGCAAACGCCGTAAGGGCGAGGCCGGAGCGGAGAAGCAATGGTTCTGCTTCGATACCTTGGCGCTCCAGCTCAGCCAAAGCCAAACGACTTGCAAGCCCGGACGACGTTGGGACCTCAGAAATCTTCTGTAACATTGTACCGCCACGCCTGGATCAAGAACGGCTGCCACGTCAGACGGTTATTTCGGACCACTGAAATAAAAGTTCTGGCAGTCGAGCGCAAACCGCTTCCGTCGCAATCCTTAACATCGGCAACCGCCAGTGCGTCTCTGCACGGGAATCGGTCTCGCCTGGTCCTCAGGATCCCCCGTGGCAATAACCTGTCATCGCTCGGCTTGTGCCGTCGGTAGGCGTCGGCATTTATTGTCCGCGCTGCTACGATGCATTCCCTCCTGCGCCTGCTTGGTGGCGATGGCTCTTACGTTGACCTCGGCAAACATGAACACCATGGCCGCGCACAACTCGCGGTGGCCGAAAATAGCAAATATGTGGCGCGATCACGCAATAGACCGGGGTTTGCTTCCGTAACGGCAACTCCCACATGAAAGTCGTGAAAATCGGTCTAACGCCGACGTAGGGCAAACCGTACCCGCGGCTGCCCTTGTGGCGCCCGAACGCACCAAAATATCACCAAATATCAACGTGCCAACCAAGAATTGGTGGCAGCGTTCAGTGCGCGTTCCGCACCAGTGGAACTGCCTAGTACACGGAGAACCTTCGTGAAGAGCCTAGCGATCACCACAGCCGCTGCCCTGATAGCAGGCATGGCCGCATTTGGCTCTGCTGAGGCGGCAACCTTCGAGCCAATCGCCAGGGGCAAGTCGCTGGTGATGAGCGGCAAAGTCGTACCCGGCGACGTCTTCATGCTTGATGCCGCCGCGAGGGCGTCCTGTGATGCGCGCGGCTACTGCCCGGAACGGATATTCCTGAACTCACCTGGAGGCAACTTTGATGCCGGCATCGAGCTCGCCGAGTTTATTCGACGGTGGGGCATCCATACCGTCGTCGGCGAAACCGATGGGTGCGCCTCGATCTGTGTCGCGATCTTCGCGGCCGGATCGAACAAGGTAGCGTTCCCGACGTCGCGCATCGGTGTCCATTCCGCCTCCTTTGTCGACGCCTACACGGGCCAGAGTGGCGAAGCACTGGAAACCACCGTGCTTATCGCCCGCTACATGAAGCAGCTCGGCACGCCGGATACGGTGATTACCAAGATGATCCTGACCCCAGGCGACGACATAACGTGGCTCACCGCCAACGACTGGCCGGGGCTGGAGATCATCCACGCCGGATATGTCGCACCTGAGCAGCCGCAGACAACGGCCACGTCGGTGAGCATGACGTGCTCGGGTGAGAGAGGCCAGTACGTCGTTGTCTGGAGTGCCGCTGGAATGCAGGTCCGTGACCGTTTCTACGCGGTGACGGGATCGCATCGATCGCCGAAGACCGGCGCATGGGTAGCCAATGGCCCGACCAAATACGGCACCTACGCCGCGGTGTTCGGCGGTCCCAATCCGCGCATGCAGTTCTCAAATGGCAAGGAGTTGGTCACGGACCAGTGCTGGTGAAGTCGAAATCCGGATCGCAAAATAGGAGATTCTATGTGCAGCCAGTTTCCCCGCGATCTGCAGGATTGGATCGCCGCGGAATATCGTCGGGAGCGCCATCGTTGCGAGACTAGGTCTCGTGGACAAAGGGTAACCAAAGCTTGGCTGCTGCGATGGCGACGAAGCCAAGGTAGGATTCCATTGTCTTGTCGTATCTGGTGGCGACGCGGCGCCAGTTCTTGAGCTTGTTGAACAGCCGCTCGACCAGGTTTCGCCACTTGTATTTCTCAGCATCGTGTGGCGCGGGGTCCTTGCGGTTGCGCTTGGCCGGGATGACCGCCTCGATCTCGGCCTTCGCCAACGTCTCCCTGATGGCGTCGGCATCGTAGCCCTTGTCGGCCAGCAGCGCTTCGATCTTGCCGGCGATCATTCGCAGCAGCGGCGCGAAGCCTTTGATGTCATGCGCTTCTCCGCCCGTCACGACGAAGCCGAGCGGGCGGCCTCTGGCGTCGCAGCGGGCATGCAGCTTGGTGGTGAAGCCGCCGCGCGACCGACCAAGCGCCTCCGTCTGCTGAGTCCCCTTTTTATGCCGGCTGCGCAGTGATGCGCCCGGACAATCGTGCTGTCGATCATGTCGGCGGTACTATCTCGCTCGACCATTTCCGCCAGACTTTCCAGCATGGCATCGAACACGCCGGTTTCGACCCATCGCCGGTAGCGGCGGAACACGCTGTTCCACTTGCCGTACTCGTCGGGAAGATGTCGCCACTGCGCACCCGTGCGCCCCATCCACATCATGCCTTCGAAGTAGAGCCGGTTGTCTTGTGCCGGCCGACACCCGCGTCCGCGCTCAGGCGGCAGCAAAGGCCCGATCAGCGCCCATTCCTCGTCCGTCAGTCCAACGCGTTCGCCCAAGGCTCCCTCCAAAAAGAAGCCTTGAATCAAAACCGGATTCCTCAGTCAACGTTTGTCCACGAGCGCTAGCGGCAAGCGCGTTCAAGGATATAGCCAATTCCCCAGAGGATGCGAACGACCGGATAGTCTTCAACTCAGACACAGGTGCCCTGTATTACGATGCTGATGGTTCAGGATCTATGTTCGGCAACGTGAAGTTCGCAGTTTTAACCGGCTCGCCGACACTGACTGCGGCTGATTTGCTCGTAGTTTGAAACAGGACCGACGCGCTCGGCGTTTGTCGCAGGCAGCCCGAGGATCTGGGCGCTGGATTTCTGAGTTGTCGGTTGTCTCGCTCGGCCTTTACATGCCTGGTTCTATCGCAGCCCAGTGCCCTTCAAGCCTTCAAGCCTTCAAGCCACCAAAACGCATCGAGGGGGATTCTAAGGGACAAGCCCCTGACGTGCCCTATCCGGCAGACTAGACGGTTTTATCCACACTAGAGGGGCGCATCGGGCGCCAGGTATGACGCGATCTTTTTGAAGACGTCAGTGGAAAGATTGCCCTCCATCGATGCGCCAGCGTCCATCGTGACGGAGACGGCTAACGACATCCTGCCTTCCGGCAGGTATCCCATAGTTGCCGCGCAGCCTGCGAAGGAAGGGTTTTGCAGTATCCAACCGTTAATTAGGAAAACGCCTAAGCCGTAGTATGATGTTTCGGACCATGGTTTGAAGCCCGCGATCAACGGCGCGATTTGTTCCGCATGCGATTTTGGCGTGAGCAGTTCTCCCCCGCCAATTGCCTCTGCGCTTCGCACGACATCGCCAATGGTGGTCGTCATAATGGCGCCGTCAGCCAGCGTCCATGAAGGGTTCCAGAACGTCGATTCTTCATATCGGCCGCGTTCGGCGTCGAAGGCGTGAAGCACAGGCTCGGCGATAGCTGCCGTCTGTGTGCTGTGGGTGCCGGTCAATGACAACGGTTCGATGATCCGGGCGCGTATGAGCTCCCGCAGCGGTTGCCCCGTTGCCTTCTCCAGCACCGCGCCCAGAATTACAAAATTCGTATGTGCATAAGACCAACAGGCTCCCGGTTCACAGACAGCAGGCTGCTTCAGTCCGATCTCCACAAGTTCGTCCGGCCGCCATTGGCGGAAGGGATCCGCATAGAAATCCCTGATGAAACCGTCGTCGGTGACATAGTCGGCGTATCCGGACGTGCCGTTGATCAGCATCCGAAGCGTGACCTTGTCTGCGTTGGGGTATTTGGCGAACCACCGGGACAACGGATCATCAAGCCCTATCACGCCCTCGTCCCGTAACTGCAGAAGAATGGTGCCCATGTAGGCGATCGCTATCGCGCCGTTCCTGAATTTCATGTCAGGGGCGGCGGGGACACCCGTCATCGAGACGCCCTCGGCGAGCAAAACAGCGGGCGACCCATCAACGGAGAAACCGGCAAGGACTGCCTTCAACTTCAGCCTCGGCATGGCCTCCCTGACGATCGCCGTCACCTTGTCAGAAGCCTCATGCCGACTCACGCAGCCATCGGATGTCACGATCTTGTCATCGGGACATGTCGATGCGGCCACGCCATCGGTTGCCATCGTGCCACCCGCGGTCAAGCCCGCAAGCAAGCACAAATTGCGTACGACCTGCGCTTTCATGTTCCCTCCGGCACCTGATGGCACAGCCTACATGAGCTTGCCGTCGTATCCAACAGGGGGGTGCCTGGCGACTTCCGCATTGCGATCTTCTGCGACTTCGACGCACCAAGCCTGTAAACATTGAGAGGAAAGTCTGTTCCTGTCCCAGATGTCAGATGTCGGCTTCGCCCTCAGAGCTACCTAGCGCTCGTGGACAAACGTTGACTGAGGAATCCGGTTTTGATTCAAGGCTTCTTTTTGGAGGGAGCCTTGGGCGAACGCGTTGGACTGACGGACGAGGAATGGGCGCTGATCGGGCCTTTGCTGCCGCCTGAGCGCGGACGCGGGTGTCGGCCGGCACAAGACAACCGGCTCTACTTCGAAGGCATGATGTGGATGGGGCGCACGGGTGCGCAGTGGCGACATCTTCCCGACGAGTACGGCAAGTGGAACAGCGTGTTCCGCCGCTACCGGCGATGGGTCGAAACCGGCGTGTTCGATGCCATGCTGGAAAGTCTGGCGGAAATGGTCGAGCGAGATAGTACCGCCGACATGATCGACAGCACGATTGTCCGGGCGCATCACTGCGCAGCCGGCATAAAAAGGGGACTCAGCAGACGGAGGCGCTTGGTCGGTCGCGCGGCGGCTTCACCACCAAGCTGCATGCCCGCTGCGACGCCAGAGGCCGCCCGCTCGGCTTCGTCGTGACGGGCGGAGAAGCGCATGACATCAAAGGCTTCGCGCCGCTGCTGCGAATGATCGCCGGCAAGATCGAAGCGCTGCTGGCCGACAAGGGCTACGATGCCGACGCCATCAGGGAGACGTTGGCGAAGGCCGAGATCGAGGCGGTCATCCCGGCCAAGCGCAACCGCAAGGACCCCGCGCCATACGATGCTGAGAAATACAAGTGGCGAAACCTGGTCGAGCGGCTGTTCAACAAGCTCAAGAACTGGCGCCGCGTCGCCACCAGATACGACAAGACAAAGGAATCCTACCTTGGCTTCGTCGCCATCGCAGCAGCCAAGCTTTGGTTACCCTTTGTCCACGAGACCTAGATACGGCCTCTATCCGAACGAAGAAAGCATACCCTGAATCGCTCGCGGACGTATCATGCGTGCCGCAGGGAGAGAGCGACATCAAGTTTCCCTTTGTGTCGGTTGGATCAAAAGTCCAACTGCGCTGCAATGACAGCAAAGCCGAGCTGAGCCAGGATAGACGCCGTTTCATTCCGAACATTTCAGCAAAAACACCGGCAACTCACCCCCGGCGTTGCCAACATCTACAAGCTGCCCGAAGGTATCTGGTTGACCTCAGACAATTAGGAAGTCTGTATTTGTGATGCCGAGGCCGGCACCGACTATGGTGAACAAGGCTAATCCACCCGCGGCATTGCCGTTGATGTCATAAAAAAGTCTGCCAGTATCGGTCTCGTAGATGATGCGGTCGTTGGCGTCGACCGCCGCGCCGCTGGTATTGGCAGCGAACTACGCCGCAGTCAGCATGCCCAGCCCGGCAATGGCGTCGAAGATCGCACTGTCGAGCCTGATCGTGTCGTCGGCAACCTTGAAGTCAGTGATGGTGTCGGCATTGGTGGCGCCAAGCGGCGTGTCGAAGATGAAGGAGTCGTTGCCCGATCCGCCGGCCAACGTATCGCTTCCCGCCCGGCCGTTGATGTTGTCGTTGCCGGCGCCGCCGACCATCCGGTTCACGACCGAATTGCCTGTGAGGTTGTCGCCGAACCCGGACCCTGTCAGGCTCTCGATTGATGAGTAGGTGTCGCCGTCCGCCTCGCTGGTGTTTGTCGTGGCGTTCGTCAGGCTGGCCCTCACCCCCTTGGTTGCATTCTGATACGATGCGGTATCGGTGCCGGCGCCGCCAGAGAGGACGTCGGCGCCTTCGCCGCCGTTCAGCACGTCGTTGCCGTCCTGTCCGAATAGGTTATCGCTGCCGCCCAATCCGACGATAGCGTCGCTGCCCGCGCCGCCGATGATGCTGTTGGCGCCATTCGTGCCGGTCAGCTTGTCGCCGAAGGCAGAACCAGTGAGGTTTTCCACCCAGTTGTAGTATCTCCCTTGGCGTCGCCCATATTGCCGGTCGGGCTGGATAGGCTGGCGACCACGCCGGCCGCGGCGGTCTCATAGGTGGCGCGGTCGCTGCCGGCGCCGCCGGAGAGATCGTCGGCGCCAGCGCCGCCATTGAGCACGTCGTTGCCGTCATTGCCGAACAGATTGTCGCTGCCGGCCAGTCCGGACATCTTGTCGTCGCCAGCGCCGCCGAGCATGCTGTTGGTGCCGGCGGTGCCGGTCAGCATATCGGCCAAACCTGAACCCGTCAGGTTCTAAATGGAATTATAGGTGTCGCCCGCGGCCTCGCCGGTATTCTTAGCGACGTCGGAGAGATTGACGGTCATGCCGGATGCCGCGTTGGCATAGGTGGCCCTGTCGGAACCCGTGCCACCTGAGAGATAATCGCCGCCCAACGGCCTGGTTTTGCGCCGCCATTGACACGGCAGGAGACGGCCTGCAGCGTGTTCCCAGACGAGATGTATGGCAACGGCAATGCGTGTGGTAGTGACTGCTCGAATAGGCTCCCATCGGCGCTCGAATTATCTAAGGAGGAAACGCATGTCCGCATCGCTCGAGTCGCGTCGCGCTTTCGCCGAAGACTTGGCGAGGCGAGCGGGAGAACTCGGGCTTTCGTACTTCCGCAAGCTCGATACGTTGACCGTCGAGAGCAAAGGCCACCAAGACATGGTCTCGGAAGCCGATCGGGAGGTCGAGCTTTTCGTGCGCCGTGAACTCGCCACCTATTATCCCGATGACGGTGTGGTCGGCGAAGAGCACGCGCCGACCAAGGGTTCGTCCTATTTCACCTGGGTAATCGATCCCATCGACGGGACTGCGAATTTTGTTAGCGGCATCCCGGCATGGACAGTGGTCATCGCCTGCGTGGAGAAAGGGGTGACGGTGGTGGGCGTCATTCACGAGCCTTCCCTCGGAGAGACATTCGCTGCGCACAGAGGTGGCGGAGCCGCTCTCAATGGACGCCCCCTGCGCACAAGCAAAGCAACACGGTTGGACGTAGGTTCGCTCGGAACAGGCTTCAGCAACAGACGCGAAATGAAAAACATCGTCGGTCTAATCGACCAGTTGTTCGACGAGGGAGGCATCTTCTTTCGCAACGCCTCAGGTGCGCTGATGCTCGCCTACGTGGCTTCGGGTCGGCTTCTTGGCTACGTGGAAGAGCACATGAATGCCTGGGACTGCCTCGCGGGCATGCTTCTGATCGAAGAAGCTGGCGGCACGATCGTTCGTCCGGACCCGCAAACCGTCCTAGAGAGTGGAACTGTGGTCATCACGTCGTGCCCGGGCGTGTTCGAGCGCGTGCGGACGCTTTGTGGCCGGGCGTTTCAGGCGACCTGAACTACTCGCTGAGAAGCACAGGACCGCGCCCGGCAAATCCCAGGCCGACGGCCTGACCGGCCTCAACCGCTAGATCGACGTCGGACGTCACTGCGAACAGACTGCCGAGCGGCGTTCTCACCACAAGCTCGAGATGGCTGCCCACATAGGTCACCTTGTCCAGCGTCCCGAGCAAAATGTTGTCGCTTTCGGGCGAAGTGACTTGCACCCTGTTCGGGCGCACAGCCAGTCTGGCGCTTCCCTGAGCATGCCTCCTTGCGGGAATTTTTAGCCTGACCGGTCCGAGCTGGACGACGGCGATACCGCCTTCAACCGCAACAATCTCGCAGGGTAGGATGTTGGCCTCGCCGATGAAGTCTGCGACGAAGGCATTCGCAGGCTGATCATAGAGGTCGCGCGGGGTGCCATCCTGAGCGATCACCGCGTTGTTCATGACGATGATGCGGTCGGAAACTGCAAGCGCTTCCTCTTGGTCGTGGGTGACGTAGACGACGGTCAGAGCCAGCTTCTGCTGGATTTCCCTGATCTCCTCGCGGACATGCCGTCTGAGCTTGGCGTCTAGGTTGGAGAGTGGCTCGTCGAACAGCAGCACCTGCGGCTCCAGGACCAACGCACGCGCGACCGCAACGCGTTGCTGCTGTCCGCCCGACAGCTGGCTGGGCAGCCGATCGCCGAAACCCGAAAGCCCTACGAGATCGAGGCCGGCCTGTGCCTTCTCGCCGGCATCGCGCTTGTTGAAGCCCGAGAATTTCAGCCCATACTCGACGTTCTCGCGTACCGTCATGTGCGGGAAAAGCGCATAGGATTGGAACACCATCGAGACGTCTCGGTCTGTCGCCGGCAAGCGTGTGACATCGCTGCCCCCGATGAGAATCTGGCCGCGTGTTGCCAGCTCCAGCCCTGCAATCATCCTCAGCGTGGTGGTCTTGCCGCAGCCAGAAGGTCCGAGGAGGGTGACCAGCTTTCCGGCTTCGATGAACAGAGAGACGTTGTTCACCGCAGGAACGGTGCTCTTGCCATAAACCTTCGTGACGTTTCGAAACTCGACCGAAGCCGCGTTGCTCTTGATCTCCGCCACTAGCCGCCTCCTGAAATCGCAGTCTGAGGACGCACCGTCGCCTGGCTGACATTCGTTCGCGATTGCGACAGATCGCCCTCGATGCCGCGACGGCCGATACGACGACTGCCGACCAGCAACTGCATGATGCCGATGACCGCGAGCATGACGAAGATCAGCACCGCCGAGTAGGCGATCGCTATGCCATACTCGTTGTTCTCCACGCGGCCGACGATGTAGCTCGTCGACATGTCGTATTGGGCGCTGACAAGGAAGATGATGGCGCTGATCGCCGTCATGGCGCGCACGAAAGAATAGACGAGCGCGGCCAGAATTGCCGGCTTCAAAAGCGGCAGAATGATCCGGCGGAACGTCTGCCACGAATTCGCGCCGAGCGTCAGCGACGACTCGTCGAGGCTTCGGTCTATCTGCGACATCGAGGCGACGCCAGCCCGCACGCCGACGGGCATGTTGCGAAAAATGAAGGACAGCACGAGGATGATGCCGGTGCCGGTGAGTTCGATCGGCGGAACGTTGAAGGCAACCACATAGGATACGCCGATCACCGTTCCGGGAATGGCGAAGGACAGCATAGTTCCGAACTCGAACGCTTCCTTACCGGCAAAGCTTTGCCGAACTAACAGATAGGCCGTCAGCAGCCCTATTGCTGCCGTCAGTGGTGCGGAGATCACCGCGATCTGCATGGTTGTCCAGAACGAACTCCACGCAGCGCCGCGCCAATGAATGCCGAAATCATTCCAGCCGACCGCGAACGACTTCACATAGTGATCGAACGTCAGGGAGAAATCGACGCCCCATAGTTTGACGAAGCTGCCGTAGAAGATGGTCACGTAGATGAGCAGCGTGAACAGCGTCCAGAACGCAGCGATCGTGTAGACCGTGTTGCGCAGCGCTGCGGGCAGGTGCGGATGGACGCCCGCATCCCCCTTGCCGGAGACGGTCGTGTAGGACTTTCGCCCGAGCCAGAAGCGCTGCGCATAGAACGCGCCAAGCGTGAAACCCAGAAGCACAAGGGCCAGGATTGCTGCTTGCGCCTGATCGTATTGCGCGCCGACGATCGCGAAGAATATCTCGGTCGACAGCACGTCGAAATTGCCCCCGAGCACGAGGGGATTGCCAAAATCCGCCATGCTTTCGATGAAACCGAGCAGGAAGGCGTTGGCCAGACCAGGCCGCATCAGCGGCAGCGTGACGGTCCTGAACGTCTGCCAGCGGCTGGCGCGCAGGGTCTGGGCCGCCTCCTCCATCGATGGGCTGATGCCTTCAACAACGCCGATCATCACGAGAAAGGCAATCGGCGTGAACGCCAGCACTTGCGCGATGAACAGCCCGGGGAGCCCGTAAATCCACCGCGACGGGGAGATGCCAAGTACTGCGTCGAGTCCTTGGGTGATCGCGCCCGACAAGCCGAACAGCAGAATGATGGCGAGGCCGATGACGAAAGGCGGTGTGATGATGGGCAGCACCGTCAGGGCGCGAAGCAGCGCGCCATATCGAAACCCGGTGCGAGTCACCACCAGTGCGAAGACAAGGCCCAATGCCGTCGTTGCGACGCCGACCAGGATTGCTAAAAACAGCGAGTTCCACGCGACACCACATCGCGGCCCCCCGAGCAGGCAGGAAATCCCCCATAGCCGGTCGCTGGAGAGCTTGGAGGCAAATGTTCCGGCGGAATAGCCGCCATCCTGAGTGACGAACGCGCTCGCGAGCATCTGAAGGATCGGCATGAAAATGAAGATGCCGACGACGGCTATGACAAAACCGATCGAGCCCGCGACGAACTCGTCGCCGCCGACGGCGCCGAGTGCCGCGCAGCCGGCCGTGAACAGAAACAGGAAGGCTCCGGCGACGAGCAGTGCGCCCCAACCCATCCCGAACTGGCGATCATCGAGATCGCCAAACAGCGCGGTCGCGATTTCCCAGTTCCAGCCCTTGAGGCCGATCGCGAAACCTTGGAGCAGCGCGTAGCCGAAGCCGAACGCGCCAAGCGCGATCAGAATCGGTCCGAAGGCAGGGTCGGCTTTTCGCCGACCCCACAACAGGAACGAGCCCAGCAGAAGAAGTCCGATGGGCGCGAGCCACAGTTTCTGGCCCTGCAAATTAAGGAAGAGGGCTGGTGCCACGTCATCGTCAAACGGGTAGCCGTCGAACAACCATCTCAATGTGAAGATGTTGTCGTCCATGCCGTACCAGGGAACCACGGCATAGCCCAGCAATCCGACCACGACCCAAAGGGCGATGGTCGGATGCAGCGAAAAGTACGCCTGTGTGGCGCGTCGCATCGCTTATTGCGGCAGTGTCGAAACCTCGTCGTCCCACTTCTTCAAAAGGCGCTTACGCTCGTCGCTCGACCCGTACTTCTTGAAGTCGTAGTCGATCAACTTGATGGTCGAGAGATCGGGCGTCAGCTCCGAAACCGCTGCGTTCTTGTTGGACGGAAGCTGAAAGGATTTCACATCCTTGGCCTTGGACTGCATCTCGGCCGTAAGTGCCCAGTCGTAGAACTGCTTGGCGGCCTCCGGGTTGCGTGCATCCTTGATCAGGGACATCGAACCAATCTCGTAGCCTGTACCCTCGCAAGGAGCGACCGTGACGATCGGGAAACCGGCGGCGGTTTGTGAAACCGCGTCGTGCATGAAGACGACGCCTATGGTCGTTTCGCCGAGCCCGGCAGCCTTTATCGGCGCGGAACCGGATTTCGTGTACTGATTGATGTTGGCGTGCAACGCCTTGAGATATTCGAAGCCTTTGTCCTCGCCCATAAGCTGCACCATCGTAGCGAGCATCGTATAGGCGGTGCCCGACGAGTTCGGGTTCGCCATCTGCACCTGGCCCTTGTACTCCGGCTTGATCAGATCAGCCCAGCATTTAGGCTCCGGCAGGTTGTTCTTGGCGAGGAGGTCCTTGTTGTAGCCGAAGCCGAGCGCGCCTGAGTAGACGCCGATGGTCTTGTTGCCTGCAGCCTCCGCTTGCTTGATCGCCCAATCTTGCAGTTCGCCGCGCATTGGCGATTCATAGGCCACCGTAAGATCCTCCTCGGCTGCCTGGAGATGAGGGTCGCCGGTGCCGCCCCACCAGACGTCACCCTTCGGATTGCCCGATTCCGCCCGCACCTGCGCATATGTCTCACCCGAACTCTTTCGCGTCATGTCGACGGTTATACCGGTCTTCTCCTCAAATCCGGTTTTAATCTGCTGGCACCACGCTTCGTCGGCGGCGCAATAGAGCGTGAGGCTATCGGCATGGGCAAGCCCGGCACCGGCGAGCAAAGCGCCTGCGGCGGAGCAGAGTAGTTGGATTTTCATTTTCATATCTCCTCCCAGAGAATGTTGGCCGACTAACAACTTAGCGGCAAAGTTGGCTGATCCGCAAACGAGAATTTAGCCAATTTAAGAGGACAACAGCGCCCTATGATTGCTCAAGTGGGAGAAGGCGTGTCGACAAGGGCGCTTAACCAACTGGGTGGAAGCGTATTTCTGCGTGCGTCTGCTGGCGTCCGCTTTCGAGATACGGCAGAGTTTGCTGTAACGTCCGATGTGGTGAAGGGTTTCGGGTGCCGGCAGGCGTACGAAAGCCTCTCATGCAGGAACCCGCGGGCCACAGTCGATGGCTATGGGGATTTCGATCTGTGGCTGATGTCGGCGATGGTGCGACCGCCGCCGGGATGGGTTGGGATGGATGCGAAGAGGCGGCTTCGTTTTGCCTCCGCGCGGTCCAGCCGATCGCGCACGAGTTGCGACCCTGTCGGCAGCGATATTGACGGTGGACGCGCGTGGGTCCGTTGCCGGCGACTGGGCGCCTGCAGCTGATGGTTCGACCATGCCATGCCGGGTCATGCGTCCGTCTCCCGGTTCGTGGCGGTGGTGTGCGGCGGTCCACGCGGCTGCCTCCAGCGCTCGAACGTCTCGATGATGATCATGCGTCCGCCACAGCAGCGGCATGGCGGGTGGTAGTCGTCTGGTTCGTCGGAGTAGCGGGGGTCGGGCGGCGCGGCGACATCCAGGAGTTCGCGGGCGAGCGCGAGACTGGCCTTGCGAGCGGAGCCGGCAAGCAGGCCGTAGTGCCGGATGCGATGGAAGCCGCGCGGCAGGACGTGGATCAGGAAGCGGCGGATGAACTCGTCGGCCATGAGCGTCATGATCTGCTGTCGGTCCGTGCCGTCGCGGCGGTAGTCCTTGTAGCGGAAGGTGACGCCGGTCTCGTCGAAGTCGATCAGGCGGCTGTTCGAGATCGCCACCCGGTGGGTGTAGCGCGCCAGATAGGCAAGCACCGCCTCCGGTCCGGCGAACGGCGCCTTGGCATAGACGACCCATCGCTTCCCGCGGACGGGAGCAAGGTGGCGCAGGAAGGTGCGTCGCTCGGTGAGGTGCGCCATGGTCCCGAAGAAGCCGAGCCGCCCGGCGTCGCGCAGCGCGAGCAGTCGCGTGAGGAAGAGCCGTCGGAACAGCTTGCCGAGGACTGCACTTGCGCGGCGAAACGGCTCGGCAGGTGCCGCTGTCTTAAAGCCGCTGCTCAACCTTTCTCCCGAACGGAGTTGACGCCTCCCCGCTTACGGTGAGCGCTCCGAATGTCTGAACGACTAGATTCGGCGCTTTGCCGACTGGGGCCTTTGGGCTGGGTGAGGACTGGCGGCTTTTGCATTTTACAACTCAAAGAGCGGACATTTAGGGCTGCTGGAAAAGTGCCAAGAGACAATGAAGGCCGCAGCCGAACTTCCCTGCAGACTACCTCGGCTGATAATCGTCGAACCAGAATGATGAGTGGCGTCGCGCGAT
Source organism: Mesorhizobium yinganensis (assembly GCF_040081985.1). Classification (NCBI taxonomy): domain Bacteria; kingdom Pseudomonadati; phylum Pseudomonadota; class Alphaproteobacteria; order Hyphomicrobiales; family Phyllobacteriaceae; genus Mesorhizobium; species Mesorhizobium yinganensis. Next base: position 22,697 of record NZ_JBEBMH010000044.1, on the reverse strand, counting down.
AGTCCCGATGGATGGCAGCGGAAAATGCGACGTCATGACGATCCGGCCATTTTCGGAGCAAGCCTCAAGGAAAGCCCACCGCGTCCGACGGGCCTGCTCAGGGTCTGTGTCCCATCGAAAATTCCAGTCGGGGTAGATACATTGCATCGGCCAATGCATGAGATCGCCGGAAAACACCGCGCCTACGCCTTGAGACTTTAGGGCGATGGCGACGTGCCCCAGCGTGTGGCCCGGCGTCGGTTCCAACCAAACCTCGCCGTCAAGTTCATGGTCCATGTCGACAAGTACAGCCCGGCCAGCCTCGACGATTGGCAGGACATTCTCCTCATAGGTCCGTGTGGCATCGCCGGCCGCGGCCTCTGCGGCCTCTAACTCTCGCCGTGCCATGATGTAGCGCGCGTTGGGGAACGTCGGCACCCATCGCCCATCCACCAGACGTGTGTTCCAGCCGCAATGGTCCACATGAAGGTGTGTGCACAACACATAGTCGATCTGTTCGGGTGTAACCCCTGCGTTCGCCAGCCGCTCCAAAAAGGTACCGTCGGAGCGACGATGCCAGTGCGCGAAATCTGCGACCGTCTTGCCATTGCCGATGCAACCGTCGACAAGAATGGTGTGATGTCGGGTACGGACCAGAAAACTCTGGATGGGAAGAACGATGCGGCCGGTCCACGGTGAAATCGATCGGGGAATGAGCCAATGGAAGTGGGGTTCGAGCGCTTCGTCGGTGCAATCAGGAAACCATTCCGATGGCGTCCGAAGAGGGTCGCACATCTCGAGAATCCTGGTCACTCGAATATCACCGATACTCCAGCCATCCATCGACATAACCCTTTCGATCAAGTAACGGATCGATAGATATATCATCTGGCGTGATTGGGGGCAGTCACCCGCTGCGCTTTCTGTCACCGGGCTCAGGCAACAGCGGCATGACGATGGTGCCCACTTCTTCCGCATTCGTTTTTTTGGCGATCTCCGTCTAGGCACGTACGAGGGCGACAACCCGGCTGTAAGAGAGTTCAGACCGCCGCGGGACTAGAATGCGACAGGCGCTCCCAGACCCGGCCTGGCTGCCGCAAAACCGCCACAGTGGATTCGCGGCAGGCTGCACTCCACAGCCCCGCCGCTTCTGAAACATCACCGATCGCGCACAAGCACGAATGACCAGAGGCCGTCTCCCTGCACGCCGAGAAGCGGTCGGTATCCGATTGTGTCCATCTCAGGGTCGCCTGTGACGGGACCCACGTTGCGGGCCGGCCCGACAAAAGCCAGCGGCCGATCGCCGCCGGTTTTCACCAGGTAACCGAACGATTCGTCCTCGGGGTCCGAGGTACGATCCCCGACGTACGCGGGACCGACCATCGAGGAATCGGCCGCGGCCGAGCCGCAAAACGCGGTCACCCCGGCAAGCACACTTATCGCAAATGTCAGTTTCGCCATGTCACTTACTCCGCTCGCGCAGTACCAAGCCACGGAAAATTTCCGTCCGGGCCGGCCCGATGTGGAGAGCATCGGAGACTTCGCGGGCCCAATCCTAAAGAGGCTGCGAAATGATTCTAAAATTTTTCCGTATATCGAAAGATTTTCCAGGAGATCGTATAATAGGCCATGGCGCGTCAGCGTTTCGTATTTGGCCCCTTTGTGCTCGACGCTGGCAGCAGCGCACTTTTCGAGAACGGCCTGCCCGTTGCTATCGGAAATAGACCTTTTGCGCTGCTGCAGGCCTTGGTGGAGGCGCAAGGTCAAGTGGTGCCGAAGGCTGCTTTGATGGATGCTGCCTGGGCGAATACCAACGTCGAAGAAAGCAATCTGACGGTTCAGATCGCCGCCCTTCGGAGACGGCTAGGGGTCTCGCCGGACGGCGAAGAGTGGATCGCGACTTTCCCGCGGGTGGGCTACCGTTTCGCAGGCCTGCTCACCATCCAAGAGTGCGAGGCTCCCATTGTCAACGCCGGCCGGGGGCTCGGAGCGGAGCCCTCTATCGCTGTCTTGCCCTTTGCGTACATAAGCCTCGATCCGGAGCAGGCGCATTTCGCCGACGGTTTGGTGGACGATCTGATCGCCGACCTGTCGAAAGTACCGGGTCTTTTGGTGATCGCACGCCATTCATCGTTCGCTTTCAACGCAAGGTCCACCGATACGCAATTGATCGCGAAGAAGCTCGGCGTGCGCTATGTCGTCGAGGGCAGCGTGCGCCGCGTCGCAGGCCAGGTCAGAATTGGGATTCGTCTTACCGAGGCGACGACGAACAGATGTCTCTGGGCCGAGCGCTACGATGGCGATCTGGCCGACGTCTTTGGTCTGCAGGACCAAGTGGTGCACAAGGTCGTCGCGGCTTTGGCAAACGTGCTGCCGCTTGGACCGGGGTTTGATCATGCGCCCCGGCGCCGGACGAATATTGAAGCTTATGATTTCCTCGTTCGCGGCCGCGTTCTTGTCATGCACTCGCCCGCCGGAAACGATCTTGCCCGTACTCTCCTCGCTAAGGCCGCCGAGCTCGATCCGAATTTGGCGGTGGTCTACGCATGGCTCGCCGTCTCGCACTACAACGCGGCGGTCCAGTACGGGGAGGATATTCACGCGAACCAGGCTCTTGGGCTCGCTTACGCTCAGAAGGCCATGTCCCTCGATATAAACGATCCTACGGCGCATAGCGTCCTTGGGTTTGCACGGCTCTGCGAGGGCAGGCTCGAAGAGGCGGAGTCCGCATTCCAAACCGCGTTGCGGACTAACCCGAGCCACGCCGATACAATGGTGAACATGGCAAACCTCAGAGTCCTTCAAGGCCAGCCCCACGATGCGGTCGAACTGGCCGAAAATGCTCTGCGACTTAACCCTTATCCGCCGGGATGGTATTACTGGGACCTCGGCTTCGCGTACTATGCTGCCGGCCGCTATGTCCAGGCGGTCAAGGCTCTCCGCAAGGAGGAGGTTGGCCGGCTGCCGGCTAAGCGCATCCTCGCGGCGAGCCTTGCGCAGCTCGGTCAGCTCTCCGAGGCTCGCCAGGAAGCCTGCCGGTTCCTTGAGATAAATCCTGGCTTCCTCGCATCTCGTTGGGCGGCTTCACAGCCTTTCAAACGCGATGAGGACCGCCAGCATTTCGTCGACGGTTATACCAAGGCGGGCCTGCCGCTTTAGGCTTGGCGTCTGCGAGATTTTCTCTGGCCAATTCGGTCGGAACCAATCTAGCGGCTTGGCAATCGATTGTCCCGATCTTCCATCGCCGCAGCTCCTAGTACGTGAGGCTCCGCGAAAGTCGCTACCCTTGAAACTACACTGCACACACTGACATCCACACCGATCACGACGCTCAAAGCGCACGCTTACCGAGCCACACTCTCACCGGCCTTCTGGCCAAGCTCCGCATCTCCGGAACTCACTCCTACGCGAGCCGCTTTGTAACCCGCGCCATATGAAGTTTTTTGAAGTCGGCACTAACACCCCAAACCGTGATTGCGCAGCACCGCTCCGCCCCCTGCAAATCCACACTCCACCGGCGATCTGGCCCGGCTCCCCCTCGCAGAAAATCGCCCCGCCAAAAATCGTTTCGCCAGCTCCGCCATTTGAAGTTTTTTGAAGTCGGCCCCCCTTTTCCACAGGCCGCACCACCACCGCTGTCCCTCCTTAAGCCCAGCACTCCGCCGCTGGCTCCGCCCGACGCTCCCAAAATCCCGCCGCCAATGTGAGGTTTTGCGGGGTCGGCAATAACATCCGACCCGCCGATAGGCAGCGCTCCACCACGGCTGCACCCGACCAAAGCAGCGCTTGGCCGGCCGACTCGTCCAACTCCGATGCCGAACATGAAATGCGAGTGTGGTTGAAGACACCTTTCGCCCGGCATCCGATGGGGTGATTATTCGAGGATCCGAAACGACTGCGGGACCTTTGCGCAATGCAAACCAAGAAAATCCTCCTTGCCGGCGAGACCTTCGCGCTGACGCAGGTCGCGGCCGCCGGCGTGACCGCAACGTCGTCGGCGCAATATGCCAACGGCGCGCTGCCGTTCCTTGCCGCTTTGGAGGGCAGCGGCATCGCGGTCGAGCAGTTGCCCGGCGAACGATGCTCAGGCGAATTCCCGACGTCTTTGGAAGCGCTTGCATCCTATCACGCGGTGATCCTTTCCGACGTCTCCGCGCTGTCGCTGCTGCTCACGCCGCAGGCGCGTGAGGGCAGAACCTCGGTCGATCGTCTGGAACTGCTGGAGCGCTACGTGGCCGGCGGCGGAAGCCTTATGATGGCGGGCGGTTACACCAGCTTTCAAGGGATGTTCGGCACCGCGGCTTTCCATGACACCGCCCTCGTGGATTGTCTTCCGGTCACCTGCTTGGCGCAACCGGACGGCGTCGAGGCGCCAGCAGGCCTGAGGCCAGTGGTGACGCACGCGCATCCGATCACCAGCGGATTGCCCGACCAATGGCCTCCGATACTCGGCCTCAACCGCACGATACTCCGCGCCACGCCGGACACGACGCTACTCGCGTCGGTGACCCACCGCGGCAGGACGCTGCCGCTGCTCGCAGTGCGCGACTATGGTAAGGGCCGCAGCCTAGCCTTCACCACCGACATCGGCCCACACTGGATGAGCCGCGAGTTCCTCGAAAGCGATATCTATCGCGCATTAATGCAAAACATCGCGCGCTGGTTGATGCGCGATCTCTGATCAACCGCGCTTGCGGATCATCAGCGGCTTCTTGTCCACCGCTTTGCGGGTGAGCACACCGCTGTCTGGTCCAAACAGCGTGTGGATCGGCAGGATGCTGGCGCCGATCGCGCTGGCCTGCGGACCCACCGTGCCGGCGATGATCTCAGGCAGCACCAGCCCCGACGGCGTGATCTCGCCGAATCGCCGCTGCACCTTGGCCACGGTGTCCTGAAGCAGTGCGCGTGGCAGCAGGCCATCGATCACCACCGCCTCGACATCGATAACCGCGATCGCCGAGATGATGGCCTGCGCGAGCGCGTCGGCGCAGTCCTCCTGCCATTCGCCGAACGGCGCGCGCGCCTCAGCCGGCATCGGATCGAGTTCGCGCACCCGATTGATCTCAGAACCCGACCAGCGCAGGTGGTTGATCAGCCCGTAGATGGACGCCCTCCGCAACAGGATGTCGAACGGTCCACTGGGCCTGGCCACACTCGCCAGCCGCGACGGCGTTACCGGCATCGGCCCGAACGCCGCCGCATTGCCGTTCGGCCCGGTTTGCAGCACGCCATCGATCACAAGGCCGCCGCCGATCATGGTGTTGATCGACAGATGGATGAAGTCGCGGTAACGGGTGCCGGCGCCGTAGACGAGTTCCGCCGCGGCTGCCGCCGACGCGTCGTTCTCGACGAACAGCGGTAGGCTGCCCGCCTCGCGAAAGAATCCGGCGAGGTCCACTTCACGCCAGCGCGCGCTGGCGTCGGTCGGAAACGCCAGTTCCTCTTCCCAACCCCCGAGGAAATAAGGCGCCGAGATGCCGATCCCGATCAGCCGACCGGCGCCACTTCCGAGTGTCGCGCGCAGCCTTGCGATCGCGGCGTTGCCGATCCGCTGCACCGCCTCGGGCTCGGGATAGTCGTATTCGTGCGACTCGGTCAGCCTTACCGTTCCTGCGAAGTCGATCAGCACCGCATCCAGCGTGCGCCGCCCGAGATGCAGCCCGAGCGAGAAGCCGCCTTCGGCTGCCAACCCAAACATCACCGACGGTTGGCCCTTCTGGCCGAAGCGCTTGCCTTTCTGCTCGACGTACCCGGCAACGAGCAGCGTGTCGACGATGCGCGACACAGCCGGTGGCGTCAGCTTGGCATGGCGCGCGATGTCTGCCTTCGAAGCCTGTCCGCGCCGCCGGATCGCGTCCAGTACGACGCGCTCGTTGTAGTGCCGCAACTGGGCCGAATTGCTGCCCTTTCCGCCTGTCGCATGTCTGCGCAGGGGTGCTCGGGGCTTGGACGGGGGCGTCAACAAAACGGCTCCATAACAAAAGCGCAATAACTTAAAATTGCCGGTCCGACAAGTTGCCCATCTAGGCGTTCCTATGCCTTGACGCGTCAGAACTGTGCCTGCAGCTTCGTAAGGGTCAGTGCTCCGATGTCTGCGCTTGACGCAAATCCCTCTATTACATTAACGTGCTTTCATTAAAGGAGGGCTGTTGGTGAGGATAGTCGGCATCGGGAAGGGCGAGGCGCTGTGCCTGCGCGATCAAGGTTGCGGACGCCGGCAATGACCGCCGCGACTGCCCTCGATCGCGTGACCGAGGCCGCGTCTGCGCTGGCCGCTCCGATCGGCCTTGCCCATGCCAGCAAGCATTTCGGCGGCACCGTCGCGCTGCGCGAGGCGAGCTTCGATCTCCACGGCGGCGAAGTTCTGGCTCTGCTTGGCGAGAACGGTGCTGGCAAGAGCACGTGCGTGAAGCTACTGGCAGGCGTCTACCAGCCGACCTCCGGCCAAGTGGTTCTCGACGGCAAGCCGGTACTCTTCAATGGCCCGCTCGACGCGCAGAGGGCTGGAATCGCCGTCATGCACCAGCATCCCGGCCTGTTCCCCGACCTGTCAATCGCTGAAAATGTCTTCATGGGCCACATGCCGCCAAGCAGTATGGCAGGCATCGACCGCGCCGCCATGCATGAGCGCACTGTCTCGCTGCTCGCCGCAATCGGTCTTGATGTCGATCCGGCTGAGCGGCTGTCGCGGCTGCGCACCTCTGAACAGCAGCTGGTTGAGGTTGCCCGCGCACTGTCCCTGGACGCCCGCGTCCTTATCATGGACGAGCCGACCGCCGCACTCTCACAGCGGGAGGTTGCCCGGCTGTTCCAGGTGGTGGAGACCCTCAAGACCCGTGGCGTCGCCATGATGTTTGTCGGCCACCGCATGGACGAGATCTTCCACGTCGCCGATGCGATTGCCGTGCTTCGCGACGGCGCCCTGGTCGGCGTCGAGCGCGCCGATCGCCTGTCTCGAAGCGAGGCGATCCGCATGATGGTTGGCCGCGAGCTCTCGTCGCTCTACCCGCAGACGGGCGCCGTGCCTGGCAAGACAGTGCTGGAGATCGAGCGCCTGACCCGCGCCGGAGAATTCGCAGACATCAGCCTGTCGGTGCGCGCTGGTGAGATCGTCGGGCTCGGCGGCCTTGTCGGCAGCGGCCGGACCGAGATCGCGCGTGCGCTATTCGGCATCACGCAGCCCGATGGCGGCACAATCCGGGTCTCCGGCGTCGAGCAGCGCTTCGCCAATGCCGCCGGGGCGATGGCCGCTGGCATCGCCTATGTGTCCGAGGATCGCCTCGGCCAGAGCCTGGTGATGGACTTTTCGATCACCGAGAACGCCGCGCTGACGCAGCTCGATCGTGCTACGTCGAGTGGCTTCTTCAGCCGCACCAAGGTGCTCGACGGCGTAAGCCGGCATCTCGATCGCCTGAAGCTGCGTTTTCAATCGTTCGACCAGCCGGTCAGTACGCTGTCGGGCGGCAATCAACAGAAGGTCGTGCTCGCCAAATGGCTGGCGACAAGTCCGAAGCTGATGATCCTCGACGAGCCGACGCAGGGCATCGACGTCCAATCCAAGGCCGAGGTCCACGCCATGATGGCCGACCTTGCCAAAACGGGCATGGCGATCCTGCTGATCTCCTCCGAGATGCCCGAGTTACTCGGCATGTCCGATCGCATCGTCGTCCTGCGTGAAGGCCGGCAGACGGGGAGCTTCGCTCGGGGCGAGGCGACCCAGGAAGCGGTGCTGCGCGCAGCCACCGACGTCGAGGTCCAGCCGCTGTCCTCTGATGCCGGCGCCCCCTCCCAAGCAGCCTCACCGCTTCCGACCGGACGCGCAGGCGGCGGCTGGATCCGCTCCCTGCTCGCACGCCGCGAGACCGGCCTGCTCGCCGCCATGGCCGCGGTGGTCGTGCCGGTGCTGTTCATCAACCCGCTGGTCGCCAGCCCCGCCAACCTGTCTGCACTGGCAATGGATGCGTCGCTCCTGATGATCGCCGCACTCGCCCAGTTTCTCGTTCTGGTAACCCGCAACATCGATCTCTCCGTGGCATCGGTCATCGGCCTGTCAGCTTACGGTTCGGCGCTCGCCATGACCGCCGGCCCGTCGCTCGGCGTCGCCGCCGGCATCCTCGCGGCCTGCGGCATCGGACTTGCCTGCGGACTTTTCAATGGCGCCGTCATCGCCTTCGGCGGCGTGCCGGCGATCGTGGCGACGCTAGGCACCATGTCGGTGTTCCGCGGGCTCGTCAGTCTGTGGACGGGCGGGCGCCAGATCAGTGCCGACCAGGTGCCGCAGGCGTGGCTCGATCTCACCGGCGGTCGCCTTGCAGGCGTTCCGGTGATGATCCTGATCGCGCTGGCGATCATGGCCGCAGCCGCGCTGCTGCTGAACCGCTCGTCGACTGGGCGCAAGCTGTTCGCGCTCGGCTCGAACCCCAAGGGTGCCGAGCTGATCGGCCTGCCGACAAAGAAGCTGGTGCTCACCGCCTTCGGTCTCGCGGGCACGCTCGCCGGGCTCGCCGGCGCGCTGTGGGCCTCGCGCTACGCCACCATCGACGCGCGCGTCGCCTATGGTTACGAACTCGCCGTCATCGCCGCCGCCGTGGTCGGTGGCGTCGCCATCCGCGGCGGCTCCGGCACCGTGCTTGGCGTCATGCTTGGCGGCATGACGCTTCTGATCATCCGCAACGGCCTGATCCTCGCCCGCGTCGATCCGCTCTGGCTGCAGGGCGTCTACGGCCTCGTTATCCTGACCGCCATCGGCGTCGATGCGCTGGTTGCCCGCCGCACCGCGGGCAGCCAGGGTGCCATGCGCGAGGCGGCATGATGAGCGCCTTGACCGATCCGAAGTCCACCCGACGCATGCGCGTCGATTCGTGGGATTTGCTGCTCGCCGTGCTGACGCTTGGCGTTCTGGTCTACGGTGCAGTGACGACGCCGAACTTCCTCTCGGCCTTCAACCTGTCTCAGTTGGCCGCGGGCGTCGCCGAGAAAGCGCTGCTCGTGCTGCCGATGGTGCTGCTGATCATTGCGCGCGAGATCGACCTGTCGGTCGCCTCGATCCTCGCTCTGTGCAGCGTCGTGCTCGGCTTGCTGGTCCAGGCCGGCCTGCCGCTGATCGCCGCGATTTTGCTGTCGCTCTGCTTCGGTGCGCTGCTCGGCGCGGTCAATGGCGTGCTCGTCACCTGGGCTGGGCTGCCCTCGCTTGTGGTCACGCTCGGCACCATGGCGCTGTTTCGCGGCGTCGGCTATGTCCTGCTCGGCACCGGCTCGGTCAACATCTTCCCCGACGCGCTCACCAACTTCGGCATCGACGACGTACCGGGCACCCGCATCCCGCAGGTGATCGTGCCGTTCCTCATCCTCTTTCCTCTTTTTGCCGTCGCGCTCGGCGCCACGCCGTTTGGCCGTCGCGTCTACGCCGTCGGCGGTAGCCCAGCAGCGGCGCTCTATTCCGGCATCGACATCGCCCGCGTGCGGTTCGCGCTGTTCGTTCTGTCGGGAACGGTTTCGGCGCTGGCCGGCATCGTCTACACGGCGCGGCTCGCCAATGCGCGCGCCAACAACGCGCTCGGCATGGAACTCGACGTCATTACCATCGCGCTGCTCGGCGGCGTCAGTGTCTGGGGCGGCAAGGGCCGGTTGACCGGCGTGCTCCTGGCGCTCGTCCTGGTCGCCCTGATCCGCAACATCCTCGGCATCAACCAGATCGGCGGCGACGCGCAGGGCATGGTCGTCGGTCTGCTCCTGATCGGCTCGCTGCTGGTCAGCAATTCCACGGGCTTTCTGGTGGGCTGGCTCCGCAACATCGGCGCCATCCAGCGTTCGGGCGGGTGAAGGCTGGACCCGCGCTCCTGCTTCCGGCCAAGGCACTACAAAGGAGGAAACGAAATGACAACTTCCAGACTGCCGCTTGTTGCGGCTCTACTCGCAGGCGTGGCATTCGCTGCGCCCGCCATGGCGCAGGAATGCGCCACCGGACCGGTCACCGTCGGGCTCTTGCCGAAGCTTGATACCGACCCCTACTTCCAGGTCGCCAAGGGCGGCGCCGAGGACGCCGCCAAAGAGATCGGCGGCAGCGTGGTACAGGCGGCGCCCTCGCAGGCCACTGCCGAGGCGCAGATCGAGTTCATCAACAACTTCGTCGCGCAGAAGGTTGGCGTCATCGCAATCGCCGGCAACGACGCCAACGCCGTCGCACCGGCGCTGAAGCGCGCCGCCAAGGAAGGCATCCGTATCATCTCCTACGATTCCGACGTGGCAGCCGATGCACGGACTGTGTTCGTCAACCAGGTCAAGGGCGAAAGCCTGGCCGAGATGATGCTGCAGAGCATGCACGACCTGATCGGCGGCGAGGGCGAGTTCGCCATCCTGTCGTCGACCGCGACGGCAACCAACCAGAACGCCTGGATCGACTTCATGAAGCAGAAGATCGCTTCGGATGAGAAATACGGCAAGATGAAGCTGGTGCAGGTCGCCTATGGCGAGGAGAGCGAGCAGGTCAACCAGCAGCAGGCGTTGGCGCTGGCTCAGGCCTTCCCGAACCTCAAGGGCATCATCGTGCCGGCCGGTATCGGCCTGCCCGCGGCTGCCCGAGCGCTCGAGCAGGCCGGCAGCCTTGACAAGATCAAGCTCACCGGCCTCGCGCCGGCCACGCTGATGAAGAAATACATCGAGGCCGGCCAGGCGCAGGACATCTGGTGGAACGTGACCGATCTCGGCTACCTCACCTACCACGCCGCGCAAGCGGTGGCGCAGTGCAAGCTGACCGGCAAGGAGGGCGAATCCTTCACCGCCGGCCGCCTCGGCGAATACAAGGTTGGCACCAGCGGTGAGATCGTGCTTGGCCTAGCCAAGATCGTGACCCCGGAAAATCTCGCCGAGTTCAAGTTCTAGGCGATTGCGTTTTGGCAGCAGGGTGGGCGCGCGCCCGGCCTGCTGCCAACTTTGCGGGTGAAGGTAAAGTCCGTGTCCCGGGGCGACTGCACGGGCGCGGCGAAACGGCTCGGGAGGTGCCGCTGTCTTAAAGCCGCTGCTCAACCTTTCTACCAAACGGAGCTGGGGAGCAGCTAACCCACCAATCTCCGACGATCCGCTGCTTCGCCAACGAACATTTCGCCGTCAACGGGTGGTTTTGTCAGGTCGCCACTAACACCCAAACCGCGATCGCTCAGCGCCGCGCCGACCCCAGCAAATCCACACTCCACCGGCGATCTGGCCCAGCTCCCCCCGCCGAAAATCGCCCCTCCCCGAGCCGTTTCGTCAGCTTCGCCATTTGAAGTTTTTTGAAGTCGCCACTAACACCCAAACCGCGATCGCTCAGCGCCGCGCCGGCCCCAGCAAATCCACACTCCACCGGCGATCTGGCCCAGCTCCCCCCGCCGAAAATCGCCCCTCCCCGAGCCGTTTCGTCAGCTTCGCCATTTGAAGTTTTTTGAAGTTGCCACTAACACCCAAACCGCGATCGCGGGCCATCGCGCCGACCCTAGCGAAGCCGCAATCCGGCAAAGGCTCGCCGAACTCCGCTCCTAAAAATCCCGCGGCCAATGTTCGGTTTTGGCAGCCCGGCATCAACACCGAACCGCCGCTCCGCAGCAACTCTAACCAAGGCTGCCACCTCACCAACCAATCCACCTGCCGGCTCGCCGAACTGCGCAACCGAGAATCCCGCCGCGCCGCAAGGCGCCGCTGTTAGCATGCCGACTGAAATCGCGCTCACAACTCAATGTATTAACAGGCTCGCAAGCCGCGCAATCAGACTCACGATGTCAGGTTTTGTGAGGTTCGACCTAAGACCCCACGACGACGCCGCAGCAGTGACGAGCTTCCCTCAAACTAGCCGCATAGATCCGACGGTCGTCTCCGTCTACGCCACAGGTTCGTGTTCGTCGAAGGCTGAGTTTCAGGGGGGCACTCCGGCTGAGCTTCCTTTTGTCTCTGCCATCGTCGCTTTTGCGCCTCAGCGATTCGACTTCTACCCTCCGCTGTCTTAGGACCTGACGAGAGTCCGCCATGCATCCTGCAGCGATGCTTCCCAGAAATCACGGCCATCCGGCATTCTCCGCCTGACCTCGTCTTAGCGCCACAGCGAGCGCGCTGAGGCTTTCTGACCACCTCGCCGGTACCGAGAAGACCGACCTCTGCCATTCTTTGACACTGCAAGCCCTGTTGACAGATTTCGCGTTCGCACCCTCCGCGACGGTTGGAACCGGGGCAGAGTACCCAGCCATGGCGACACCACTGCTCCCAAGTTTCAATAGTGATACGTTTGTCTGAGGGCCCTGCGGCGATTAGCTTAGCGAGAGCACGCTGCTCTTTCGTACGCCTCTCAGCCAGTTCGGCAAAAAAGCTCCTATATAAATCTCTCATCGAGCTCCTCTTTCCAATTTCAGCCCATGCAGTTCCTGGGCCAAATGCACAACGTGTACTTGGCGACTTGTGTTCGGCCGCCTTTTGAGCCGCCCACTATCTGTCCGGTTCTGGCAGAGAAAGCTGCCGTTACCAGAGGCCGTCGACTGTTCATCAAAATTCCACGGCGAACTCAACTAGCCCCAATCGGCAGCGATTGTCTCAGCTTGCCTGACAACAAGATCCACAGCTGCCTTTTGGAGGTCCGGTGGGTAGCCATAACGGGCGAGAAGCTTCCGGACCTCGATCCGCATCTTGGCTCGCACTCCTTCCTTGCGGGTCCAGTCAATCGTCGCGGACGCACGGATCGTTTGCACCAAGAGTTGAGCCAAAGTCCGCAGTGTATCGTGCGCCATTAGCTCCTTGGCCGATCCGTTCTCCGCCAGTGCCTCGTAGAATTGCATCAGATCAGATCTCGCCCAAAAGGCGAAACACTCTAGCCCGAAATCTCAGCGGCGCCATCACCCGAACGGATGAGATCGATGGCGGCTACAAAGACCTCAATTGCGGACCGAAAGCCAGCCTGCGGTGTTCAGCCATAGACAGGTTTCCGTAGAGGCTGGCTGCCCATCGCTTACCTTCCATCGTCATGCCGAGATATGTCAGTCCGTCACCGATATGGGGTTCGACAGCCGTCCAAAAGAACTTTGGATAGCTCTCGACGAGATCGGCCGCGTTTGAGACGCCGATCTTCTCGGCGCTGCCAGTTTCCTGCAACTCGTGAAACAGCGCGTTGAGCTTGCTGGGGTAGTTCGGATCGGCGAGTTGCCCGATCAGATCAGCCGCGCGGACAAGGCCGGCCTCGGTATCGGTCTCTTTGTGATCCTGATCGTCGGGAACGGGAAATCGGGTCAATTCAATGGCACGGGCAATCCGCCCACAGTCAAGCAGCCGGTGGTTCCCAAATCTCTCGCGAACGGCAATCTTGCCCCGGGTGACGTGAAATGGAGCCAGGATTGCATCACTTGCGCCGCGCGGGAGCTCAAATCGTCTACCGGCCTCATCGATAACAACGCTGGTTCTGCCATCGGCGGTGCATGCGCCCCGAACGAAGCCGATATCATGACACAGCAAGCTGAAGATGAAATGCACCCAGTCCTCGGGTTCGATCGATTTAAACAGAAGCTTGCCGCGAATGATTTCCTGACCGACCTGTGTCACCAGGATTGTGTGCTCGAAATTGTGGTACAGCGCGTCGCTCGAACCGATGCGTTCGATCAAAAGCCTCGCGCCGGCATCGAGAAGCGTTGCAAATTCAGTGTGCCGATCACCGTAGTAATGCCGATATGTCTCGGCCAGGTTCCTGCCGAGCGCTTCTGCAGCCAGTGTTGCGATATTCAGCATTCAGTGACGTTAGCAAACGCTTGGACCGCACGCTACGCGGCAGACCTGCGAGGCCACCAATTGCGGGCCGAGGTTTACTGGCCAGTGCGATCCACCGGCCTGGAGAGGTTCAGGTTGTGTCACCACAAGCGGTTCTACAATCCCCAAATCACCAACGCTTTGTCTGCACCAGCACGGTCTTCCCTTATCCGCAGGACCGTCTGTCGCGATAACCCCGTCTCCGCGGCAATGGCAGACGCCCCAGCGCCCTGACCGAGCAGGTCAGCCACCGTTTCGAACGTCTTCCGGTCATAGCTTGGCTTGCGCCCTCGATACGCTGTTGAACTGGACGCCCGTGTGGCAGCAATGCCGGCCTTCTGTACCTCCTTGGTGGCGATCGCCTGTACTTCTGCCGTCGCGGCCATGAACGCGATCAGCGCGTCCCGTACGGCTTGCTGGATGGGGTCCCTCGTCGCGCCATCGAATACCATTCCGTTGATGACAGTCTTCACGACAACACTACTGCGCATGAAGTGGCGGATGGCATCCGAGACGTCTCGATAGTCGCGGCCGAGCCGGTCAACCCAGCGCACGACCAGCGTGTCGCCCGGCCGAAGGATATCGAAGAGCCGCTTGCCCTGCGGGCGTTCCATCAGCTTCGTCGAAACGCCGGAAACGCCGTTGTCGGTGATGACCTGGTCGATCGTGAAGCCAGCCTTTTTGGCTTGGGCCAGTTGATGTTCAACGGTCTGCTCGGCGGTCGAGACGCGCGCATAAAGGATGGTCTTACTCAAAGGACGCTACCTGTCTGTTAGGATTGTGTCCGCACAGTACAGTGTCCGTTAAGGAAATCAATCCTTACGGACGCTTCCGTTGGCGTGCAGCTGACCGATGGAGTATACCCCAACGGACGCACGCCTTAGCTTACGCTGGGTCTCCATGTTCGGACCTGATGTACTATTTGGAAGTGTGGAATCGCATCGAACAGAACGCGGCGCCAAGCAACTACCGCCACACAAGCCAAAGTGATATAGTTCGTTGAGTGGGGGCCCGTTATCTTCTCTTAATGAGGCATGCATCCTTTCAAAAGGAACGGAAGAACCTATCTGATCTGGGTCTGCGCGAAGTCAAACAGGTTGCCGATCGTCTTGGCGAGTATCTTCTTCATGCGTCATGCCAACGCCAAACCTTCGCAAGGGTGCATTTTCCAGATCTGACCGCCGTGATCGTGGCTCCGACGGACGAGGCTAGGGCGACGGCTCGAGTGCTGTCGGAACGACTTCAATGTGTGCTGTGCGAAGGGCTGGAACGCGCAAAGTTGCAAGCGTCAAAGGTTCCAGTTCCAGCCGAACGAGAATACCTTTCCCCGGAGGCGTGTCCGTACGCCAGCCCTTACTTTTACCATTGGCAGTCAGTTCCATCGACAGAATCCAAGCAATGGCTCGATGACGTGATCCGGCGCATCCTGGCAATCGAAACACCCTCGGAAAGCAGCATGACACTGGTGGTTGGACATGCGCCCCAACTCGGCTGGATGGCGCAGCGACTGACTAACGAGTCAATACCAATTAATCGCGCAGAGATTGTATGCATTCGCTCCAACCCTCGTTGGTTTAGCAGTTGGGGACAACTCGAATGGGTTCTGTCGCCCAATGTCAAGGATTTGGCGAGTGGTTCTGGAGATGCTCGCGAAGCTGATCTTGAGAGCGAGATTCGGGATAAGATCAAGGGAAAGATGGAGAGCGCCAAACTGTTGGGTGCAGTGCTAACAGGCCTGGTCACGGTCGTACTCGGAATCCCCAAGGACTTAATTCCAGCTTCCCCCGCTGGAACAACCAGTCAGGCTGCCGAGACCGCTTTCGCTGTTGGTGGCACGAACATCGTCATTGGTATCGATTTGTCGGCCTGGAAAGATACCAATCTCGATCTTCTGATATGCTATGGCGCAGCAGTGGGTTTCCTTGTCATCGGCGCATCCTTATTTTTTTTGGCGTACTTTGCCTATGACAGTCTTTTGATGCCCACGAGGTTTTGGAGCGAAACCAGTCCTCCTGTGCGGCGAAGGCGTCGTGTGGTCGCTCGGCCGCCAAGCAGCGCAGCATGGGTTCTCTACGCGAACATGCTGCGCATTTGGAATTGGCGCTTCATGCCGGCGATTTGGTGCGCGATCGCAGCACCGGTGCTTTTAGCCTATAGTCTCGCTGTAGGTAGGCTTTGGCCGGACAGAAACCCCCATTGTGCGTTGGGTGTTTTGGCAATTGTGATGCTACTTTTTGTCGGTTTGACCTACTGTTATGCACGCTGGACTCGCCCAATAATCGGGGCCGAAGATTAGCGTACCCACCATTCAATCTCTCAACTCGTGCAGCCGAAACGCGTTGGCCACAAGCCAGGGCGACCTTGAATTTGGATCGACCATGTGACCTGCCACTGAACTGTCATCCAGCGGCGATTAGAGCCTTGGCCGTTTCTGTTACGCCGTAGGGCGCGGGTTGAGCAACCGGCGGAGACGCGAAGCCGTCAATGAGCGCAGCGTTGGAGCCGGTCGCGGTGAGGGTTCCGGCGAAGGCCGCCGGGGTCTGGTATCCGAGTGAGGAATGGGGTCTCGCGGTGTTGAAGTCCTGCCTCCATTCGGCGATGGCGCTGCGCGCATGGTCGAGCCCGAAGAACAGGCTCTCGTTCAAGAGCTCGTCGCGCATCCGGCCGTTGAAGGATTCGACGTAGCCATTTTGCATCGGCTTTCCCGGCGCGATGTAGTGCCACTCGACACGGTGATCCTTCGACCAGGCGAGGATGGCGTTCGAGGTGAACTCGGTGCCGTGGTCGGAAACGATCATGTCCGGCTTGCCGCGACGGCTGATCAGGTGGGTCAGTTCACGTGCCACCCGACGACCAGAGATCGATGTGTCCCGGATAGCGGCCAGACATTCGCGCGTCACGTCGTCGACGATGTTCAGCACCCGGAAGCGCCGCCCGCAGGCGAACTGGTCGTGCACGAAGTCAAGGGACCAGCGCGCGTTCGCCTTCGCCTCGACCAGGATCGGCGCTCGCGTGCCCACCGCGCGTCGCCGCGCCCGGCGCTTGCGAACCGTCAGCCCTTCCTCGCGGTAGAGCCGATAGATGCGGTTGATGCCGGATGGTTCACCCTCCCTCCGCAGCAGGACGAACAGGCGCCGATAGCCGAAACGCCGGCGATCGTTGGCGAGGTCGCGCAGCTTGCCCCGCAGCTCCATCTCCGGTGGACGGCACGACCGGTAGCGGATCATCTTGCGATCGGCACCGACGAATGAACAGGCCCGACGCTCCGACAGGCCCATCACGGCCTGCAGATGCGCGACGGCTTCGCGCTTGGCGGCGGGCCCTACCATTTTTTTGACAGAAGTTCCTTCAGCGCAGCCGCTTCCAGCATCTGGTCAGCGAGCAGCTTCTTGAGCTTCGCATTCTCGTCTTCCAGAGCCTTCAGGCGCTTGGCGTCGTTCGGCGGGCAAACATGGGTCCTATCCATGTTCGCTTTTCCGCCTCACCGTCCATGCCGCCATACTTCGCCTTCCAGTTATACAGCGTCGCCTCGCTGATCCCGTGCTTGCGGGCCAGTTCAGCCGCCTTTGCCCCCGCCTCGTGTTCGCGCAGCACCGCGATGATCTGCTCTTCCGTGAACCGCTGCCGCTTCATCTGTCCGTCCTTCAATCGAGGCCGGACTCTAACTCCAGGTGGAGGAAAACTCAGTGGCAGGTTACTGTGAAACCGCATCCTGTGTCGCGCATTGAGTCACTCCCAATCGTCATGCCGGGTGAGCGGGTAACATTCTCGAGGCAAGCGGTAACAAAATTACGTGAGGCAACACGACAATCCTGGCCTATAATATCAAGCGCGCCATAGCAGTCGCCGGCGTCGGTCAAATCCTCAAGGTGATAACGGGGTGAGCGGAACCAACACGCGCCACATTAAAACAATGTGGCACCTCAGCTGCCCCGAGTTCTCACACAGCCTCCACCCCATTGTCGCAGTTCGGTGTAATGTCATCGCTGCCTACACCCTGCCGTTTGCCCGGTTTCTCCAAACGGTAGCCAAGTGCCCACAACCGTCAGGTCGCGCAAGAAGGGGTGGCGCAGAGGTTTTACTCCGGCACGGTCCCCGTCAGAGATAGACGACACTCTCTTTTGAGGATTGTGGTGCCGCTCCAATGGCCGAGCGACGCCCGATATGGACTATTCGTTATTCGGTTAGTGAAGAACGGGAACAACGCAACGAGTTTACAACGGCGCACGCCACGCACGGGTGACCGGTGGCAGACATCGACAAAACTGTGGAAAACGTGCAACGATTGGGGTGTCGCATCGTTCAAGCCGCAAGACGTGCCTTTAGCGAGGACAAAGCCATGAAAGCGATACAAACCTCACTCGTTGCGACAGGTCTCGCGACGTGCATTTCGGTATTTTGCTTGACGCAGTCAAACGCTGCTATGCCCTTCCCGGCTGTGAAGAACATCGCTGTTCAATCAGATGTCATCAAGGTTCGCGATGGCGCCAGATGGGGGCATGGTGGCTATGGAGGATACAGACACTATGGACGTGGCTATGATGGCTACAGAGGGTATGACGGCTACTACAATAACTATTGGGCACCTGCAGGCGCATTCGTAGCTGGCGCCCTAATTGGTAGCGCGCTCGCGAATGACGGTTACTACGGTGGTTATTATGGTAGTGGCTACTACGGCGGCGGCTACTATGGCAACGGTTACTATGGTGGGTACTACCCACGCAACTATTATGCAGGGCAGACTTATCCGCGTCGTGTTTACGTCGTCCCCAGGTCATCTTACCGTCAAGGGTATGTTGAGGGCTATCGAGCTGGGTACTACGATCGATCCTACGGCAGGGATATTCACTGCACCCACAGACTAGCCGACGCGGGCAGTTGCTGATCACACTAGGCTACCCGGCATGGCAGTGAGAATTGCCTTGGTGCTCGCCCACCTCGAATATTCATCCGAGGAGGCCGAAGAGCCGTAGGAAATCGGTGTCGACCATTTCGGCCGCGCGGCTCATCTGGTTGAGACCTATCTTCTGCCAATGGCGCGGCGGGCCTAACTATATAAGCCTGTCGGGCAGATCAGCAGCGCAGTCGAGAACAGCCCGCTGATGAAAAGGGCTCGTGAGGAAGCGAAGCGGCAGTCGCGAAAAAACGGGGCAGCCAAATGAGCCGCACCTTGTCCACGGACAGGCGGCCTCCCTATCGGCCACTACCGCCGTATGGTTGGAACCGCTCTCCCGGCGGAGAACTTTGGCAGGCCGGCACGAACAAAAGCGCCAGGGCGAGAAGCGCGAAAATTCTCATTCGTCAAGGCTATCACGCGCAGAGTTCTGGGCAACGTCGCGGCGGGCACATCACGCAAGCTTGTAGGAGCCACCACCAACGTATGGCTAATATGCGACGTGAACCTGCTCGCTGCGGAAATCCGAAGTGACGCAGGCGAAAACTTTGCGCCAGCGTCCGCCGTCAATGGTCGTGCGGTATTATCCGCCGACAGTCACCTCTGGCCCGAAGTTCAATACCGGGCCATCCGCTTCAAGCCTCGGCGCGTCGACCGTGTCCGACAAACGGGCGTTGGCGAACAGTGGGTGATTTGTCACATCGTTTGCCGTCTCGAAAACGAAAGCCTTCTGTCGGCTACTCGTCCGCTGGTCGACAACGATGGCCAGCGGGCCAATTGTATCGGGATCATAGCCTGTCTGAATGACGGCCTGTTCTCGAGCGATAGCTTCAGTGATCGCCATCACAGAAATGAAATTCATCGCTCGTCCTTCCAAATGCCGGGTTTAGGGCCCGTTGGAACCGGATGTATTCCTGCCACCGCCAGCGGCGTGGGAGCCACCTTGAGGGACGCTCTTGCTATTAGGCTCAACCGTTAGCCGCTTTGGAAGAACCCAGGATGGCAGGAACTCGGCGAGAACAGATCGAAGCACGGACATCATTCACACTCCCGGCTTTTCGGTGGGGATAGGTGTGTCCCCCGACTTCGGCGCGGGTGCCTCGTATTTTTCCTTGCCAGTCGTATCGGGCCGCTCGATTGGCGTGCCCGCAGGTTCGGGCTCGCGAGCGATCTTTCGATGAAGGTTTTTGACTTTGCCGGGCATGAGTGGCCTCCATTTTCCCTGCAACGGCGGCTGATGATGGATGTTCCACCAAGGGTCTTGGAACAAATTTCGTTCTGTCGCGCTTCCCGCCCTACAGCGGATAGGAGATTGAAATGGCGAATATGCTCGGGAAGGTTCTGCTCGCGGCGCTTGGCGTTGTTCTGTACAAAAACCGGGACCGCCTCGCGGACGCGTGGAATCCGAAACCAGCCGATCCGAACGACGCAACTGCACCCGGCGGCAATCCCCTCAATCAGATCCTCGAAGGAGGTGGATTGAAGGACATTGTCGACCGATTTCGCAATGCGGGGCTCGGGGAAAAGGTCGACACCTGGGTGAGCAAAGGAACCAACGAGCCGTTGGACCCTACCCAGGTCGAGTCTGCGATCGACGGCGACACCTTGGCCGCCCTGTCCAAGAAGACTGGATTGTCTCGCGAGGAAATTCTGCGCCGCCTAGCCGTCAATTTGCCGGAAGCGGTCGACGAATTGAGTCCTGATGGCCATCTGCCGGGGGGGCAGGCTGGAGCTGCGGAGCCGACTTTGCTGGACCCGGTTCCACCATCTCCGTCTAGGACGTAGGAGAATGGTGGGTTTGATGGGCACTACAATAGTCAAACGTCCTCGTGCCGTCCCGGTACTTGCATGAAGGCAAGAACGTCGTCGGCTATCTTTTCCCCACGCTCAGCATCACGACGCACAGTGCGCGCATCGTGGCCGGTGATCGCGGCGGTTGCCTCGGCGAAACTGGACAAGTTGTCCACCTTCGCTTTCCCGCCTCCCGGCAAGCCGGGTGCGCCGCCCCGTTTCGCTTGGGGGTACAAGTCTTCGTAGATCGCCTTGCGCCGCGTCGTTTGCTTAGCTCGGTCAGCCGGGAGGAGTTCGGCGATGTCGAGTGATGCGACCCCTTGGCCTTCTGTTTCCAAAAAAATTTGCCACAACTCCGTGAGTTGTGGCTGAATGCAATACACTCCGAGACAATCACGTACGTTGGCGGAGGGTAGTAGATAAACGATTGATATTGCTTGCATTTGTTGCAACGGAGATGCGTCTCGACTAGGCTATGCCTCGTATTCCGGAGGTATCCGAGATGCGCTTTTCCAAACCAATGGACGATATGATTAGGGTGCGCGTCGGCCGCGACGAGAAACGTCGGCTTGCCGAATTTGCCCGCCGCGAAGGTGTGACGCTTTCCGATCTCCTCCGAATTTCCGCCACCGAAGCGGCGCACCGCACTGCTGCTTGAGGATCAGTAGTGGCCGGTCTGTTTGATCTCCTGATGGATAGCGGTGGCAGAATGGGCGGCGGCCTCGGCGGCCTGCTCGGGAAACGGTCGCCCAGGCTTACATTGATCCCACTTCGCCCGGTCGGGACACGATAATCGGCGAAATCGGCGAACGGATGACCGCCATGGCCGCTGCCGACGACGACGAGGCCTTGGCGGAGCGTACACAGTCCCTCGTCCGTGTAGCAGAGAACATCGCGATCAGCCGTGGCCTGCATGAAGCCGCCAACCACTTCGCCGCCCGAGACGATACCGACAATTTAAGGTTCCTTCGCGACCCGGCCGACCTGTTTGCGCACTATGTCATCATCGACATTGCCGCCGCCGCTCGCGTGACTGCCCGCGTTCAGGACAGCACGGACGGGAAGTTGCTAGCGCGTCTTACAGAGGCATGCATTGACGGCGGATGCGCCGTAGGGGCCGTGCATTGAGCAGGTCGACAGACGGCGGCACATCGCCTGTCAGAGCAGGCGCATAGCAGGCAAGTATCTATTCTGGTGGTAACGCGTGGCAAATGAACCAAATAGTGGCCAGTTCCAACCGGGGCAGTCGGGCAATCCCAGAGGAAGGGCTGCCGGTTCCCAGTCGAAGGTACTCGTCGCACTCGACGCACTCGGCGAAGGCGAGGCAGAGGCGATCGTTCGCGCTATGATCGATAAGGCGAAAGATGGCGACGCGGTCGCAGCAAAGGCAATCCTGGACCGGGTATGGCCGCCGCGCAGAGGCGCCCGACTGAAGTTTGATCTTCCGGCTGCAGAAGACCTCCCCGCAGCTATTGCTGCGGTAAGCCATCTAGTTGCCGAGGGCGAAATGTCACCTGACGAAGGTGCAGTGATCGGGGGGCCGTCTGGAGGCGCAGCGCAAGGCCATCGAGACCAGCGAGCTTGCTGCCCGCGTCACCGCGCTCGAAGAGAGGATGACGAAGAAATGACACCATCCTGCACACCCGACTGATGAAGATGGAGAAGCACATCTTATCCGGCAATCCATTGCGTGATCTTACCGACCAGGAACTGGACGACCGATTGCGAGAGGTGACGGCGATCATTGAGGATCGCGCCCGGGTCTGGGGTGAGGGTCTATCTGGCAACGCAGCCATGCGATATGCGCAAAGGGATGGATGGCTTGGCCGCCCAGGTCCGGAACGTGCTGGCCACCGATCCCTTCTCCGGGGCGCTGTTTGTGTTCCGGGGCAAGCGCGGCGACATGTTGAAGATCCTGGCTTGGGACGGAAGCGGGCTGTGCCTGTTCGCCAAGCGGTTGGAGCAAGGAAAGTTCGTCTGGCCGCCGATCGTGGCGGGTCGGCTTCAGCTGACACCGGCCCAGTTGGCCTTGCTCGTTGAAGGAATTGATTGGCGGCGGACGGTCGCACCGGAACCGGTCACGCGCCCTGAAGCCGTCTAATAAGTTACTGATTCAATGGATTTATTCTCGCTCGCGAGTCATGACTTTGCTATAAGCCGGCATGTCTCTCGCCACTGCAGAATTGCCATCGGATCCAGACGCCTTGCGCGCGTTCGCAGCAGCTCTGCAGGCCGAGCTCTATGCCAAGACGCTGCATGTCGAGAAGCTGAAGGCTCA
>NZ_JBEBMH010000043.1:0-38736 GCF_040081985.1 Mesorhizobium yinganensis | reverse complement strand
CCGAGGACGGCGTCATCTGGGTCTACGGCGCCAACGATGACGACGGGATCTTGGCGTTCACCGATGAAGGCATCAAGGAGGTCAAGCTCCTCCTCGATGAATATCATCGCGTCTCACCATCGAAAGCTTGATCTAAGAACCGCGGTGCGCATGGCCGCCGGATCCGCACGTCTGCGGTCTTCACCGGATGCATACGCCCTAGCGTCATCCCGCGTCCTGTAGACCTTGCGCGCTGTGCGCTCGGTCTTGAGCGACGAGAAGAAGCTCTCCATCGCAGTAGGCTGCCGGGCTTGCCTCTCCTCCAGATCCCCATGATCAAGGCGTCGGTGACGAGCTGCGCCGTCATCTCGGCCTTCTCCGCCCCACCGACGACACGCCGTGAGAACAGGTCGACGACGGCGGCAACGTAGAGACATCCTTCGGCGGTCAAGATGTAGGTAAAATCGGCAATCCACTTCTGGTTCGGGGCCGAAGCCTTGAAGGCACGCTCAAGGAGGTTGTCCGACACTGCCGAGCGCTCGCCAGTATCTTTCGCCAACCCATGGCGGCGCGGCCGGGCACGTAGCCCATTCTCCCGCATGAGCGCTCGATGCGACGAAGGCCGCAAGAGACTCCGCCAGCACGAAGCTTCGGTCGATCTCGGCAACGAGAATCTCGTCGTGCCGGAACGAGCGCTGGGACTGCGATTAAGCCAGGCATGGGAGCATCGCACAGCCACGCCACAGGCCTGATGTTCCGGTGCCTCGCGATGAAAGCGAACCTCATGTCACTTCCCTAGCGAAGTACGCCGCGGCCTTTTTTGGATGTCGCGCTCCGCCTGCAGCTTCGCCACTTCCTTGCGCAGTCGGTCAATCTCCTGCTGCTCCGGCTTCATCTGCCCATGACCGGGAAACGCATGCTGCCGATCGGCCGATAGAGCGCGCGCCCATTTGCGCAGCACATTTGCGTGAACATTAAGGTCGCGGCCAGCCTGGGCCACCGCAACGCCCCGATCCTTGACCAATCTCACCGCCTAAAGCTTCACCTCGCGATTGAATTTCCTTCGTTGCATTCCCACTCTCCAGTTCCGTCAAACACCTTATCTCTGTGTCCACGAAACCGGCAGCAGGCCATTTCACCACCGCCAAACCGTAGCGCGTATATGAGTTTTTTATTTCTTGGGCTGTCGGGCTCTCTCGAACCTTTATGCGGTTCGGAGCCATATTCCGGCCAACTTTGCTATTCGGCGGCGTTCGTCCGCCGCCTGCCCGCGTCAAGGCAGGGCATGCGGGAATAGGTCGGCAAGTGAGCAAAATCATTGTGGGAAACGTCGCTAGTGGCGTCTCCTGGAAAAACGAGGTGTGAAATGGTGCTCGACTATGTTCTGGGTGGAGCGGTGACGCTGTGCGTCACCGTCTACCTCATCTACGCGCTGCTGCGCCCCGAGCGCTTCTGAGCCGAACCGTCTTTGCCGATGAAAGAGGCGGCGGCGATTCTTGGCGACGTGCTTAGGCTCAATCTGGCGCTCGACACTCTGTCAGATAAAGCTGGCGGCGGCCGAAAAACCGGATCGCCGCCAATCATGTTATAGCAAGTGATCATGACCCTAGACGACCTTTCAGCGGACGCTCGACCGTCGCCGGAAGCTTTGCTTGCAAAGGCGGGGCAGGAATCGCGCGGACGCTTAAAGATATTCATGGGTGCGGCTCCGGGGGTCGGCAAGACTTACGAGATGCTGATGTCCGGCCGCTCCCGTAAGTCCGAGAGAGTGGACGTCGTGGTCGGTCTGGTGGAAACACACGGTCGTAAGGAAACCGAAGCCTTGGTCGACGGCTTCGAGGTTATTCCTCGCGCGAAGGTCGCCTACAAGGGGCAGCATCTCGACGAGATGGATCTCGACGCGGTTCTTGCCCGTAGGTCACAACTCGTCCTAGTGGACGAACTTGCCCACACCAATGCGCCGGGTAGTCGTCACCCCAAGCGATATCTCGATGTCCTCGAACTGCTCGACCGCGGCATCGACGTCTACACGACACTCAACGTCCAGCACATAGAAAGCTTGAACGACGTTGTCGCACAGATCACGCGCATCCGCGTCCGCGAGACAGTGCCCGATTCCGTCATTGACCGGGCCGACGATGTCGAGATCATCGATCTGACTCCGGACGATTTGATCAAGCGTCTGAACGAGGGCAAGGTCTACCTGCCCAAGACGGCCAAGCGGGCGATCAAGAACTACTTTTCGCCAGGCAATCTTACAGCGCTGCGCGAACTCGCCCTGCGCCGCACGGCACAAAGGGTTGACGAGCAACTTCTCAGCCACATGCAGGCACACGCAATTCGCGGACCTTGGGCTGCCGGCGAGCGGGTTTTGGTCTGCATCGACCAGAACCCGCGCAGTTCCGCCCTGGTGCGATATGCCCGTCGGCATGCCGATAGGCTGCGCGCACCTTGGACGGCACTTTATGTCGAGCCGCCGAGGGCGCTCAATCTGACCGACGCGCAGAAAGACCGGATCGCTGACGCGCTGAGGCTTGCGGAGCAACTGGGCGGCGAGGCTATCACCTTACCCGGCGAGAACGTCGTCAGGGAGATCCTGGGTTATGCAACAGCCAACAACTTCACGCATCTGATTGCCGGCCGGTCGGAAAAGTCGCGTTGGCGCGAAATTCTGCATGGTTCGGTTGCTCACGAGTTGATCCGCCACGCGGGCGATCTCAGCATCCACATTATCTCCGGGAGAGAGGTCGAGGAAGCGCACCCGCGACGGGCTGCAACAGCGGCGTCGCGCAGGTTTAGCTTTCAGCCTTATATGCTTAGCCTGCTTTATGTGGGCGTCGCATTCGTCTTCGGTCAGCTGCTTTCGCGCGTGCTGGGTGTGCAGAACATCGCATTGACCTTCTTGATGGCAGTTCTTGCATCTGCGGCGACCGCAGGACTCCGGCCAGCCCTCTTTGGTTCCGTCGTCGCGGCCCTGGTCTTCAATTTCTTCTTTCTCGACCCGCGGTACACTTTACTGATTCAAGACCCGGAAAGCCTAGTCGCGTTCTTCTTCTTTCTGGGAGCTGCCGCCATCACCAGCAATCTCACGGCGCGCGTTCACAGACAGGCAGCTGCGGCTCGACAACGCGCCAGGACTACCGAAGACCTCTATCTTTTCTCGAAAAAGCTTGCAGGCGCCGGAACGCTGGACGACGTGCTCTGGGCCACAGCCCACCAGATCGCGTCGATGCTCAAGGTACGCGTCGTCATCTTGCTGCCTGACAACGGCACTGTGGCGGTCAAGGCAGGATACCCTCCCGACGACACGCTGGTTGACGCCGATATTGCGGCCGCCCGCTGGGCATGGGAGCACAACCGGCCGGCGGGTCGTAGCGCGGACACGCTTCCCGGCGCACGACGGCTCTATCTTCCATTGATAACGGGAAATACACCTGTCGGCGTCGTCGGGCTGGATAATGACAGGGAAGGCCCGTTGCTGACGCCCGAGCAACAACGGCTGTTCGACGCGCTTGCCGACCAGGCGGCCGTGGCTATCGAGCGGATTCAGCTTGTCGCCGACGTCGACCAGGCGAAAAGAGCCGCCGAAGCCGACAAGCTCCGCTCCGCGCTGCTCACCTCGATTTCACACGATCTCAAAACGCCGCTCGCTGCTATCATGGGCGCTGCTGGAACGCTGCGCGATTATTCGCAATCCGTGCCCGAAATGGATCGCGACGAGTTGCTTGGAACGATCGTGGAAGAATCGGAGCGGCTCAACCGCTTCATTGCCAACCTTCTCGATATGACGCGTATCGAATCGGGCGCGACCGAACCCAGCATATCGGCGCAGTACCTTGACGATACAGTCGAGTCGGCCCTGCGTCGGGCTTCGAAGATATTGTCGGAACACACGACGTCTGTCAAAATTCCGCGCGATCTGCCGATGCTTCGGCTCGACGCTGTCTTGTTCGAGCAGGTCCTGTTCAACCTGCTCGACAATGCCGCCAAATATGCGCCGGCCGGCACCCTGATCTCACTGCGGGCCTGGCAGGACGGCGAGTTCGTCGTCCTTCAAGTGCTGGATGAGGGTCCCGGCATTCCCCCATCGGATCTGGAGAAGATTTTCGACTCCTTTCATCGCGTTCGAAAGACGGATCACGTGCGCGCCGGAACCGGCCTCGGCCTGTCAATCTGTAGGGGCTTCGTGGAAGCGATGCGAGGCACAATCAAGGCCGGCAACCGGACTGACCGGAGTGGCGCCGTCTTCACGATCCGGATGCGGAGTTCATCCGAAACGTCGAACCTGGATGAATTGTGATGTCGAATTCTATGGTAAAAGTGCTGGTCGTGGATGATGAGCCGCCGATCCGCAAACTTCTAAGAGTCGGGCTTTCGGCGGAAGGGTATGAGATCGTCGAAGCATCCACTGCGGCGCAGGCCATGGAGCGGATCAAGAACGATGGACCGGACCTCGTCCTGCTCGATCTCGGCCTCCCGGACATGCAGGGCCACGACCTTCTCCACAAGTGGCGCAGCGACTTGCTTGAACTGCCGATCATCATCCTTTCAAGCCGAACGGATGAGGCCGGCATCGTCAAGGCGCTGGAACTCGGCGCAGATGACTACGTCACCAAGCCGTTCGGGACCAAGGAGTTGGTGGCACGTATCCGGGTCGCTCTGCGCCACGGACTCCAGCAGCAGGGCGAGCGTCCAATCTTTCAAACGGGAAACCTGTCCGTCGATCTGGTGAAACGGATCGTCAGGGTGGCGGATAGGGAGGTGAAGCTCTCACCCAAGGAATACGACATCCTTCGCATCCTTGTGCAGCACGCCGGCAAGGTGATCACGCACCGGCACCTGCTCGACAAGGTCTGGGGTGGCTCGACGGATATCCAATACCTTCGCGTCTACGTGCGCCAGTTGCGCCAGAAGATCGAGAGAGCCTCCGGCGAGCCTCAATACATCACCACCGAGACCGGCGTTGGCTACCGGTTGCGCGATGCCGACTGAACCGAACCCGGCGGAGCGTGTTGGCAGTGCAGCGTGGCGTGACGGAAGCTCAGCGCCGTCAGAGAAGTATCCTTGGCTTCTCAGTTGCCGCTCTATCTGTGGTGCCTCAGCAGATTGTCCGCGGACAATCCGAGACGACTGATAGCTGGTTTAGATTTAGGCTGTCGTGAGGGCAATTGTAGCGGTGCATTCAGCTTCGGCAACTCGGTGCGCCGAGGTCGCATATTGCTGTTCTTCCCGTTGTCGCCTGGTGTGCGGCGTATTGATGACCGCCGGGTGGCAAGCGGCATCGTCTGCATCATCTACTGGTTCCGCAATAACCGATAGCCGACCATAGCCATCGCACAGTTGCCGAACACGTCGCGGACGGCCGCGTCGAGGCGGTTCTGGCCTTCATCCGAGATATCGAGAACGGAGCGCATGGGTGAGGATCACCCGCGTCGATACAGACGGGATCTTCCATCGCTATCTGATACCGAAGTGCGCTTTCCTGCCCACCAGGGGCGTGGGAGTAGCGATCGACGGCCGGCGCTTCAATCGGACCGGTGTCGAAGCGCCTTACCTGTCCCGCGCGCCGCCTACGGAGTTGGAGGAATACAAGCAGCGCGTCAGCATCGTCCCGCCAGCAACGCTTGCCGCGTACAGTCTCCTTGCCGAGGTGGCCGACCTTTCGCCCGGGATTCGACCTAAAATCTGGGGGCGGCGTTTGGCACGGATAGGATTGTGCCTGACGCCAGATCGCTTGCATCGACTGGAAAATCCGCCATCGTGGAAGCTCGCGCAACCAATCATCACGGCTGGGCTTCGCGGCATCCTGGTACCGTCGCTACGTCATGTCGGCCGAACGAATTTGTTGATCGTTCCAGCTATAATCTTGTCGACGGTGATCATGTCGCGCTTCATGACCCGATCACCGCCTGCCGCATAACAGTCGTCCTGGTCGTGGGTGACTGCCTGTTGTCGCAATGCGACAACACCTCGCTAACGACTCTCCTGGTCCTCAGCGGCACCGTTCTCGCCCCGCGCCGTTACGCAACCCGGCTGGAATGTGGCCGGCCAACAACCTTTCCTCTTGCAGCAACCCGGCATGCTCGAGCGCCCCGAAATCACGCAGCAGGATCACCGAACGCTCAAAATGACGGCCTGAAAACATGACGAACCGTCAGAAACGGAGAGGCGTTCATGACACCAATGTTGTTGACACAGCGTTGGCGACAAAGCCTTTATCTGCGCCTTAGTCGACGGCATGATATCCCCCATCGATGTACAGGGTCTGCCCGGTTATTAGTCGGGCTGCATCGTGAGCGAGAAACGCGGTTGCAATACCGACATCGTCGATGCTCACAAGCTCCCGAGCAGGAGACTTTCGCTCCGCCTTCGCAAGAAGCTCGTCGAACTCGGGAATGCCTGAGGCGGCGCGCGTCGCGAGCGGTCCCGGCGAGATGGCGTGGACGCGAATTCCCTTCGGTCCCATTTCAGCCGCCATGTAGCGAACGGCACTTTCGAGGGCGGCCTTCGCAACGCCCATGATGTTGTAATTCTCGACCACCTTTTGCGACCCGTAATAGGTCATGGTGAAGAGCGAGCCGCCTTTCTTCATCAACGGTTCAGCCAGATGGGCCATGCGGATGAAGGACCAACAGGAAATATCCATGGTGGTCAAAAAGCCGTCGCGAGGAGCGTCGACGACCCGCCCGGCCAAGGTTTCTCGGGGCGAAAACGCTATGGAGTGGATGACGAAATCGAGTGAACCCCACTCTGCCTCAATACGCTCAAAGACGGCCTCGAGTTGTCCCGGCGCTGAGACGTCAAGCGGCATGAATATGCTAGCATCCACATGCTGCGCCAGCGGCTCGACAAATCGTTTCGCCTTTTCGTTGAGATAGGTGATCGCGAGTTCGGCTCCGAATGCCCGGAACGCGCGGGCGCAGCCCCAGGCGATGGACTGGTCGTTGGCGACGCCGACGATCAGGCCTCTGCGGCCTTCGAGGAGTTTAGCCTTCACGGACGGAAGGGACATCGCGGTCTCCGTTGTTCAGGATGTCTTTTCGCGACCGACGATCGCCAGCGTTTGCCGCGCTATCATCAGTTCTTCATTGGTCGGAATGACCAGAAGCTCTATCCGGCTCGCCGCTGTGGAGATCACCGTTGCGCCCGCCTCGTTGGCCGCGTGGTCAAGTTCCGCGCCAAGCCAGTTGAGCTTTTCAGCGAGGAGAGCGCGGATGGCCGGCGAATTTTCGCCGATCCCTGCTGTGAAGACGAAGGCGTCGAGGCCGCCAAGAGCGGCCGCGAGAAGACCCGCACTCAAGCCGCAGCGATGGATGAAATGAGCGATGGCCAACTTGGCCCCCGGATCGGTGCTCGCCAGAAGATCGCGCACGTCGTTCGAAATTCCTGACAGGCCCCTCAGCCCGGATTCGCGATAGAGAAGGTCCGAGACCGCCTGCTGGCTCATGCCCTTCTGGAAGAGATAAAGAACGACTCCGGGGTCGAGCTGGCCCGGACGGGTCCCCATCGGCAGGCCGTCGAGCGCCGTGAAACCCATGGTGCTCTCGACGCTGCGTCCACCAACGATCGCGCACATCGACGCGCCGCTGCCGAGATGGGCGACGATCAGCTTGTCCTTGGTAGGCGCAATCTCGGCCAGTCGCTCGGCGATGTATTCGTAGGATAGCCCGTGAAAGCCGTAGCGGCGCACGCCATCCTGGTACAAGGATCGCGGCAGCGCGTAGCAATCGGCCGTTTCGGGCCGGCCACGATGGAAGGCCGTGTCGAAGCACGCGACCTGCGGGATGGTCGGGTCGATATCCATGACCAGGCGGATCGGCGCGAGATTGTTCGGCTGATGCAGCGGCGCCAATTCCTGGTATTCGGCGAGGCGATCGAGCACGGCAGCGTCGATGAGGATCGGCCGGTCGTAGTTCGGGCCGCCATGCACCACACGATGGCCAATCGCCCGCAAGTCGATACCGTCGAGGCTCGCCAGCCATTCGCGCGTCTTGCCGACGGCGGCCGGAAGATCGGCGACCTCCGACGGCTGATACTCGCGATCGACAAGCACGCCTTCCTTCGATGTTGCGCGCAGGCGCGGGCGAACACCTATGCCATCGAGATTGCCGCGAACGCGGCCGTCTGGTTTCCCGTCGATGACCTCGAATATCTGGAACTTCAGGCTCGACGAACCGGCGTTGACGACGAGGATCGCGTCCATTTCAGGCTGCAACCTGCGCGGCCCGACGCCTCGCTGCGGCATAAAGAGCCGCGACGGCGCAGGACGCCAGCCGCGTCCTCACCGAATCCGCCCGGGAGGTGAGGATGATCGGCACGCGCGCCCCAAGCACGATGCCCGCGGCATCGGCCCTGGACAGGAATGTGAGGTTCTTTGCCAGCATGTTGCCCGCTTCCAGGTCGGGAACGACGAGGATTTGGGCCTTTCCGGCGACCGGAGAGTTTATCCCCTTAATCCGCGCAGCTTCCGGGTCGACGGCGTTGTCGAAGGCCAGTGGCCCTTCCAGCAGGCCGCCTGTGATCTGTCCGCGCTCGGCCATCTTGCAGAGCGCGGCCGCCTCGATGGTCGTGGGGATCTTGGTGGTGACCGTCTCGACCGCGGAAAGGATGGCGACCCTCGGCTCGCCCAGACCGATGCCAACGAACAGGTCGATCGCGTTCTGGACGATATCCCGCTTGGCATCGAGATCGGGCGCAATGTTGATGGCGGCGTCCGTTATGAACAGCGTTTCCGCGTGGCCCGGAACATCCATGATGAAGACGTGGCTGATGCGTCGCTCCGTGCGCAGGCCCGTGGACGACGAGGCGACCTCGCGCATCAGCTCGTCGGTATGCAAGCTGCCTTTCATCAACAGTTCGCCCCGGCCCGCGCGGACCATTTCAACGGCGCGCGCTGCGGAAGCGTGGCTATGCGGCGTGTCGACGATCTCGCAAGCGCCGATGTCGACTTGATGCTCCGCGGCTACGGCGCGAATCCTGGCCTGCGGCCCGACCAGGACGGGTACGATCAGTCGCTCCTTGGCTGCTTCGATCGCACCCGTGAGCGAGGTTTCGTCGCAAGGATGCACCACGATCGTCGTGGCCGGCGTCTCGCGCTGCGCGGCTGCGATCAGCCGATCGTATTTGGACAACTCGGTGGCCTCTGCGATCTTCAACATTGTGAAAACCATCCTCTCCCGGTAACCGCTAGGACGCCTTGCGCCCGATCGGAACGATCGCGCCGGTCCGTTGGCCTTCATCGTCCAGCAGAGCGCTCAATCGCGACAGCCTTTCAGTCTCCTGCGGTGTCAACTGACCCCGGGCCTCCAACACGTCGAGCAACTTGCCAAAGCAGGCGCTCCTTTCCTGAGGATCATCGGGCAACAATTGCGGGATCGCGGCAAGCGCTGCCTCCTCGTCGATGAGCAGCAGGAAATACTGTTCGCGTATCAGTGCCTTGAATTGCTCGAGCGTCATCTCGCGGGCGGCCGGATCGGTGGCCCGAATCCGCCGGATCACCTCCAGCCCGCGCTCGTCGGCGGTACCGCTGGCTGCGCGAACATAAAGCAGCGCACGGGCAAGACCCTCGGCAGTGCCGCCACGGGTCATTCCGGCTCGCAGTTCGGCAATACGCGCCTCGACCAGTGCTTCATGCAGCAAGCTTTTGGCGGCCTTGCGGGGGCGCTTGTCATCATCCGCGCTCAAGCCCATCGCCGCCTGCAGAACCGGCATGCCGTAAATGGCGTGAAAAGTCTCTTCCGCGTATTTCTCGGCCGTCTTGCGGCAGGCCTCGAAGCCTTCGACTATCTGCTTGGACATCTGCTTTTGCATCGAGAGAAACAGATTGTCGGGCGAAGCCGGCCGGCGTTCGGCGCGAACACGCTCGGCGGCGGACGTGACCCAGGACATCCAGGGATTTTCCGGCCCGAAGATCTCGTACTGAAGCCGCAGCGGATGCAAGCGCTGCATCGTCTCGGCGATGACCGGCGACACGACTGCCCTCACCCATGGCTGAGCCAGTGCCCGATAGGTCGAAAGATTGATCTCCGAGAGACGCGCGGCGGTTGCAAAGCGGCGTTCATCCTCGATCGAATTGCCACCCAGCGCCAGGATGTCGTCCAAGGTGCGGGCCTCGCAACGCATCACCCATTCGCCGGTCACCAGGTCAGGGTTGTCGATTGCCGCGCCTTTCGGCTCCAGCACCGCCTCGTAAAGACCCGGCGGCAAGAGGTCGATGAAATCGATGTTGGAAGCGAATTCGTCATGCTCCTTCCGGGCAACACCGGCCGACACGAAGATGCCGAGATGGCCGACCTTCTCGTGAACGCAATAGACGATGGTCTGCCCATGCGCGCGGATTTCGTCGATATCGTCGTACAGGTCGAGAATCCAGTCGAGCGCCTGCTGCGGCGGCGTGATGTTGTCGCCCTTGGAGCAGAAGACGAGGATGGGAGAGCGGATGTTGCGCAGATCGACCGCCGTTCCGTTCGAGGTCCTGATTTCGCCTGCGGCTAGCCTGTTGCCCACGAACAGTTCGTCGACGATGAACTGCATCTCCTGCGCGTTCAGCGTCACATGCCCGCCCCACCAGCGCTCGAAAGCGAGGTAGCGTTCTGCCTCGGTATCGATCTTGGAATAGAGATTGTACTGCTTGCTCCACAGCGTATTCGCCGGATTCTGGTTCTCGAAATTCTGGACAAGCCAGGCCCCGTCGAACTTGCCCGCGCCGAGATCGCCCGCTAGCGCTGTCAGCCAGCTTCCGCCGAGCAGTCCGCCCGTATAGCGCATCGGGTATTGGCCCCTGACGCCGGCCCAGTAGGACAGCGGCGTGCCGGCAATGATGATCGGTCCGAACAGTTCCGGCCGAAGCGCGGCAAGGATCATCACCGCCCATCCCGCCTGGCAGTTGCCGATGACGCAGGGCTTGCCGTCCGCTTCCGGGTGCCGCGCAATCACCGTCTCGAGAAACACGGCTTCGGCCGTTGCGATGTCCTCGATCGTCTGCCCGGGCTGCGGCTCCGGCAGGAAACCGATGAAATAGCAGGCGTGCCCGGCCTTCATGGCGACGCCGATCTCGCTGTCCGCCTTGAATCCGCCAATGCCCGGCCCGTGACCGGCCCTTGGGTCGACGACCAGGAATGGACGCTTGCGCGGATCGATCGAAATACCGGCGGGCGGCACGATGCGGACAAGCGCATAATTGACCCGCCGCGGCAAGCTTCGTCCGTCGGCAATCAGCTCGGCATCGTAGTCCAACACGTGAGGCGCGGTCTTCGCGGCCTGCTCGCCATACTGGACGGCTCGCTTCTGCATCGTTTCGAGGAAAAGGACGGAGCGCTGCCAAGCGTCAAAGGCATAGGAAAAGGCGTCGGAGTCCATCAAACCCTCCATACGAACGTCAACCGGTGCCGAGCGATTGCGGCGAACCGTAGCGATCAGCATGCATCGTCAGCCACATTGGACGGCAATAGATGACAGCTTTGTGGCAGTCTACCGCAGTGCACAAGAGAAGGCGTAAATTACCGTATTACCTTTTGCAACGCGGCTCACAGGTGGTCACTGCCCGCGGAGGTTTTCCGCGAGCGGCCGGCCGTCCTGCCCGCCCACCGTGATATCCGGTATGTCGTCGCCATGCTTATTGAAGTAGCGAACGTGATCGATCATTTCTGGTCGATGCCTTGTTTGAGATACCGCGTAGTCCCATTGCGGCAGGCGGAATCCGGCAGGAAGGCAATCGACCTGTGAAAGCGCAGGAAACGCACTTCCGGCAGACGCAGACGTGACCGTCAAAACACCGACGACGAAGCATCCTAGTACCCCTAGACGCGGTCGAAGAATCCTTTGTCTTCTTCCGCAAGATATGTGCGTGCACCATCAGGATCGATGTCGAGGCCGAGTCCCGGGCCGGGCAGCAACTCAATCATCGAATCCCGCACGATCTGTTCCGGCAGTCCGATCACGATATCCTCCCACCAAGGCTCCGAAGCGGTGGGGTATTCGAATGCAATGAAGTTGGCCGGTAGAGCGGCACACACGTTGATCAGCGCCCCGAGACCGAGAAGGCCGTTTGCGGTACCGTGCGGCGCCATCATGATCGAATGCATGTAGGCGTGCTCGGCGACCCATTTGAGCTCTGCGATACCGCCGATGTCGGCCGGATCGGGGCCGACGATCCGGACCGCCTGCGTCTCGATCAACTCCTTGAAGTTGTGGCGCAGATAAATCTGCTCGCCGGTGTGGATTGGCACCGTCGTCGACCGCGTCAGTTCGCGATAGGCCTGCGGGTTGATCCAAGGTACGTAGTCGCCGGTAAGCATGTCCTCAAGCCACATCGGATTGTACTTCTCGACCGCATTGGCGAAGCGGATCGCATCGGGCAGGAACCAGCCGGGACCGCAATCGAGCGCGAGGCTGACCTTGTCGCCGAGCACTTCCTTCATGGCCGCGACGCAGTCGATCGCGTGGGCCATCCCGCGTTCGCTGATCTGGCCCTGGTCCATCGCGCCGTGGTAGCCCGCCTTCTTCTGTACGACGCCATAGTGAAAGTCGACAACCGTATCCTTCATATTCGAATGGAAGGTGATGCCCTGCTTGACCATGAAGAAGCCCTCGGGCTGTTCCATCATCCATTTGACGTCGGCCGCATAGTCTTCGGGCCGGTCTCCCGTGCGCTTACGACGCCTGTTGCCGTTGTAGCAGCGAACCTGATCGCGAACCTTGCCGCCGAGCAGCTTGTAAGCCGGAACGTTCAATGCTTTGCCGGCGATATCCCACAAACAGTGTTCAATCGCACTAACCGCAGCGCCATAAGGCTTGAAGCTGCCGCGCTGGCGAATCTTCAGCATGCAGCGCTCGACGTCAGTGGGGTCCTCGCCAATAAGTGCGTCGCGAAAGTGCAGCACCCATGGCTTCAGGTAGGGCTTGGTGAATTCCACCTCGCCGAGGCCGTGGATGTTCTCGTCCGTCACGATGCGGACGATCGGATGGCGGCCAATGACGGCGCAACGGAGGTCGACGATCTTCATGGTCTGGACTTTCGGCCTTTGAGGGATCCCGCGTAGGAGGGAAATCGCTACCATAGCCCCGGGGCGGAGCGTCGTGTGCTGGACTATCCTACCTGGTTCGCTTCCAGGAAGTCACGGTTCAACTCTATTCCAAGCCCGGGAGTCTTGTTGAGCTTGAGGCTGCCATTCGAATTGTCGAGCGGTATATCGATGAGCATATCGTATTTGCGGAGGTCCCATTCCGACGTCTCGAGCTTGTAGAAGTTTGGCACAGTCATCATCACCTGCGCCCCGGCGACGATGTTGATAGGGCCCGCAGCATCGTGGGGCGACACCGGAATGTAATATGCCTCGCATAGGGCCGAGATCTTCTTCAGCTCAGTAATGCCGCCGGTCCAGGTGACGTCGGGCATGATGTAGTCAGCCAGTTTGTTCTCAAGGACCGGTACAAAGTCCCATTTCGTGTGGCCACGCTCGCCCCAGGAGATCGGGGCGCTGACCTTGTCCCGGACCTGCTTGAGCGCGTTGAGACTCTCCGGCGGCACAGGTTCCTCGAACCAGTCGATCTGCCCTGCTTCCTCGAGCGAGCGGCAGAGCCGGATCGCGGTCGGAACGTCGAAGCGACCGTGCGCGTCGATGAGGATTTCGATGTCCGGGCCTGTCGTCGCGCGGATCAGCGCGGTGAGTTCGGCCGCCTCGCGCTCGTCCCTGCGCGTCATGGACCCGTCGAGATAGCCGTTGCGCTGCTCGCGGGCCTGACTATTCACATGCGGACCCTGTTGAGGGAAGGGGTCGAATTTGAGCGCGGTGTGTCCGGACTCGACGATGTCCATGATCTCCCGAACCACAGATTCCTTGCTGGTAAACTTCCGCTGGTCGGGGTGCGTATAAAGGGCGATCTCGTCGCGCACCGGTCCGCCGAGCAACTCGTATATCGGCTTACCGAGGACTTTGCCCCTTATGTCCCAAAGCGCGATGTCGATAGCGCTCACACATTCGACCGCGGCACCACGGCTGCCCATGTAGGTGAAGCTGCGGAAAATCTTGTGCCAGAGATACTCGATGCGCACGGGGTCCTCTCCCACGATCGCCATGCCGATCTGCCGTAGAATTGCGCAAAGCGCCCGGTTGGCGAGTTTGGTTGTGGTGGTGATCTCTCCCCAACCGCTGACCCCCTCGTCGGTCGTTACTTCGATGAACAGGAATTCCCCCCAATAGGAAGCGCGAGACTCGATCAGCCATGGGCGAATGCTTGTTATCTTCATCTGTTCCTGTCCTTACTGCGAAACAAGCAAGCCGGTATCAGGGAACTTCGTTCTATCCGGCCCGAGCGGCGTAGAGTGCGCGCATCTGTTCGAGAATATGCCGGCCAGAACCTTCGACATGGCGGGCAACCAGTTCGGCCGCCTTGTCGGCTTCGCCGGCCTTCACATGCGCGATAAGCTCGCGGTGCTCCTTCATGATCGCGGCACGGCGAGCCAGGGTGAAATTGAAGCGCCTGCTGACGGCGCGCAGCACCTCGCGGTGCTTCCACCACAAGGCGGCAACGTGGCGGTTGTAGTGACGCTGGTACATGACCGTATGGAACGCCGTGTCGAGTTCGCTATGCTTTTGCTGATCGGCGAAATTGTTTTCCTCGATCAGGCCCTGGATACGCTCGAGTTCAGCGATGTCGGCTTCCGTCGCCATGCCGACGAACCAGCGCGTCAGGGCCGGTTCGATTAGCACGCCGATCTCGGAAATGTCCCGGACGAAGTCCTGGTCTATCGGGCGCACCCGCGCTCCGCGGTTGAGCGCGAAGGTGACGAAGCCTTCCCCCCGGAGGAGTTGGAGCGCCTCGCGGACGGGGTTCGTTGATGTGCCATGACGCCGGGCAAGGTCGGCTGCGACGAGACGCTCATTGGGTTCGAGCCGTCCCTCGATGATGTCCTCGCGAATGAGATGATAGACGGAGCCGCCCTCGGCGAACGTGTCGATGACATCAATTCCAGCGGGCGGTTTTGCCTTGAAATCGCTTGCCTCGCCCACTTTCAAATCCCCATTCACCCGCAACCTCCGTATCCTTGCAGATATTATGCTCGGCGCCAGCCAGATAGTACACGATTCTTTCGAATTGACACGCTATCCCAATTCTGGGAGCGTGTACGCTGCCCGACGGAAAACAGCAAGAACAACCCGGACATTTGGGTCGTCGGCACAATCGGCCGCTAGACGGGCCACGAAAACGGGAGGAGTCCAATGGTGAAGTTGAATCCCCGCAACGCCAGCCTGCGCGGCGCGGTACCCTCCGCGATAGCGATGTCGTTGATCGCGACGGCGGCGCTCGCAGAGCCGCCGGTCGACCTGAGCAAATGGTCGCCAGAATACGTCCGCTCCATTGCGGGTACGGCGGAATTCGATACGGCGGAGGCGTGCGGCAAGGTCACTCCGCTTGACTACAAGGGGCGCCTGACCTTCTGGTACCAGGGCGTGTTCGAAGGCGATCCCGACCTGCTACGCCAGTACTATAAAGATTTCTTCGAGGCATTCCGCAAGACCTATCCGAACATTCAGCTGGAAGAACAGGCCCTCACTTACAACGACCTGCTCGACAAATTCCGCACCGCGCTCCTGGGCAATGCCGCGCCGATGGCGGTCCGCCTGCAGATTCTGGGCGGCACCGAGTTCGCGTCGAAAGGCTACCTCGAGCCCCTCAAGCCCGAAGACGTCGGCTGGTCGACGGAGGATTTCTGGCCGGGCGCCATGAAAGCGGTGACTTGGGACGGAGTGACCTATGGCATCCCGACCAACAACGAGACGATGGCGCTCATCTGGAATGCCGATATCTTCAAACGCGCGGGGCTCGATCCCGATAAGCCGCCGGCAACTTGGGACGATGTCGTCGCGTACTCAAAGCAGATTCACGACAAGCTCGGAATCGCCGGCTACGGGCTCGTTGCCCGCAAGAACGCCGGCAACACGCCTTACCGGTTCATGCCGCAGCTCTGGGGTTACGGCGGCGGCGTATTCGATGAAGCCGATCCGAGCCCGAACTATGGCGAGATCAGGCTGAACAGCGAAGCCAGCAAGCGCGCCCTGCAGGCGTCGTATGACATGTATGTCCGGGACAAATCGGTTCCCGTATCAGCCCTCACCAACCAGCAGGCGGACAACCAGCCGCTGTTCGTCGCTGGCCAGTTGGGCATGATGATTTCGCACCCATCCGACTACAATGTCATGCTCGATATGCAGAAGAAGGCAACGGGCGCCGACAAGGAAAAGGCGCAGACCGTCATCGACAACATGCGGTACGGACTGATTCCGACCGGCCCCGACGGCAAGCGCGCAGTGGTCTTCGGCGGCTCCAACATCCACATCCTGAAGCCCGAATATGTCGATGGCGGCAAGGTTGATGAGCCGGCCGCGAAGGCGATCATCTGCTTCTGGACCAGCCCCGAATGGTCGCTGAAGATGGCCTATGCCGGGTCCAACCCGGGCAATCTCAACGGTTTCAAGACCAAGTGGATGAAGGAACGCCTGGACAACATCAAGTTCCTCGACGTCACCACGTCGATGCTGCCCTACGGCATTCCGTTCCCGGCCTTGCCGCAGGCACCCGAGATCATGAACATCATCGTCCCGGACATGTTGCAGAACGCCTTGACCGGCGCGATGACCGTTGACCAGGCAGCGGATGACGCGGCGAATAAAGTCAAGGAGCTGATGGGCGGGCTCTAGCCTTGCTCTGCTGCGAACCAAGCCGGCAGTTCTCGCGCTGCCGGCCAACATTTCACAAACCAGGAGAAGGGCTTCCCGCAATGACCATGGTGACAGGCGAGGCCAGTCCGGTCCGCCAGCCACACGCGAAGCGTTCCGAACTGCTCCGGCAGATTTGGGACAGCCGGTTCGACTACCTCTATGTGCTACCCGCCATTGTGGTGATGCTGGTCGTCATTGCCTACCCGATTTACTACACGGTCGACCTGTCCTTCTTCAAAACGCCGCCCGGCCTGCAACTGAAGGACAAGAGCTTCGTCGGGATTGACAACTACACGACCATCCTGACCAGCGGCGTGTTCTGGCGGGTCACGCTCAACACGGTGATTTGGACGCTGGCCTCGACCCTGATCGCGTTCGTGCTGGGTTTTGCGCTGGCACTCTCCCTGCACCGCGATTTCTTCGGGCGCGGCATGATGCGCGCCATCTTCATCGTGCCCTGGGTGATCAGCGCCGTTGCCGCCTCCTACATCTGGAAATGGATGTATCATTCGGACTTCGGCATCATCGGCGTGGTGCTCGTGCAACTGGGCATCGTGGACCGTCCGCCGAATTTCATTGACAGCGTAAGCACTGTCCTGGCCTCGCTGATTGTTGTCAACATCTGGCGCGAGTTTCCGTTCGCGATGATCATGATGATGGCCGGACTACAGACCGTTCCGGAGCAACTCCTGCGTGCCGCGCAGGTCGATGGCGCCTCGGCATGGCAACGCTTTTGGCACGTCACCTTTCCGCACCTGCGCGGGGTCTCAACGGTCACCGTTCTGCTGCTCGCCGTCGCGAACTTCAACTCCTTCATCATACCCTGGATCATGACCGGCGGCGGTCCCTCGAATGCCTCCCACATCTGGATCACGCACATCTACGAGCTTGCCTTCGGACGCCAGCGGTGGGGCGTGGCATCGGCCTACTCGGTGCTGCTGTTCATCATCTTGATGACGCTCGGCTATTTCTATGTGCGCGCACTCAGCCAGGGCGAACGACGGGAACACGAGGCATGAACTCGCAAGCTGGTCCCTCCCGCCGCGGGCGAATTGACGGCTGGCGCGGGGGTGGCCGCTTTTTCCTATTGTTCATGCTGCTTTACACGGCAGTTCCGATGATCTGGATGATGCTGACATCGATCAAGTCGAGCTTCGCGGCCATGGCCTATCCTCCCGAATGGTGGCCGAGTGAGCCCACGCTGGCGAGTTATCGGAATCTGCTCGATCCCCAAAACAGCGTCGGCCGGGACTTCCTGCAATTCTTCTGGAACAGCCTGGTCGTCTCGACGCTGACCACGATCCTTGCGGTCCTGGTCGCGGTGCCAGCCGCCTACGCCTTCTCGCGCTTCCGATTTCCGGGGCGGCAATTCCTGTTCTTTTCGGTGTTGCTGCGCAACATGTTCCCGGCAGTCATCTTCCTTGTGCCGCTCTTCATCCTAATGCGCTTCCTGGGCTTGGTGAACACCCACGGGTCGCTGGTCCTCACCTACCTGACCTTCGGCCTGCCGCTCGCTATCTGGCTGCTCAAGGGGTTCTACGACAACATCCCGGTACAGCTCGAACAGGCGGCGCGCATCGACGGCGCGACGCGGCTACAGGCGTTTGTCCTGATTGTCATGCCGCTTTCGGTGCCTGGGATCATCGCGACGGCGATCTATTCCTTCATCGGTGCATGGAACGAATACATCTACGCCTACACGTTCCTATCCAAGAACGAACAACTAACCCTGCCGGTCGGCGTGCAGCGGTTCTTCTCCGAGAACACGACCGACTTCCCGGGACTGATGGCCGCGAGCTTCATGATGAGCGTGCCGGTCGTGGTTCTGTTCCTCGTCCTCCAGAAATACTTCGTGCGCGCGCTCACCGAAGGCGCGGTCAAACACTAGGAAACATTGGGAACAGGAGCTCATGGCCCACGTGATCCTCAAAGATCTCGTCAAGACCTATGGAGCGGTCTATGCGGTGAGGAACGTATCGCTGACGGTGAACGACGGAGAGTTCGTTGCACTCGTCGGCCCGTCGGGGTGCGGCAAGACCACGACGCTGAACCTGGTGGCCGGCCTCATTCCGATCTCCAGCGGCGACATCGTAATTGGCGACCGCGTCGTCAACGATCTCGATCCGAAGGACCGGGACATCGCGATGGTGTTCCAGAACTACGCGCTGTATCCAAACAAGACCGTCTACAAGAACCTCGCCTTTCCCCTGCAGATGCGCAGGATGCCGTCGTCGGCGATAGACGAGAAAGTGCGCGACGCGGCGCGCATGTTGGACATCTCACACCTTCTCGAGCGCCGGCCCCGGGAACTGTCAGGAGGCCAGCAGCAGCGCGTGGCGCTGGGCCGCGCGCTCGTTCGCGATCCCGCCGTCTTCCTGATGGACGAGCCGCTGTCCAATCTCGATGCGAAACTGCGCGTGCAAATGCGGTCCGAGATCAAGCGATTCCACCAGGATTTCGACGCTACGATCATTTACGTGACCCACGACCAACTTGAGGCGGTCACGATGGCCGACAAGATGGCCGTGATGAACGGCGGCTATCTGCAGCAGTATGACACACCGGCACAGGTGTTCGCCAACCCCATGAACCTGTTCGTCGCCAGCTTTGTCGGGAGTCCAGCCATGAGCCTCATCCCACTCGAGGCGACGACGGCCGGTGGTCGGACGGTGCTGACAAGCGCCGAGAAATGGACCGTCGAGCTTTCAGACCAGAATGCCCGAAAGGCGCAGAGTGCGACCTCAAGGAAGATCGTGCTCGGCGCGCGCCACTCGGCGATCCGCCTGCACAGATCGCAGGTCGCTGCGAGCGTACCGGCCAAGGTCTACACGGTCGAGCCCACCGGCGACGTGACCTTCGTGCAGGTTTTCCTGTCGGGAGCGATAGTCAACATCAGCCTACCGCCAACGTTCAATGTCGAACCGGACGAGCAGGTGTGGCTCGAGTTCGACCAGAATCGCATGCATCTCTTCGATGGAGAGACCGAACTGGCGCTAAAAGTCTGATCATGCAGCCGAAGCTCAAGATCACCGCAATCAAGCCCTATCCGGTCTGGGTAGGCACCCGCAACCAGTTGATCGTCAAGGTCGAAACCGACCAGGGCGTGTACGGCTGGGGTGAAAGCGGCCTGTCGTCGCGCGAGAAGGCTGTGGTGGGCGCCATCGAGCACTACCGCGATTTTCTCATCGGACAGGACGCGATGCAGATCGGCCGCATATGGCAGGAAATGTACCGCAGCCAGTACTTCGAAGGCGGCCGTGTCCTGCAGGCCGCCATCTCGGCGATCGACATCGCCCTGCACGACATCAAGGGCAAGGCGCTCGGAGTGCCGATTTATGAACTGCTCGGAGGCAAGCAACGCGATCTCATTCCGACATTCGCGACCACGCGGTCGGAAGCTTCGAGCGCGCAGGTCGTCGAGCAGGTTGTCGAACTCAGGGAACTGGGATGGCAGGCGATCCGCCTCATCCCAGCCGGCCAGAGGTCCGACAATGTCTACGAGCCGCGCGCGAGTATCGCCGAGACCGCCAAATGGACCGTCAAGTGCCGGGAGGCGGTGGCGGACGAGGTTGTCCTTGGCGTCGACTTCCATCACCGGCTGAGCGTGGCGGAGGCCGGCAGCTACTGCCAGAAGATGCCACGTGGGACGCTGGATTTCCTCGAAGAGCCCATTCGCGACGAAACGCCTGGCGCCTACGAAGCATTGCGGAAGCTGACCGACATCCCCTTTGCTATCGGCGAGGAGTTCTCCTCAAAATGGCAATTCCTGCCCTTCATCGAGAGGGACATCGCGCAATTCAACCGCATCGACGTCTGCAATGTCGGGGGCCTAACCGAGGCAATGAAAGTCGCTGGTTGGACCGAAGCCCACTACATCGACATGATGCCCCACAACCCGCTTGGCCCTATCTGCACCGCGGCCACGGTCCATTTTGCGGCCGCTGTTCCGAACTTCGCCTGGTTGGAGACACGCGCTTCGCCGGGAGAACTCTATCACGGCTTCGACAACCCCGAGTTGTTTCCAGGGCTTCTCACACTGGAAGGGGCTTACTATCGCGTCAGCGGCAGGCCGGGGCTTGGCGTCGACGTCAACGAGCAACTGGTGGCGAAGCAAAGCTACAAGCAGTGGGAAGCGCCGCACCTGGTACGCAGGGACGGCTCGGTCACGAACTGGTGAGGGAGCCGGACATGGACATCGCCAAAATCAAACGCCCCTCCTGGGACCTGGTCGATAGGGTTCGCGAGGTGGGCGCCGCCACCGCGAGCGCGACGCTAGCGCATATGGGCATCCGCAACTGCTTTATGGAAGGTCCAGTTGCGCGCTCGCCCGGCCAGGTGGTTGCCGGGCCATGCGTGACGTTGCAAATGATGCCGAAGCGCGAAGACCTGCTTGAGGAAGGCGAATATACCGACGTTGAAAAGCAGTTGCACCGGCACGTTCTCTACCAGGTCGAGGAAGGCGACATCGTGGTCGTAGATGCCCGCGGCGACATGACCTCTGGTATCTTCGGCGACATGATGATGACCTACTTCAAGGGGCTGAGGGGCGCCGGCGTGGTCATCGACGGCTGCGTGCGCGATTGGGCCAAGGTGCAGAGGCTTGGCATCCCGATGTGGCTGAGGGGGGTCACGCCGAACTATCACGCGCAGACGGCGCTGATGCCGTTCGCGGTCAATGTGCCGGTGGCCTGCGGTGG
Organism: Mesorhizobium yinganensis; assembly: GCF_040081985.1. Lineage (NCBI taxonomy): Bacteria > Pseudomonadati > Pseudomonadota > Alphaproteobacteria > Hyphomicrobiales > Phyllobacteriaceae > Mesorhizobium > Mesorhizobium yinganensis. The sequence goes on along the minus strand of NZ_JBEBMH010000043.1, from coordinate 17,339 downwards.
CGTGACAGTAATCCCCGGCGATGTCATTGTCGCCGACGACGACGGTGCAGTCTGCGTCCCTGTTGCCGTTGCCGAAGCCATGATCGTCAAGGCCCACAAGGATCATGGCTGGGAAGAGTTCTCGCGTGAGAAGCTTCTCGCCGGCGAATCGCTCAAGCGCTACTACCCGCTGCATCAGGATGCCTGGCCGGAATACGAGGCATGGCTGGCCGAGCGGGCGTCGAAGGACTCGCCCCGGTGATATCCCTTTCCGCACACCGACGCAGGCACCCTCGCAGCAAAATGGCAAGCTCGCACCCACCCTTGCCCAATCGAGCGTGGCATCTTCACTCACACCAAAGGCTATGGGGGAAAAATGTCCGTTGCCGACACGATTGAAAATGCGGTGCGTCGCGCATCCGAACCGTCGCGGCTGAGGATAACCGATATCCGCGTCGCCACGATCCGGGCGCAGGGCATTCACCCGCTCCTGAAGATTGAGACCAATCAGGGGGTGTACGGACTGGGCGAGGTGCGCGACGGCGCCCATCCCGATACGGCAATGCGGCTGAAGCCGCTGCTGATTGGCCAGAACCCCTGCAATGTCGAGTACCTGTTCCGTCGGATCAAGCGCTATGGCGGCGAGAGCCGGGAAGCAGGTGGCGTCTGCGCCGTCGAGATCGCGCTGATGGATCTGGTCGGCAAGGTGTACGGGGTGCCGTGCTACCAACTGCTCGGCGGAAAATTCCGCGACAGGGTGCGCATCTACGGCGATACGCCATCGCCCGACGAGCCGACCCCCGAAGCGTTCGCCGGGGTTGTCCGGTCACGACGCAGGCTGGGGCTGGACTTCATCAAATTCGACTTGTCGGCTCGGATGTTTGAATCTGTGCCGGGTGCAATGGTCGGCTCGGACACCCGACACGAATATCCACAGTACCGTCAATTCCACACTCCGGGCCGTGGCGCCGGAGCGCGGATTAGCGCGCGGGGCTTGGACCTCGTCCACGACATCTGCCGGGCGGTGCGTGACGAGGTCGGCCCCGATGTGTCGCTCTGCACCGACCATTTCGGCGAAGGATTCGTAACTGCCGACGAGGCGATCCGAATCGGCCGCGCGGTCGAGCCGTTCAACCTTGCCTGGATCGAAGACGTATTGCCCTGGACCGACATCGCAGGTCACAGGCGGGTGGCCGATGCGCTGCTGACGCCAGTCGCTGCGGGCGAGGATCTGTATCTGTTCGAAGGCTTTCGCGAGGCGATCGAGACTCGCGCTTTCGACATCATCCATCCCGACATGCTTTCCTCGGGCGGCCTGACGGAAACCAAAAAAATCGCCGACCATGCCGAGCGCCATGGCATTCCGACGGCCTTGCATGCCTGCTGCTCGCCGGTGGCATTCATGGCCAATGTTCACCTTGGAGTGGCGCTAGCCAGCCTGATGGCGGTCGAGCATCACGCATTGGATGTGCCGTGGTGGATCGACATCGTCACCGGGATCTCGTCTGACTACCTGTCAGATGGCTACGTCGCCGTCCCTGAAACTCCGGGTCTGGGCATCGACCTGAACGAGGATGTCATCCGCGAGCATCTTTTGCCCTGGTCAGGCTATTTCGAGCCGTCAGAACAGTGGAATACCGAGCGCGTCGGCTTCCTGGGACATTTGGTCTATTAGACCTCATCCGGCAATAGATGAAGCGATTCGAATATGATGAATGGCCGGTTGCCGAACCTACCGCGATTCAAGTTTGTATTGGCCGAAAGCTCAAGACGAGACGGTCCGTGAAGCCGTCTTGCCTCAAGTATACGATGGGCTCCACGGTGGCAATCTAAGGTTTCAAGCCGTCCCGCTCTAAAAGGTTGGCGACGGCCGACAGCGCATAGGATTCGTCCTGAATTTTTGCCACTGAAAGAGGCATGCCCGGCTGGCCAGACCCATCCTCGACGGGAGCGGTTATGAGGCATACCACGTCTCCCCCCGGCTTCAGTGCATCTTTGGATTTGGCACACAATCTCCGCCGACAAGTTCAGAACCACATCGATGTCCGCGACCTCGCCCGAAAAATCGGTCCTGCCCTAGGAAATAACTATGTCGGTGCCGAGGGATGCAATTTACCCGCAGGCGCGGACGGCTTCACGCTGACATTGCGTGACAACGCCCTCGTCCGCATTTCCGGAGGAACGCGCCGTCCAGGTCGACGATTTGCTCGGGCCCGAATGCATGTCATTGCCTCATTTCGGTACCCACGAACCGCTTCGGAGCTTCCCGAGAGCTCAACTGGTTGAACTCGCGTGAGACGGTCTCGAGTTGCTTGCACATTGCAAACTCGAACAAAATATGCATTCTCGCGCTGAGAAAAGCTTTTCCCATTGAGTCCCTGTGTCTAGATCGGGCCGTATTGCGATTGGGCGAGAAAAGCTTTTCCCAACGAGCAAAAATCCGAGCTTGCTAAAGGGAGGAACCTATGAGCTTGCGGATGTTGAGGACCTGCCGGGTAGCGCTGGCGGGCCTGCTGGTGGCTATTGCTCTGCCGGCAATGGCCGAAGACCTGCAGATGTGGGAGCGGAGTGGCGGCAATGCCGGCATGGTCGACGCCCTGGTCGCCGCGTGGAATACCAAAAACCCCGACCGAAAGATCAATCTAACCTACATCCCTCATACCGAGATGGTGCCGAAGATCGCGCAGGCGATCGCCAGCGGCGAGGTGCCCGACCTGATGGGTATGGACCTGATCTACGGCCCGCAGTTCGAAGCTGCGGGACAACTCGTCGACATCACCGATAAGATCAAGGACTGGCCGGAACTCAAGACGGCTAGCCCGGGACATATGGCCGTATCGACGTATGACGGCCGCATCTACGGTGTGCCGCTCTATGCCGACGTGTCGGCGCTGTTCTACAACAAGGACCTGTTCCGCAAGGCCGGCCTCGATCCGGACAAGCCGCCGACAAGCCTCGCCGAGATCCGCGAATATGCCGACAAGATCACCGCGCTCGGCGGTGACGTGAAGGGCTATTTCCTGCCTGGTTCCTGTGCGGGCTGCAACATCTTCACCGTAGGCCCGCTGATGTGGGCTTCCGGCGCCACCATAGAGCCGAAGGATGCCAATGACGAGCCGCTGCAAGGCGACGGCGTTAAAGAAGTGCTGCAATGGGCCCGCGACATGATCAAGGCGGGCAACGTGCATGAGGACGCGCGCGCAGAGACAGGCGAGACATTTCACCTGCGGTTTGGCTCCGGCAAGATAGGCATGATGGGGACGGGCAACTTTAACATCACGCTTGCCAAGGAGCAGAACCCCGGGATGGACTTCGGCATCGCGCTGCTACCCGGCGCGAAGAGCGGCGAGGTGGCGTCGTTTGCGGGCGGTGACATCGTCACCATCCCCAACGGCAGCAAGCGCGTCGACGACGCGATCGACTTCATGAAGTTCCTGCTCTCGGACGAGACCCAGGTAGAGGTCTATGCCAAGATGCTCAACATGACGACGCGCGGCGACATGGCAGACAACAAGTACTTCCAGGCCGAGCCCAAGGTGCAGGACGTTGCCAAGGCAATCGCAGTCGCGAAGACGCCTTACACGCTAAGATTCTTCGAGCTGATAAACTCGCCGCAAGGCCCGTGGCTGCAGATGCTCCAACGCGCCTACTACGAGGACACCGACATCGACACGATCATCTCGGATGCGAAGGCGCAGATGAAGGCCATTGCGGCAGAGTAGAATTGCGCATGCAAGCGAGGCGCCGAAACACGACGCCTCGCCTCGAATGCAGACTGGGCGGAACCGGACAGGCGGAACAGATGCGAGGCCGCACGAACAGGATTGTCGGATTTCTTTACGTTGCGCCGGCGCTCGCCTTTGTGCTGGTCTTCACCGCGTACCCCCTGGCCCAGATGGTCTGGATGTCGCTGCACAACTGGTCGCTGATCTCAGCAAAGAAATATGTCGGCGTGGGCAATTTCACGAAGGCGTGGAACGACCCACAGTTCTGGACCTCTCTGGAATTCACGCTGAAATATACACTGATCATAACGCCTATCCTGATGGTGCTCGGCTATCTCCTTGCCTTGCTCACCGCCGAAAACAGACCGCTCAGGCAGTTCACGCGCAGCGTCGTGTTCCTGCCTGTCGTCATTGGCCTGGGCGCGTCGAGCCTGCTCTGGTACTGGCTGTTCAGCTACGATTTCGGGCTGATCAACCGCGCCCTGATGGACTTCGGCGTAATCGCCAGGCCGGTCGTCTGGTTTGGCGCCGACGCAACCATCTCGATGTGGGCGGTGATCGCCTCGATCGTGTGGAAGGTGGTCGGCTTCGGCACCATCCTGTTCGTCGCTGCAATCCATGCAGTGCCGAGCGAGATCAACGAGGCGGCCATGGTCGACGGCGCGAGCTACTGGCAACGGGTGCGCAGGATCACGCTGCCGCTCACCGCCAGGACGATCCTGCTGGTCACCTTGATCAGCGTCATCGGTTCGCTGCTCGCCTTCGACCAGTTCTACATCATGACCGCCGGCCAGCCGCGCAACCTGACCGCCACCTCGGTCTTCCTGATATACCTGAATTCATTTCCTTACCTGAAGCTCGGCTATGGTGCGGCGCTGTCGCTCATCCTCGCCTTTATCATTCTCGTCTGTACCTTGTTGCAGATGCTGATCAGCCGTCGGAGCCACGCATGAGCGCGCTCCCCGACATGGCCCAGGACATGGCGCGCCACTCGCCAGCCCGAGGGGCTATGTCTGGCTTCCTCGAGCACTCCCTGCTTGGGCGCCGCAAATATCTAGTCTCCGCAATATGCCTGGCGGTCTGTACCGTCATGCTGCTCCCAATGCTTGCCTCGGTGCTTGCCTCGCTCAAGTCGACGCAAGAGGCCGCAGCGGTGCCACCGACCTACTTCCCTTCCGGCCTCAGCCTCGACAGCTACATTCGCCTGTGGAACTACCAGGCCGGGCTGCCGACCTACTTCGCCAACAGCCTTGGCGCTGCACTGTTGACGATCGGCTTCTGCCTTGCTTTGACGGTTCCGGCCGGCTACGGGCTGGCGAAGTTCCGCATCCCCGGCAAGGAAGCAATCTTCGTCGTGCTCCTGCTCGGCCTGATCGTGCCCTACCAGGCGCTGCTCACGCCGCTCTTCTTCTTGTTCGTTCAGCTCAAGCTGCACAATTCGCTGGTTGGCCTCGCCATCGTCCATACGGCGATCCAACTGCCTTTCAGCATCTATGTGATGCGCAACGCCTTCGAGGCGGTGCCGCACGAGCTTGAAGAGGCGGCGACCATGGACGGCTGCAACAGCTTCCAGGTACTGGTGCACATCTGCCTGCCTGCCGTGGTGCCGGCGATGATCACCGTCTCACTGTTCGCCTTCATCACGTCGTGGAACGAACTGCTCGCAGCTCTCGTGATCATGAACAAGGACACGTCCTTCACGCTGCCGCTGATCCTCGCTGCGGCCCGGCAACAGACCAGCATCGGCGGAACCGACTGGGGCATGCTCCAGGCCGGCATCACCATCTCGATCATCCCCTGCATGGCCTTCTATCTGCTGCTGCAGAAATACTACATGGCCGGCTTCCTCACGGGCGCGGTGAAGTAGCATGCACGATGTCGATCAGCCGCCTCCGGAAGACCGCTCGCCGTTGCTGACCTTCGGCGGCACGCCAACCATCCGCGATGTGGCGCGCATGGCAGAAGTATCGATCGGCACGGCATCGAAGGCGCTGAATGCAGGCGGCCGGCTAAGCCAGGAGACGCGCGACAAGGTCCTGCGCGTGGCACGCGAGATCGGCTACCGGCCGAACGATCTGGCGCAGAGCCTGCATCGCGCGAAATCACGCACCATCGGCATCATCTCCAACGACAGTTTTGGACGCTTCACCTTTCCGATCGTGGAGGCGCTGGAAGAGCGTCTGGCGGAAGATGGTATCGCTGTTTTCATGTGCAACGCCACCGACGATCCGGCTCGCGAACGGCAGCATCTCGACCAGCTTCTTCGCAAACGCATAGACGGGCTGGTGGTCACGGCGCGGCGCGCAGACATGCGTGCTGCAATCGACCCGCTCGCGCACGGTCTGCCGGTCATCTACGTCTTCTCGCAAGCCGATGACGCCGGCGCCCTGTCGCTGCTGCCCGATGACGAGGGTGGAGCAAGGCTAGCCGTCGCGCATCTGGCGTCGCTTGGTCGAAAGCGTATCGCACATGTCACCGGGCCGGAGCGCTTCGAGGCCGTAAGGCTTAGGTGCGCGGGCTACCGCTCCGCCCTGTCCGAAGCCGGGCTGCCGGAGATCGATGGCTTTTACCTTTCCGGTGTCTGGTCGGAGGCCTGGGGACGAGAGGCCATGGCGAAGCTGTTTGCCACTCCGCGAAGGCCGGATGCAGTCTTCTGCGGCAACGACCAGATCGCCCGCGGCGCGACGGACGCGCTGCGCGAGATGGGGGTCGGCGTTCCCGCCGAGGTCGCAATCGTCGGCTTCGACAACTGGGATGTCATGGCGCTGGCGGCGCGGCCGGCGCTGACCAGCGTCGACATGAACCTCAAGGCGCTGGGGCGCGAGGCGGGTGACAGCCTGCTCGAGATGATCGGTGGAAAGAGGCTGAGCGGCGTCAGGCGCCGGCCCTGTTCACTGGTCGTGCGGGCGTCTTCGACGTCCTGAATGCGCGAGGACATATTCGTTGGCGTGGAGATGTGCGAATGAACGCGTTTAAGCCGGTCCGTTTCGTCGATGTGGCGCTGGAAGGCAATTTCTGGCGCGAACGGCTGGAGACGGTGCTGACGCGGACCATTCCCAGCCAGCACGTCCAACTCGGAAAGCACGGCATACTGGAATCGCTGACTCTGCCCAACCCGGCCCCGCCGTTGCGCTACCCACGCAACGAGCACGATTTTACCGTGCAAGTGTTCTGGGATTCCGATGTCGGCAAATGGATCGAGGCGGCTTCCTACGCGCTGTCGCATCGCCGCGACGCCGACATCGAGTCAAAGATCGAAAAAATCACGGACGATCTCGAGAAAGCGCAGGCTCCCGACGGCTATCTCAATTGCTGGTACCTGCAGCGCGAGCCCGACAAGCGCTGGACCAACTTGCGCGATAACCATGAGCTCTACAATCTCGGTCATCTGCTCGAAGGTGGCATTGCCTATTTCATCGCCACCGGCAGGCGACGCCTGCTCGGCATTCTTGAACGCTATGTCGAGCATGTGCGCCAGACCTTTGGCCCCGACCCCGGACAGAAGCGCGGCTATTGCGGCCATCAGGAGATCGAGCTGGCGTTGATCAAACTCTACCGGCTGACTGGAGAGAGAAAGCATCTGGACCTCGCTGCATACTTCATCAATGAGCGTGGCCGCCAGCCCCACTATTTCGATCACGAAGCTGACGCGCGAGGGGAAAGCCCGAGGGGTTTTTGGGCGAAGAGCTACGAATACAACCAGTCGCACAGGCCGGTGCGCGAGCAGACAAAGGTGGTCGGCCACGCGGTGCGCGCGATGTATATGTTCTCCGCCATGGCCGATCTTGCCGCAGAGTTGAACGACGATAGCCTCAAGCGCGCCTGTGAGGTCTTGTGGGACGACGTCATGGCGTCGAAGATCTACATCACCTCGGGCCTCGGCCCGGCCGCCGCGAACGAAGGTTTTACAGAGGACTACGACCTTCCCAACGACACGGCCTATGCCGAGACCTGCGCTTCCGTCGCGCTGATCTTCTGGGCGCAGCGTATGCTGCATCTCGACCTCGACGGACGCTACGCGGATGTAATGGAACAGGCGCTGTTCAATGGCGCGCTGACCGGCCTATCGCGTGATGGCGAGCACTATTTCTATTCAAATCCGCTCGAAAGCGACGGCCGCCACAGCCGGTGGACGTGGCATACCTGCCCCTGCTGTACGATGAATTCGTCGCGCCTGGTGGCGTCGGTTGGCGGCTATTTTGTCTCGGCCAGCGAGGATACGGTGGCCTTCCACCTCTACGGAGGCATTGCGACGACGGTCCATCTCTCCGGAAACAAGGTATTCCTCCGCGAGACCAGCACCTATCCGTGGTCGGGCTCGATCAGGATCGAAGTCGACCCAGAGGCTCCCGCTGCCTTCACTGTCAAGCTCCGTATCCCCGGCTGGGCGCAGGGTGCCGCCGCTTCGGTCAATGGCGAATCGGTCGACGTTAAGAGCGGCACCAAGGCGGGCTATCTGTCGGTCAGGCGTTCCTGGCGGAAAGGGGACAGGATCGCGCTCGAATTACCAATGCCGCCCGAACGCATCTATGCGCATCCTTCGGTTAAAGAAGACCTCGGCCGTGTGGCCCTGAAGCGCGGGCCCCTGATTTATTGTGTCGAGGAAGTCGACAATCCTGGCGGATGCGTTCAGCAACTTGAATTATCGCGCGAAGCTAGGGTCGACATCGAGGAGCGAAGCGATATCTTTGATGGCGTCGTCATCCTAACGGCTGCCGCGCAACGCGCCGAGGGCGAGGACTGGGGCAAGAGCCTTTACCGAAATACGCCGCCATCGGTAACAGTTTGCAAATTGACGGCACTTCCCTACTACCTGTGGAGCAATAGAGCGAAAGGTTCCATGCAAGTCTGGATCTGCGAACGTGACCAGCCCCGCGCATCTGAATGACGTGCCGGAGCCCGTTCTCAAGTTGCCCTTCGGCATGCAAATCGAGGGAGATCATTCCTCCACCGGCACATATCCGATCTCGACCTATGCCGAAGCCGCCCGTGAGACGGGCAGTATCACTGCCGCTATCCGAACTCTTTCCAACGCGACTCGGGCAAGACCTGGGGAGCGCATGTGACGCGCTTCCGTCCCCGGCCGAAACTCGAACCCTATCGCGACACGTCCCGCAAGCGATGGCTGCGCCTCGAACCCGAGGCACTGCCGTTGTTCAAGGAGATGATCGCTGCCGGCCAGAATAGCGTCGACGAAGAGAAACAGTGTCCGCTGCGCGTAGCGATTGGTTTTCAATCACTTATCCGCGCTACATGTAGCATTGATGTAGCAAAAATGCACGGCATAATCTGTCGTGAGTTGTCGTCCCGGAGTGTGATTGTGCACTAAAGAGCCTCGGTGGACAGCATGAAATTTCACCACCGCTAGATCTGCCCAATGTTAAGGCGCCAAGACTAATCTTTTGTCACCCGCACAGCGATTCCGTCCAACTTCCATGTCAATATGGCCCACTGGCGACTGAATTCTCGTTTGGCATATGTCTTGCTTAATCCTCTGATGTGCAGAGCGTCTAGGGTTCCGGCCGCAACTAAGTGGTGCTGGTCCGAGAGACGCGACCGCCGACGATGCATCGAGGCATCCGGCGGAACACGGCGGGCCAAAATCCCGGGAGAACCCTGCACGGGTTTGCTGGCGCGAACCTTTTCCCGGTTGCGCGCTCCGCGAACCCCAAACAAAAGTCCGGACGCAACCCGGACCGCGAACAGGGGTACGTGAATGCTTCGCAAACTGGCCGGTATAATCCTAGCCGCCTCACTCAGCCTTCCTATCATTTCCGCCGCGGACGCCGCGCCCAAGAAGGACTTCAAGATCTGCTGGTCGATCTATGTCGGCTGGATGCCCTGGGATTACCTTTCCGAGAGCGGCATCATGAAGAAATGGGCCGACAAATACGACATCAATGTCGAGCTCACCCGCATCAACGACTATGTCGAGTCGATCAACCAATACACGGCCGGCGGCTTCGACGGCTGCTCTATGACCAATATGGACGCGCTGTCGATTCCCGCCGGCGGCGGCGTCGACACCACGGCGCTGATCATCGGCGATTTCTCCAACGGCAATGACGCGGTGATCCTCAAGGACAAGTCCGCGCTCGCCGACATTGCCGGCCAGAAGGTCAATCTGGTCGAGCTTTCCGTCTCGCACTACCTGCTGGCTCGCGCGCTGGAAACCGTCAAGCTCGCCGAGAAGGACATCACGGTGGTGAACACCTCCGACGCCGACATGGTCGCGGCCTACGGCACGGCGGACGTCACGTCGGTCGTCACCTGGAATCCCCTCGTCTCCGAGATCCTGGCGATGCCAGGCGCCACCAAGGTCTTCGATTCCTCCCAGATCCCAGGCGAGATCATCGACATGATGGTCGTCAACACCGAGACGCTGAAGGATAATCCGGCACTGGGTAAGGCGCTGGCAGGTGCCTGGTACGAAGTCATGGGGCGGATGGCGTCCGGTTCGCCCGAAGGCAAGGCGGCCAAGGAGGAGATGGCCAAGGCCTCCGGCACCGACCTGGCCGGCTTCGACGCGCAGCTTGCCTCGACCCAGATGTTCTTTGAGGCCGCCAAGGCCGTCGACTTCACCAAAAGCCCAGAACTGCCGAAGACGATGGATCTTGTCCGCAACTTCCTGTTCGACCACGGCATCCTCGGCACCAACGCGACCAGCGTCGACATGGTCGGCATGAGCTTCGCCGACGGTTCGACTTTGGGCGACGCCAACAATGTCAAGCTGCGGTTCGACCCGGACTACATGGCGGAGGCCGCGGAAGGGAAACTCTGAGGCGGCGTGCGCGGACATGCTGTCCAGAGGGTCCGGCGCGATGGGTGCGGTGGTCGACGCTGGCAGGCCGGAGGCGCCACAGCCGGTGCGTCAGCCAAAGGCCCGGCTGCGGCTCGTCAACGCCAAGGTTTCGCGCGGGGCCGCCCTGTTTCTCGGCACCCTGCCGTTCCTTGCCGTGGCGATCGCCTATCTTGCCGCATCGGGCGAGAGGCTGTCGCTCAACCCGAACGACAAGCTGCTGCCGTCGCCCGCCCAAATGGCGCGGGCGTTTCTCGACCTCGCCGCGGTTCCCGACAAGCGTTCCGGCGATCTCCTCCTGTGGGTCGACACCTTTGCGAGCCTGCTCAGGCTGTTTGCCGGCGTGGGCATCGCGACGCTAGCGGCCCTGACGCTCGGTATCGCCATCGGCTTCATCCCGCGCGTAAAGGCGTTTCTCCTCCCCTTCGTCACGGTCGTCTGCGTCATCCCGCCTTTGGCTCTGCTGCCGATCCTGTTCATCGTGCTCGGCCTTGGCGAGACGGCGAAGATCACCTTGATCGCCGTCGGCGTCGCCCCAGTGATGGTGCGCGATATCGCCAACCGCGTCATGGAACTGCCCGCCGAACTTGTCGCCAAGGCACAGACGCTTGGCGGCAACAGCTGGACGATGGTGCTGCGGCTGGTGCTGCCGCAGGTGATGCCGCGCCTGATCACCTGCGTGCGGCTGGCGCTCGGACCGGCCTGGCTGTTCCTTATCGCCGCCGAGGCCGTCGCCTCGACCGAGGGCCTCGGCTACCGTATTTTCCTAGTCCGCCGCTACCTGTCGATGGACATCATCCTTCCATACGTCGCCTGGATCACGCTGCTTGCCGTCACCACCGACTGGCTGCTGATGCGGCTTTCGCACGCGATCTCCCCCTGGGCCTACCCGGTGGAGGGCAAGTGAGCCGTATCGTTGTTCATGCGCTCGAAAAGAACTACGGCGATGCCCGCGTGCTGGAGCGCGTCAACGTCACCGCCGAGCCCGGCGAGTTCCTGTCGCTGGTCGGGGCCAGCGGCTGCGGTAAATCGACCTTCCTGCGCATCCTGCTCGGCCAGGAGCAGCAGAGCGGCGGTGTGATCGTGGTCGAGGACCGGCCGATCGTGCCGCAGCCGACGCCACAGCGCGGCATAGTCTTCCAGCGCTATTCGGTGTTCCCGCATCTGACCGCCCTGCAGAACCTGATGCTGGTCGAGGATTTTCGCTCCGGCGGCCCGTTTGGCCGCGTCTTCGGCGTCCGCCGCAAGAGCGCGCGCGAGGAAGCCGAACACATACTGGAGCGGGTCGGCCTCGCCCACGCACGCGACCTTTATCCGGCGTCGCTGTCGGGCGGCATGCAGCAGCGGCTGGCCATCGCGCAGACCCTTCTCGGCCGGCCGAAAATCCTGCTCCTCGACGAGCCTTTCGGTGCGCTCGATCCGGGCATCCGCGCCGAGATGCATGAGCTGCTCACCGAATTGTGGACCGAACACGGCATGACCGTGGTCATGGTCACCCATGACATCGGCGAGGCGTTCAAGCTTGGCACCCGCGTGCTGGTCTTCGACAAGGTGCGCCACGACCCGCAGTTCCCGTCGGCCTATGGAGCGACGATCACCTACGATCTGAAGCTCGACCGCAAGAACCGGGCTTCCCAAAAGGACGTGGCTGAAGTGGCCGCGATGGTCGGGACGGCCCGGCTGAAAACCGCCGATGCGGCGACGACGCCGCAAGGGAGACCTTGAATGTCCAAAAACATCCCCGAACGCGGCCATCGCCGCGCGGGCCTTTTCACCCGCGAACAGGCACGGCGCCTCCATCATCCCGATTTCGACGCCCGTGCAACGCAGGGCTGGAAGTCGATCGAGGCCGAGGGGAGGCTGCCCGAAACCGGCTGGCGCAAGGAGCAGCAATGGGCGCTCGACATGGGCCTGCCGGGCTCGGATTCCATCGTCGACAAGTCGATCCCAACGTTCGCGCGCGGAGAACTGCCGCATTTCGCCGGTATCAACACCTTCCTCAAGGCGCCCTATGTCGAGAACGTCCGCGACGTCGGCAAATATGACGCGGCCGTCATGGGCATACCCTTCGACAGCGGTACCACCTACCGTCCGGGAACCCGTTTCGGGCCGCAAGGCATACGCCGCATCTCGGCGCTCTACACGCCCTACAATTACGAACTCGGCGTCGACCTGCGCGAGCAGATGACGCTGTGCGACGCCGGCGACGTCTTCACCATTCCGGCGAACCTGGAAAAGAGCTTCGACCAGATCACCAAGGGCGTCAGCCACGTCGCATCGTCGGGCGCGCTGCCGATCATGCTCGGCGGCGACCATTCGATCGGCTTCCCCTGCGTGCGCGGCATTGCCGACGTGACCTCCAAGAAGATCGGCATCATCCATTTCGACCGCCACATCGACATCCAGGAAAAGGACCTCGACGAGCGCATGCACACGACGCCCTGGTACTGGGCGACTAACCTGCCGAATGTCCCGGCAACCAACCTCGTGCAGCTCGGCATCGGCGGCTGGCAGGTTCCACGCTACGGCGTGGCGGAAGCCAGGAAACGCGGCACCAATGTGCTCACCATTTCCGACATCGAGCAGATGGGGCTGGAGAAGACGGCCGAGGTCGCCCTGGAACTCGCATGGAAAGGCACTGACGCCGTCTACATCTCCTTTGACGTCGACAGCGTCGACTGCGGTTTCGTGCCGGGCACCGGCTGGCCCGAACCCGGCGGCTTCCTGCCGCGCGAGGCGCTGAAACTGCTCGGGATGGTGACCGCGCCCGGCATATGCGGCCTGGAGGTGGTGGAGGTCTCGCCGCCCTACGACACCTCAGACATCACGGCGCTGTTTGGCGTGCGCGTCGTCGTGGAGGCGCTGGGCTCGATGGTGGCCCACGGCAATCTCGGCAAACACAAGGCGATCATCGACAAGCCGGCGAGTTTTTGAGCATGCACAACGATCTTCACCACCATCATCATGACCATGGCGACGGCCATCACCATAATTATGGGCCGAACGGCCACCATCATTCGCACCCGCCCGGCCATAACGGCCCCGCCGGCAAACCGCTGCAGTGGCAGACGCCGCACCTGCCGGCGGACCATGCGAAGGAGCATCCGGTCGACCCGGGAGCCGTCGATCTCGACCTCGTCGAGACGGCCTTCCTCGAAGGGTTTTCACGCGCGCCCGATCCGTCGAGCTTCCTGCGGCTGGCGGGCATCCCTTTCGTGAGCGAATCCGGCGACGGCACGCGGCTGCATCTGCTTCGCGTCGAGACCGAGGACATGGTCGATGTCGGCGCGGTCATGCCGCTGGTCGGCGGCGCCGGCGTCGCCTACCACCCGCTGCCGGCCCGGCTGACCTCGCATCGGCGGCGTCTCGCCTTCGTCTATCACGACGGTGCGGCACAAAGGCGTCTCGGCTTCGCCGCCGCCCGCGCGCTCAGTGACCGTTCCGCGACCTCGCAATTTGCCGTTCCCGGCCACTGATGCCGAACCCCTTCAACAAAGAGGCACGATCATGAAAATCTCCTCCAAACTCCCCCTCGCGGCGCTGTCGCTGACGGCGGTGCTGATGCCGTCGCTAGTCTTCGCCCATCCCGGCGCAGACCATGTCCATGGACTGCTCGTGGGTCTCGAACATCCGCTGTTCGGCATCGACCACCTGCTCGCCATGGTGGCGATCGGCATGATTGCCGCGCGCAGCGGCAGAGCCGGCTTTCTCGTCGTTCCGCCGGCATTCGTGCTGGCAATGATGGCGGGCGCCGCGCTGGGCATTGTCGGTTTCGAACTGCCCTCCCTTGAGACCGGCATCGCTTTGTCGCTGGTCGTCTTCGGCGCCATGGTTGCGCTGGCAAGGCCGCTGCCTTTGGCGGCGGCCGCATTGCTCGCTTCGGTCTTCGGACTCTTCCACGGCAACGCCCATGGGCTTGCAACTCCTGAGACCACCAGCGGCCTCGCCTATGCCGCCGGCTTCGTCTTCGCCACCTCGGCCCTGCATGCGGCGGGCGTGCTGTCTGCGGTCAAGCTTGCCGGCCGATCGCACATGGTCCGCGCGGCCGGTGCTGCCACGTCGCTCGTCGGCATGGGGATGGCTTTCCAGGCCTTCTGACCGGCAGCGGAAGCTTTCGCCAATCGTGGAAAGACTGCAATGATGCGAAATTGCCTAGTCGTCTTACGGCGTCTTCGCGGCGTCTTGTACCGGGTCTTGAAGGTCCGCGCCGAGCGGCTGTAGGCTGGATGCTCTCGCTCTGAAGCCGAAGTTGTCGAGGGGCAAGATGTTCTGACCGAAATCTTCTGCAGGCGCGACAAGGCGGGCTTGCAGTCTCTTGCTGGACTGTCTGCCTGTACAACACGCGACTAGGCATCCTCCACCCGCGGCCGTCACCCGCAACGCGTTCGCTGGACCTCACCTCATTGCCGAATAGTGATTCCGACCGCCACACGGCTTGCAATGCTTGCGCCGATATCTGCCCGTCCAACGCGCTGGATCCGGTGCCCGGGGATACCGAGAATTTCCCAGCTGCAAGACTGCCAGACTTGCTTTATGCGCGAACTCTAGTGCCGTGCGGACGCGTGGTTCGTCGCGCCCGACTGCTAGGCGAAATGATCTCGGGCGGGTCGAAGCGGTGGATTGCCTCGTTCAGCGCCTCGACGCAGAAGTCGGTCTCGAGCGTGTTCGAGATACGCCAGGCCAGCACCTTGCGGCTGAACCAGTCCATGATCGCGACCAGATAGAGGAATCCCCTGCGCATCGGCAGTGGAGTAAGAAGCGCTGCTGCGCTTCTCCTCCCCGAACCGTACGTGCACCTTTCAGCGCATACGGCTCTCTATTCAATTTTGGCCCATGGCCATAGCAACATCATGATAGTTTGAGGTGACAGTGCTGCGAGATTCGCTCCGGAAGATGTATGGATTGATCTCCGGGTTCCGCCATCGGAACTGCGCCTTGGGACTCGATACCATTCGGCGCAGCGCTTTGCCGACACGGTTTCCGCGTTCACTTCGTCCGTAGACGAGCCAGGTTTTTGCCTTGCCCGCATCCGGCGCTCGATACCAGCTCCGCATCAGGGGCTTGATGCGTGACCGATATTTTCGCGCCAGCCAGTGCGCCAGTTTCCAGAACACGACATGGTCGATGTGCCGGAAGGTGCGTGCTGTGAAGTCGGTGAACTTGTAGAAGGCCGCCCATCCCGCCAGTTGACGGTTCAGGCGGTCCACCATGTCGACCTTGCCAACATCATGATTGCCGGAAAGGGTCTCGGTCAGTTTGCGAACAAACGCCTTGGCCTTTTGACGACGGACATGTGCCCGTTCGACCCTCGCTTGCGAATGATCCGATGCCCCAGAAAGACGAACCCGTCATCGACATGGGTGATATGGGTCTTTTCCATATTCAACGTCAGCTTCAGGCGGTCTTCCAGAAAGGCCCGGCATTCCTCGCGGATTTCCTCGGCATGAAGCCTCGGCCCTTTGACGATGACGACGAAGTCATCGGCATAGCGACAATAGGCAATCGCAGGTTTCCATTGCCGGTTCTCTCGAACCGTGATGGGGCGTCCCTGCTGAATGCCGAAGTTCCATGCCCAGCGATCCTTGCGGGCTTTCCGGTTCAGGTATTTCGCCTCCAGCCACGCATTAAACTCGTGGAGCATGATGTTGGACAGGAGCGGCGACAGCACGCCGCCTTGCGGAACACCCTCGCTGGACGCCGTAAACAGACCACGATCGATGTGGCCCGCCTTCAGGATTCGCCAGAGTAGATCAACAAACCGTCCGTCCTGCACCCGTCGTCGCACGCATCGCAGAAGCAACCGGTGATGAACGGTGTCGAAGTAGCTTGCCAGATCACCTTCGATGATCCAGCGGCCCCTCGTCGCATCCGTGCCATCCTGAAGCTGCAACTTCACGGTGCGAACGGCATGGTGCACGCTGCGTTCCGGCCGGAAGCCATAGGACAGGCGATGGAAGTCGCTTTCCCAGATCGGCTCCATGGCCATCAGCATGGCACGCTGGACAATGCGGTCTGTCAGGGTCGGTATACCCAGTGGTCGTAGCTTGCCATTGGCTTTCGGGATATAGATCCGCTTGACCGGCTTCGGGCGATAGGTGCCCTTCAGCAGGTTCATCCGCAGGTCGGCCAGATGGCGATCCAGCCCGGCCTGCATGCGTTGCTTATCCATTCCGTCAATGCCCGGCGTCCGGGCGCCACTTGACGCCAGAACGATCCGGGCAGCCTCGGCAAGCCATTCCCGATCGGCAATGAGCCGAAGAAGACGATCGAACCGCCGGTCCGGATCGCTTTCAGCCCATGTTGCGAGCTTGTGCTGCATTTCGCTGATTATCAAAGGTCTTCACCTCATTTGGTCAGGTAATTTGCACTCCAAGCAGATTGAACTGTTCCCCTTCGCCATGTGGCAGGCTTTCCCTGCCGCAGACTACTACGGGAACTCCGCCAGCATGATGGACATCAGGGTCAACTCCCTTGCGACGCAGAACATCGGGGCATTCCATCATGCCTTCCCTCGTTCATATGCTGGACATTCCACGCACTGGGGAGGTTGCCGGTCGCAGTCCTTGTCCTTGCGTCCCGCAAGTCGATGCCGCTGCCATGATTTGGCTGTGCTCTC
Source organism: Mesorhizobium yinganensis (assembly GCF_040081985.1). Lineage (NCBI taxonomy): Bacteria > Pseudomonadati > Pseudomonadota > Alphaproteobacteria > Hyphomicrobiales > Phyllobacteriaceae > Mesorhizobium > Mesorhizobium yinganensis. Next base: position 220 of record NZ_JBEBMH010000043.1, on the reverse strand, counting down.
CCCATGGCTCCCTGCAGGCGACCTACATATACGCCCACATTCGGATGCCGCCGACATACCTCTCCGGCGACCTCATCAGCATTTCGCCTGTTAAGCCGTGTAGGCGAAGGCGACATTTCAGCCCTCGGATGCGGATTAACCGGTTCGTGTTCCTCAACCTTCCAGTGCTACAGCCTCGGGAACCATCTCGGCGTAACGGCTTCGCCTCAATTCCCTTTAC
>NZ_JBEBMH010000042.1:0-38932 GCF_040081985.1 Mesorhizobium yinganensis | reverse complement strand
TGCTTCTCTTCGAGGGTATAGGACTTGCGCCGGCGTGCGGGCGCTGTCTCGCCCCGAAGATCCCCGCCAATCATTCCGTCCAACGGGATCGTGTCCATTAAGCCCCACTCATGGACACCATCTTCAGCATCCCGAGCCCGATCGTTAGCCGATCCGAACACCACTACGGAAGGCGGTCATGACCGGGCGCTTACCTTCGAACTACCCTCTGGAGAGAGAGCGCACAGCCAATAGGTTCTCGCGGTGTGCTCGATGGTAAGGCTGTCTACGGCATTTTCGTCTCCTCCGTGCGAACATCCAAATCGACCTGCGGAACCTGGACACTTCGGCAATAGCGGCGCACGGCAGAATAGATGCTACCCATTATGGTCGCGAAGGATACGAAAGAGGGCGGCGACGCTTCTGCGGTCGCGCTGTATCCGGGATTCGTCTTCGACCAGCATGATGTCGATCAGGCTCCCGTAAAGCGCTGATTGATGTCGGCCTCTCTTTGCGGACTAATTGGCCCGGTTTTTCCTGGCGCAGCATTTTCCTGACAGTATTGCGGCTCAACCCCTTGGTCCGGGAAACCTCCCTGATCGATTGACCAGTCGCGAGGACAGATGGACACCTCGAAAAACCTGGCAATCCGGAGCGCGTTTTGATTCACTACCCCGGTGATTTGCGCGGAGGCGGGGAATGGGGGGACAGGCCGGGTTCTGGGACATCGACGAACGCTATGTGCGGCTGAGCGAGGCCGGCGATCCGTTGGAGAAGCTGAACGCGGTGGTGCCTTGGGAGGTTTTCCGCAAGCCGTTGGCCAAGGCGCTGAAGCGCTCGGATGGCGCCAAGGGCGGGCGGCCGCCCTACGATGCCGTGATGATGTTCAAGATCATGATCCTGCAGGCGCTCTACAGCCTTTCGGACGACCAGGCCGAGTTCCAGGTTCAGGACCGGCTGTCCTTCATGCGCTTCCTCGGGCTCGGGCTCGGCGATCACGTGCCGGACGCCAAGACGATCTGGCTGTTTCGCGAGCAGCTCACGCAGGCCGGCGCGGTGGAGAAGCTGTTCGCCCGTTTCGACAAGCATCTTACCAGGGCCGGCTATCTGGCGATGGGCGGACAGATCGTGGACGCCACGATCGTGGCGGCGCCGAAGCAGCGCAATTCCGATGCCGAGAAGGCCGACATCAAGGCGGGCAAGGTGCCGGACGAGTGGAAGAACAAACCCGCCAAGCTGCGCCAGAAGGACCGTGACGCGCGCTGGACGGTGAAGTTCTCCAAGGCCAAGGCCGACGAGGAGGGAAAGACCAGGCAACGCGACATCGCCGTTCCCGCCTTCGGCTACAAGAACCACGCTTCGATCGATCGCCGGCACGACTTCATCCGCGGCTGGACCGTCACCGGCGCCTCGGCCTATGACGGGGCGCAGCTTTGCAACGTGCTGGACAAGAACAACACCGGCTCGAAAGTGTGGGCTGACACCGCCTATCGCTCGAAGACGAACGAGGCGTGGCTGGAGAAGAACGGCTACGTCTGCGACATCCACCAGAAGAAGCCGAAGGGGCGTCCGATGAGCGAGGCGATGTCGCGGGCCAATGGCCGCCGCTCGAAGATCCGCGCCTTCGTCGAGCACGTCTTTGCGCAGCAGAAATCCAGGATGAGCCTCATCGTACGCACCATCGGCATCGCGCGGGCCAGGACCAAGATCGGCATGGCCAATCTCGCCTACAACCTCACCCGCTATGTTTGGCACCAGCGGCGAACTGCGCCCGCATGACTGCGGAAGCGGTCAAAAACCACCACCGCGACGTCGAAACCGCAAACCAGCATCAATCCAATCAGCGCAAATCCGAGGCGACCGCCGCTCATGGCCGTGCCAACCTCATCACAATCCTGCCTCTCTCCAAAATCGCGGTAGTTCGAGGTGTCCAGATGTCAGCCCACATGGTTGGATCCGTGTACATTCGACCATCTCGATTCGTTAACTTGCTTGCTCTCTGCGGCGCCTCATCAGAGACGAAAGCGATCGTCCGCTTACCGCTAATCTCGGCCGAAAGCCGCCGGTCGGGTCACGGCCCCAACCAAGACGTTGCATGGCATGATGCTGGCGCCGACCGTCCTCACACATTGCCGCCGTTTCACGATCTACGATCCTTGGCGCAGCGACTGATGACATAAATGGTCAACTATCACGAACCAATATGTTAGCGGTTTTGATTACACTCTAGGTCGTTACCCTGCTCTGTTAACCTATCATAAATAACGTTTCAAAGTTGACTACCGTTAGGAACAACAGCTGCCATAGTCCTACGTCGAGAGCCGTAAGAGTTGTTAAGACTGACGGCGGTCATCCTATTGCAAAAACAATCATTCGGTGCCAAATTCAGGGTGCAGCGGAATTTTTCGAGGTTTCATAGAAGCTGGCGCGCTGCAGCCACCGAAGGTGTTCGCACCCCAGAGCCGAAGTGGCTGACCTCGCAGCCTACACTTCAGTATTGCACTGCTTCGCCGAACCCCATTTTGGGGCGTGGCGGGCGGCTGCCTTTCGTCATGCCCCAGCGAGAAAGGAGCAGACGATGGAAGACCTACCCGACCTGCCAAAGCATGCCGCAATTGCTGTTACGTTGGAAACTGGTCGGCCTAGCGAGTTACCCGGCTCCGAGCCAGCTAGCGGAGATCTGCATCAGCAGATGGTGCGCTACGCTCAAGAAGCAACCGCTACCCGATCGATCGATGTTGACTTTCAGCAAATTTCTCAGCTTCCGCCGTATTTCGGGAGCCAGCAATCACTCATCGAGCGACTTGCGCACGGATTCCCCTTCTACCTCGAGCTACTCGCCGGCGACAATGAAAACCTGAAGCGCTTCAGCAGGACATTGCCGGGCCGCAAGCGAGCGGCAAGGCCTGGAACCGAAGCCGTCGTAGTGGCCGCGCATCTCTTTACGCCCGAGGACGAAGCTCAGCGGGGAGCATGCTCTCAATATTCCACAATGCTAATTTATGCAGCAGCGAATAGCGTTCCGATAGACGAGTTTGCGAAGCGCATGGCCGGCGTAACGCTTAAGTCGTGCCGCGAAACAGCACACCGCTATCGGAAGGTCCTGGCAGGTACCCATGACGGTGGAATACAAGCGAATGACTCCATTTCAAAGATAATCGAGATAAATGGAGAGGAATGCAAACTCTTCATCACGCCTGCTCAATTTAGGGCAATCAAAAATAAGAAGCCAATAACAGCGCGACTTATTCCGGCTGGGGAAGCGTTTTTGCTGGAGAGCAGCCTGCTATAGTGTCTGCACGCCAGTTAGAGCAATATATCGGCACGCGTTGATCGCGCCGACACGGCCCATATATTGGCGCCTATTAACAGCATTATTGCGAGAACTGTGAAGCATTGTCAATTGCTGAGCACACCTCCTCGCAGGTGTTAATGCTCCCGCACCTTTACGGGATGTGAGCGGACAACGATGGCCGCGCAGATTTCCCAGAACGACTGATCTCACGGAATATTAGATGTCACTCAAATATAAGTCTCGCAGGATCCCTCAGATTTACGACGTTCGCAAATTGATCTGCGATGGGGTGGACGAACACGGTCGACCGATCCGAGCTTTCGAGACCCTGGAGGAAGCCAAGCGCGAAAGCGACCACCGGAGCCGGGTCTTGGCTCGGCATGGCAGCAACGATCTCGCCGACACGCTTGCGCGATGCCGGAAGAACGACCGCTGCGGCTCAATGGCCTGCCCAATGTGTAGTCGGATTCGGCGCATCAACACCGCATGCAGCGTGTTGCAGTTTTTGGATGGCTACGACGAAGATGCGCTTTCGTTTGTCACGCTCATCAATCCCGACGATGCGCTGCCGGCTGGGCGCCTGAATGAGATTGTGCCCAAACGATTCCTGGCACGCACGCGTCGGCAACTCCTCAGGCTCGGGTTCGACAAAGCCCAATGGTTCGCGCTCGCGTATTTTGATTGCGAATGGGACGAGGGCTGGAGGCTATTTCAACCCCACATTCATCTTGTTGCCTTTGACGTCCCTGCGTCGTTCTGGGATCGGCTTGTGGAGCGGCACTTCGGCTCGCATGAGCGAGTTCGCGTGAGAAAACGCGCAGAGCCGATCACCTCCCTGCCGCGGACCAGCAACTATCTCGACAAGGCCTTCTGGCTGGAGAAAGTGCGCTCCGGCAATCCCCGCGATCTTAAACCGCGCCGACCGAAGCGCATCGGCTTCCCCATAAGTATTGAAGTCTATGAATGGCTGGACCGCCAGAGTGACTGCGATCTTCGGTGTTATATCGGTGCGAAAAGCTACAGGAGGATGATCATGAAGTAACGATATTGTTCACACTAAAATACCGAAACTGCCATCTATGTGGAAGAATATGTTCCTCTCTGTACTATCCCTATAGGGAAAGTGCTATTGCGATTTCAAATTCCTCCTCACCCCCAGCGCAAAGCTAATGCGCGAAACCCATGAAAGAGAACACAAAATGGCTGTAAGAAAGATCACTGCGCACCCACGGCGCCTTCGCAAGATTGTTGTTGATGCCGCCAAAAAAAAGCAACCGTGCACTGTGCACCCTCAGAGGAAAAGTGCACAGGACACCGACGAAGACTCTAATCCAAACGACGAGGCGGTCAGTCCGAAGTCAATCCGCGTCGTCGCGCACATGAAGAATCGCGACACTGGCACATTCTCGACCGTACTGGAATTTCGGGACGTTCAGAACGCGCACACCACGATTGCAATCCCTCGCGGCACCAGCTCTGCGCAGGTGCGCCGAGAGCTTATGGACCACGGTGCAGTTCTGTCGGGCGAATTTGATGGCGAGGCCCTTGTCAGTTCCGACGCGCCCGTGTGGGAAGGCAGCAGTCGAACGGGCTTCCATCGCGATAAAAAACAGTTTCTGATGCCGTGTTCATCAATCGGAGGCGGAGATAACCCGCTTCGATTCATTCCGATTGGAAAGTTGTCGAGCAAGCGAGGTCGAACAAAGGGCTCGTGGAGGTCATGGAAACGGCGCTTGGACGAGCCGCTGAACTGCTCTTCCTATATGACGCTGGCCGTTTCGTGCGCCCTTGCGGCTCCCATGCTGGAGTTGACTGAGGTTGAAGAGACAGCCGCTTTCAATATTTGCGGAAAGAGCGGCGCCGGGAAAACGCTGATTGAGAAGGTTGGAGAATCGGTGCTTGGACCGTGCAACGAAAAGGATCTCACTTCGCTAAATCTAACCGATCGAGCGCTCAACGATAAGATGTTTGCAGCCAATGGCATGGCTCTTTTCATCAATGAGCTCAAAAACGCTGAAGACCGGTCGGGCAAGCTGCTTACCAGACTCTCCCATGTCTTGACTTCGGGAAACGGCTTGGATCGCTCAGCCTTCGCAAAACGTGGGAATCCAGACCTCGAGAAGTTCGAATGGATCGTCCTAGGCATGACGAACAGGGAGAAATCGCTGGAGGCGATGTGTGGCGGTAAACGAGAGATGGGCGAGCGTGCGAGGCACATCGACATCCCTGTACCAGCGCCCGCCGACGGGGGGATATTCGACCGACGGCCGCGCAAACAATCGGCGACGAGAGAGATGCAACGGCTCGTTCATAAGACCAGGCACGCGATTGATGCCAATTATGGAAGCGTATTCCGGCGATACATAGAGTTTGTCTTCAGGCATGAGGATAAATGCGTTGAATTTTTCAAAACGGCAACGGATAAATTTATATCCGATGTAGTAATCAACGATAAAGACTCATGGTATTGCCGATTCGCACGAAAATTCGGCTATGTCTACGCCGGCGGTCTACTGGGTATAAAAGCTGGGCTATTGCCGGTTGACCCAGCCACATTGTTTGAGATGATCCGCAAACTTCACAGCGCGGCGTTGACCATGTTTGAGCATCCTGCGACGGCGGCAGACAACGTTGTGGCGAAGATCTATGCTGAGGTTCGAAATCGTACCATGTTCCCCAAGATTGCTCGCGGCGATGGCGCGCCTTCCGGGTATGACGCGTGCCACGGATTTTACCGCCACGGAGGTGTGAAGGGACGCATGATTGCCATCAAAGGCGATGTGTTCAAAACCTGGTGTGGCAGCGTCGAAGTCAGGAGTTTGGCCGTGAAAAAGCTGAAGGCCTGCGGCGCATTAATGGGCGGAGATAGTGACGCCGCGACCACGCTAGTCAAAATAAAAGGCGCAGGCCGCCGCCGGTACTACCTGCTCGACGTGAAGCGCTTGCCCGTCCATTAGAGGATGCATACCGCGACTTGCCAGGGCTCGCTTCCCTGGCCGGTCAGGCCCGCCTCAACAGGCGTGCACCGGCCCCGCGTCGGCGGCATCGCCAAGATGATCAACGCGCCGCGCTCGACCACCTACGAGATGGTTAGCAGCCTTCTCGAGGCCGAGATGCTGGAAAATGTCGGCTCGGAAGGCCACGTATATTTCGGGCGTGCCATGCATCTCTTCGGCTGGGCCGACAGCCACCATAACGCGCACTATCGACGCGTCATCGAGACACTGGACGCGCTGGCGGCGGAGATCCGTGACAGCAGCGGTGGTATCACGCAGACGCTGTGCTTGGTGCTGCCGGTCGACACGCCGGAGGCGCGGCGCAACGAACTCCCGTCCGATGGCGTGAGCGGGCACGCGCGCTTTCGCTCTGATGAATCTGACGCCGCCGTGAACGAAGTTGGCTGACCGCCATGTTGCTACCAGGAAGACCTAGATCATGCCACTCAGATTTGCTACACCAATGCTACATGCGAGGCTATAAAGTAATTGAAAATCAACAGCTAGGCCTAGGCGACACCGTTTCTCTTCGGGCGCGCCATTGGTTTTCAGATCATCTCGGTGACTTGCTGCGATTTTGGGCTCCGCTGAAGGGGCCCCGCTACCGAACTGTCACCGAGCGAGTTACCTCCGGCAGCTTCAGGTCAGCGCCATCACCGCCGCCGTGCTCGAATGCGACCGGGGCGACGGCGTTTCGACCAGTTCCGCCTCCTGGCACCGCCTGGCACCGAGACCTTTCTGCGGAGACAAAATCAACTGTCCCCGGTCTTCATCCGAAAAAACGAAGAAGGCCTCTTGTAGCTCTAGTTGCTAGAGCAATTAGGTATGCTCCGTATAGACCGCGCGAGAGCCCGTACCATGAATGAAATCGTCAAGAGCAGCCGTTTCCGGGTCGAGGGGATGGATTGCGCCGCCTGCGCGGCCAAGATCGACAGGGCGGCCCGGCGCGTCTACGGCGTCGAGGAGGTGTCGGTGTCGGTGACCGCCGGCACGATGACGGTCGGCCACCGCGCCGGCACCGACCTTGAAGCGCTGGCGCGCAAGGTGACCAGCCTGGGTTACAGGGTGGCGCCTCTCGCGGCCCGTGCCGCGAAGGCGCCGATCGAGGAACATGACGACTGCGGTTGCGGTCACGAGCACGACCATGGAGACGCCCACGATCATACGCACGGCCATGGGCATCACCATAACCATGGCCACGATCGCGAGAGCGACGGAAAGCACGATCACGCGCATCATCACGATCACGTTCACGCCGATGGTTCCGCGCGTGAGCATTCTCACAAGCTTGACCACGGCAAGCCCGGAGCGGCGGTCGCCGTCGCGGGCAACGAGGTTTCGGGCCTTCACGGTCACGACCACGGCCCGACGGAAGGTCCGTGGTGGAAGAGCGCGAAGGCGCGGCTGACGATTGCCTGCGGCGCAGCACTCGCCGCCGCGTATCTCTTGGGACGTGTGTTCCCCGAATACGAGACACTGCTGTTCATCGCCGCGATGGCCGTCGGGCTGATCCCGATCGCGCGGCGCGCCGTCATGGCCGCCGTCAACGGCATGCCCTTCACCATCGAGACGCTGATGACGGTGGCCGCCGTCGGCGCGGTCATCATCGACGCCAGCGAGGAAGCGGCGGCCGTGGTCTTCCTCTTCCTGGTCGGCGAGTTGCTTGAGGGAGTGGCCGCTGGGCGGGCACGCGCCGGCATCAGGGCGCTGGCCGCGCTGGTGCCTAAGACGGCGTTTGTGGAAAAGGACGGACGCACGACGGAGGTGCCAGCCGAAAGCCTGGCGGTCGGCGCCACGATCCTGGTGCGGCCGGGCGATCGCGTGCCGGCCGACGGCGAGATTCTTTCCGGCGAAACCTCGGTCGACGAATCGCCGGTGACCGGCGAATCGGTGCCGAAACGCATGGTGCCGGGCGACGCCGTGCGGGCCGGCACGATCAACCAGGACGCGGCAATCCGCGTGCGGGTGACGGCCGAGGCTCAGGACAACACGATCGCGCGCATCATCCAGCTCGTGGAACAGGCGCAGGAATCCAAGGCGCCCACGGAGCGGTTCATCGACAGCTTTTCAAAATATTACACGCCGGGCGTGATGGTCGTGGCAGCGCTGGTCGCCATCCTTCCGCCGCTGGTGTTTGGCGGCGGCTGGGACGAGTGGATCTACAAGGGCCTTGCGATCCTGCTGATCGGCTGCCCCTGCGCGCTGGTGATCTCGACGCCGGCGGCCATCGCCGCCAGCCTTTCGGCCGGCGCGCGGCGCGGCCTGCTGATGAAGGGCGGCGCGGTGCTGGAAACGCTGGGTAAGGTGACGAAGGTCGCCTTCGACAAGACCGGGACTCTTACCGCCGGCAAGCCGGTGGTGACCGATATCGTGGCGAGCGAAAAGAGCGAGGCCGAGGTGCTGGAAGGCGCGGCCGCCCTCGAGGTCGGCTCCAGCCATCCGCTGGCGTTGGCCATCCTCGGCGAGGCGAAGCGGCGCGGCATCGAGGCGCGTTCGGCGCAGGATGCGCGCGCCATCGGTGGCGAGGGCGTCACCGGCAAGTTTGGCGGTTCCGAGCTTTTCCTCGGTTCGCCGCAGGCAGCGGGAAAGCGGGCACCTCTCGCGGACAAGCTGAAGACCCGCATCGCGGCGCTCAACGACGAAGGCAAGACAGTGTCCGTGCTGCTGGAGGGCAATCGTATCGGCGGCCTGATCGCTATGCGCGACGAGCCGCGCGGGGACGCCGTTGCCGGCATCCAGGCGCTGAAGAGCCTCGGCATCTCGGCTGTGATGCTGACCGGCGACAACAGCCGCACCGCTGCGGCGATAGCCGGAAAGCTCGGCATGGAGCCGCGCGCCGAATTGCTGCCGCAGGACAAGCAGCGCATCGTCGGCGAATTGCGCAAGGCGGGCGAGATCGTCGCAAAAGTCGGCGACGGCATCAACGACGCGCCGGCGCTGGCCGCCGCCGACATCGGCATCGCCATGGGCGGCGGCACCGACGTGGCGCTTGAGACCGCCGACGCGGCGGCGCTCAACGCCCGCGTCAAGGACGTCGCCTCGATGGTGGCGCTGTCGCGGGCGACGATGGCCAACATCCATCAGAACATCGCGATCTCGCTCGGTCTGAAGGCGGTGTTCCTGGTGACCACCATCGCCGGCATTACCGGCCTCTGGCCGGCCATTTTGGCCGACACCGGCGCCACCGTGCTGGTCACCGCCAACGCCATGCGGCTGCTCGGCTGGCGCGGACTGAAGTGAGGAGTGCGCGGGCGGCCCAAGGCGCCACCCCGACGCGGAGCCGGCTGCGTAGCGCGTCGCGATGTCATTGCCGGCCGACATCCCGCGCCGTATCTATAGCCACTGGAGTTTCTGGAGGCCGCGATGCTGACCATCGGTGAACTGTCCCGGCGTACGGGCGTGAAAATCCCGACCATCCGTTACTACGAGCAGATGGGGCTGATGACCGCGGCGGAGCGCTCCGAGGGCAACCAGCGCCGCTACGGCACCGAAGAGCGTGACCGGCTCTCCTTCATCCGCCACGCCCGAGACCTGGGCCTGACCATCGAGGCTATCCGCGAGTTGATCGAACTCAGCGCCCATCCCGACCGCCCCTGCGCGCGAGCCGACCGCATCGCCGCGGAGCAGTTGGAGACGGTGCGCAAGAAGATCGAAAAGCTGCGGCGGCTTGAACAGGAACTCGAGCGCATCGCCACGCATCAGCATGGCGACCAAATCAAGGACTGCTATGTCATCCGCGCGCTCGCCAACCATGATCTGTGCGAGGCGGAGCACTGATTCAGCCGTGGCCCGTCGGCGCGGCCTTCAAGAAGATCAACCGTCCGGAGATCGCCGGCTGCCTTCTGATCGTTTGCGGAATATTAACGCTTATCGCAATCGGCTGAGCGGAATATGCGAGGGCCATGCCGGACGTGGCATGATTTTCGCTCTTTCTTCAGCAAGTGTCCCGAAATCAGAGGACACGACGCATACCAAGCCCTTGTTCCGGAGCGAATCCATGGCCCCCACCAAGACAGCCCCGCTCGCAACGCGTCGTACGATCCTTCAGGCGTTGCTTTCCGTCCCTGCCTTCGCGCTTTTTGCCGCGCACGCCACTCCTTCCAGGGAACAGCCCGCCGACGGACTCGTCGAGGTCAATGGCTGGATCCTGAAGCGGAGCGAATTGGCATGATCTTCGAGAATTTCGAGGGCTTCAGCGCCTCCGGCTTCAAGCCGAAGGTGATCCTGATCGGTTCCGGGCCGGCGGGCGTGACGATCGCACGCAAACTCGCCGCCGCGGGCATCCCCGCGGCAATCTTCGAGGCGGGACAGGCCGATTTCACCGAGGAATCGCAGGACTTCTACAAGGGCACCACGGTCGGCGACTATTATTTCGATCTCGACGTGGCGCGCCTGCGCTATTTCGGCGGATGCTCGAACCATTGGGCCGGCTGGTGCCGGGTAATGGACGCAATCGACTTCGAACCGAAGGCCTGGGCTCCGGACACCGGATGGCCCATCCGCCGCACCGACATCGAGCCGTATCTGAACGAAGTGCACGACATTCTCGATCTTGTGCCATTCCGGGACGATGTCTGGATCTCGGACGACATACGCTGGGTGCAACTGATCAAGAGCCCGGCAGTGCGGTTCAACGAGAAATACAGGGCCGAGCTCGAGGAAAGCAAAAACATCGCGCTGGTGCTGGACACCTATGTCACCCGGCTCGAGGGCGACGGGACGAAAGTCACCGGCGCGCATGTCTGGTCTGGCGGCAAGGACCAGGGCATCGCCACTGCGGATTTTTACATCCCCTGCACCGGCGGGCTGGAGAATTCGCGCCTGCTGCTGTGGTCGAACGAACAGTCAAACGGCGGTGTCGTGCCGCACGCCGAGGCTCTCGGCAAATACTGGATGGAGCATCCGCAGTTCCAGGGCGGCAACGCGCTCATGAACGACCCCGACCAGTTCGAGATGGATGCGGTGTCGGAGGCGTTCTTTTCGCCGTCGATCGAGGCGATGCAGCGCGAGCAGATTCTGAATTTCGGCATCCGTTTCATCAAGATGCCCTATCACGGGGCGAAATGGCTGATGGCGGAACTCGCCTGCGTCGCGCCGGACACCGCCGAATGGGTGTCGGGCGGCCTTGGCGGCAACCTGCGTTGCGCAGCCCAGTTGATGATGGGCTGGGAGCAGGCGCCGCGCGCCGACAATTTCGTCGCGCTGTCGGCGACGGAGAAGGACGCGCTCGGCATCCCGCGCATCGAACTGCATTGGAAGAAGAGCGAGCTGGAGCACCGCACCTTGCTGCAAGGCCTTCGCCTGTTCGGCAAGACGCTGGCGGAGAAAGACTATGGACGGGTCCGTGTCGAGGATTGGGTGCTGAACAACGAGCCCTATCCGAACGACCAGGAACTCGCCGGCTACCATCATATGGGCGGGACGCGCATGGGCGACGACCTGTCCAAAAGCATCGTCGACCGCAACCAGCAGGTCCACGGCATGGCCAATCTCTATGTCGGCGGCTCTTCGGTGTTCACCACGTCCGGCCAATGCAACCCGACAACGACGATCGTGGCGCTGAGCTGCCGGCTCGGCGATCACCTTGCCAAGCGCATCAACCAGAGCGCGATGGCGCAATAGACGCCAGGAAACGGGGAAGACCGCGAAGGGGAAACGGGGGCCGCGGTCCTGGGCACAAGACGAAGCGGAAAATACCTTCGGGTATAGTTCCGCCGAAAAGGCTGAAATAGGGGGCTGCGGCCCCCATTTCTTTTTGATTTGGGAACGGCTACGTCTACCAGCATTTCGCCGACAGGTGTTTGGGGATCGGAGCTGTTATGAGTTCATGGACGTCCGGATATGTGTCGGAGATCGCCTATACGGCGGGCTTCTATCGTGAACTCACCCCCGCCATGCTGGAGCTGGCAGCGCTCGGCAAGTCGACGCTTACAACCCAGGCGACGGCGCCGCTCGCCATGTGCGAACTGGGCTGCGGCCGCGGCGTGTCCACCAACGTGATCGCCGCCGCCAATCCGCACAGCCAGTTCTATGCCACGGATTTCAATCCTGCCCATATCGTCGAGGCCCGCGCGCTGGCGAATGCCGCGGGATCGAAGAACGTGCATTTCTTCGATTCCAGCTTTGCCGAATTCCTCGACGAGCCCAGCCTGCCGCAGTTCGACATCATCGCGCTGCACGGCATCCTGTCGTGGGTCAGCGCGGAAAACCGGCGCACCATCGTTGCCTTCATCGCCAAACATCTGAAGCCCGGCGGGCTGGCCTATGTATCCTACAATTCGATGCCGGGCTGGGCTTCGGCATCGCCGCTTCGCCGGCTGATGATGGAGTTCGGCTCCCTTCACGGCGAGGGCGTGCTTTCCAGGCTTGGCAAGTCGCTGGACATGCTGGGCAAGCTGAGGGAAGCCAACGCCCGCTATTTCCAGGCGAGTCCCGGCGTCGCCGAGCGGCTGGAAAAATTCAAGACGCAGAACAAGAACTACCTCGTGCACGAGTTCCTGAACGAGGACTGGCACCCGTTCTACCACAAGGATGTCGCCGCTGAGTTCTCGGAGGCCAAGCTGACATTCCTCGGCTCCGCGCATCTGCTCGACCATGTCGATGCGCTGAACATGACCGAGGCGCAACGCAATTTCCTCGGCGAGATCGAGGATGTCGCGCTGCGCGAGACGGCGCGCGACTACATCGTCAACCAGCAGTTCCGGCGCGACATCTTCATCAAGGGCGGCGTGTCGCTCGGCCTGTTCGCGGCGCGCGAGCGCTGGCAGGAGACGCGCTTCGCGCTGTCGATCAACCGCGCCGATGCGCCGACCAAGGTGACCGGTGGTCTTGGCGAGGCGGCCATGCAGCCTGAAGTCTACGGGCCGTTCCTCGATGCGCTGGCCAGCGGCCCGAAGACGCTGAAGGCCATGCAGGCGATCCCGGCGATTGCCGAACTCGGCTGGGCGCGCAGCATCCAGGCGCTGCTGGTGCTGGTGGGCTCCGGGCATGTGCAGCCGTGCCTTGACGATAAGAACGACGGCAAGCGCCGCGAATCGACCCGACGGTTCAACCGCGCGGTGATGGAGAACGCCCGCCATTCGACCGACATCCAGGCGCTGGCCTCGCCGGTCACCGGCGGCGGCATCGGCGTCGACCGTTTCGAGCAGCTTTTCCTGCTGGCGCGGCTGAACAAGCACCCCGATGCGCCCGCCTTCGTCTGGCAGATCCTCTCCACACTTGGCCAGCGCCTGCTGCGCGACGGCACGCCGATCGAGACGCCGGAGCAGAACCTCGAGGAACTGCGCACGCGCCACACGACCTTCCTGGAGAAGCGGCTGCCGGTGTTCGAGCAGCTCGGACTGACCTGACCGAAGCGATGGAAGGAGACGTTTGGTGCTGACCTACGTGTACTTCGGCACAAACGCCCTTGAGCGGGCAATATCCTTCTACGATGCCGTGCTGACGCCACTCGGCATGAAGCGCTGCGTCACCAACGACCCCCAATGGGACGTTGTCTCCGCCGGCTGGGGCACCTATGAGGAAAACGGCCTCAACGAACTCGCCTTCTGGATCGGGAAACCCTTCGACGGCGAGAAGGCGACGGTCGGCAACGGCAGCATGATTGCCTTCCGGGCGCGGTCATGGACCGAGGTGGATGCCTTCCACGCCGCGGCGCTTGTCCATGGCGGTGCCGACGAGGGCCCGCCGGGTCTGCGCCAGCACTATGCGCCGGATTTTTATGCGGCTTACGTCCGCGATCCCGACGGCAACAAGGTCGCCGCCGTTTGCCGGGGGATCACGGCGCTGGCATGAGCCGGGGCACAGGGTGGCCAGTGCTTTCGCCGAGGCGACCGCTGCTCCAGAAATTTCTCGCCGAGGGCACATCTGGGACGGCGACAAGACGAACCGTCAGCGCAGGGTCTGACCGTTTGCGTCGAAGCGATAAGTCTTCGCCGGATCGGGCGTTGCGAATAATGTGGCGCCAGGCTCGGCGTTATAGACGCCGAAAATGCGGGCGGTGATTAGTCCGGCCTTTTCGCAGTCGAGGTAAAGGTTGGTGTCGGCGCCGAGATGCTCGGCATGGACGACCGTGCCTTTCCAGGCGCCCGACGAAGTATTGACCGACAGGTGTTCAGGCCGCACCCCGACGGTCTTGGCCTGACTATCGCCCAGCCGCGCTGCGTCCAAAAAATTCATCTTCGGCGAGCCGATGAAGCCGGCGACGAATTCGTTTGCCGGGCTGTTGTAGAGTTCCATCGGCGCGCCGACCTGCTCGATTTTCCCGGCGTTCAGCACCACGATCTTGTCGGCCAGCGTCATCGCCTCGACTTGGTCGTGGGTGACGTAGATCATCGTCGCCTTCAACCGGCGATGCAGTTGCGCGATCTCCAGCCGTGTGTTGACGCGAAGCGCGGCGTCGAGGTTCGACAGCGGCTCGTCAAACAGAAAGAGTTTTGGCTCGCGCACCACGGCGCGGCCGATGGCGACGCGCTGGCGCTGGCCGCCCGACAGTTCCGCCGGGCGGCGCTGCAGATAGGGCTCCAGCGACAGCATGGTCGAGGCGATGCCGATGCGCTTGTCGATCTCCGCCGCGGGCGTCCCCGCCTGCTTGAGGCCGAGCCCCATATTGTCGCGCACGGTCAGGTGCGGATAAAGCGCGTAGGTCTGGAAGACCATGGCGATGCCGCGCTTGGCCGGTGGTGTCGCGACCACGTTGACACCGTCGATCAGCACCTTGCCGGAGGTGGCGTCCTCCAGCCCGGCAATCACGCGCAGCAGGGTCGACTTGCCGCAGCCGGACGGGCCGACGAACACGACGAACTCGCCATCCTCGACCGCGAGGTCGATGCCTTTCAGCACGTCGACCTTGCCGAAGGATTTTCTGACGTTCTCGATGGTCAAAGAGCCCATGGATGGTCCTTGATCGTTGGTGCGACTTCCATCGAAGGCAGCCGCTTCTTGAGGTTGGAAAAGCTCACTTCACCGCTCCCGAAGTGATGCCGCGGATCAGTTGCCGCGAAAAAATGAGGTAGAGGATCAGCACCGGCAGGATGGCGAGCGACAGCGCGGCCAGCACCGCATTCCAGTTGGTGACAAACTGGCCGATGAAGATCTGCGCACCGAGCGTCACCGTCTTGGTGCCTTCGGAGGGCGCCAGGATCAGCGGGAACCAGAGGTCGTTCCAGATCGGGATCATGGTGAACACGGCCACAGTCGCCATGGCCGGGCGCACCAGCGGCAGCACGAGGCGGAAGAAGATGCGATATTCCGACAGCCCGTCGATGCGGCCGGCATTCTTCAGATCGTCGGAGACGGTCTTCATGAATTCCGACAGGATGAAGATGCAGAGCGGCAGGCCCTGCGCCGTGTAGACCAGGATCAGCGCCGTCAGCGTGTTCACCAGGCCGCTCGCCACCATCAATTGCAGGATTGCCACGGTGCCCAGCCGGATCGGGATCATGATGCCGAGCGCTAGATAAAGGCCGGTCAGCGTATTGCCGCGGAACCGGTATTCCGACAGCGCGAAGGCCGCCATCGCGCCGAACAGGATGACGAAGAACAGGGAGCCGATGGTGACGACCAGGCTGTTCTGGAAATACTGGATGAAGTCGCCCTGCGCCATGACGGTGGTGTAGCCGACCGGATCGAAGGTTTCGGGCGTGGGAAACGACAGTGGCGAGCGAAAGATCGCATTGCGCGACTTGAACGAGTTGATGACGATCAGCACCACTGGAAAGAGCGCGATGACCGTGTAGCCGATCAGCACCGCATGGGCGCCGATCGAGCGGGCGGGGGAGGATGTGGCGCGGCTCATCTTGCCCTCCTCAGAACTGGTAGCGGCGGAGCCGCGTCTGGATGGCGAAGAGATAGACGCAGACGCCGGCGAGGATGATGAAGAACATCATCGTGGCGATCGCCGCGCCCATGTTCGGATCGCCGAGTTGGAGTTGGAAGCCGAAGAAGGCGCGGTAGAGGAAGGTACCCAGAATGTCGGTCGAGAAATTGGGGCCGGCCAGCGCGCCCTGCGCCGTATAGATCAGGTCGAAGGCGTTGAAATTGCCGACGAAGGTGAGGATCGAGATGATGCCGATCGACGGCAGGATCAACGGCAGCTTGATCTTCCAGAACTGCGACAGGCCGGTGATGCCGTCGCATTCGGCCGCCTCGATCACCTCGTCGGGGATCGACAGGAGCGCTGCGTAGATCAGCATCATCGGGATGCCGACGAACTGCCAGACGGAGATCAGGCTGAGCGTAGTCAGAGCATACTCTTCCTTGCCCAGCCACGGCGTGAACAGGCTTTTCAGGCCGACGAGGTCGAGCAGGTTGGGTGCCACGCCCCACAGCGGCGAGAGGATCAGCTTCCAGACGAAGCCGACGATGACGAAGGACAGGATCGTGGGGATAAAGATCGCGGTACGGTAGAAGGCGCGGAAGCGCAGTTTCGGGCTGGAGAGCAGCGCCGCGAGCAGCACGCCGATCGGGTTCTGCACCAGCATGTGGATGATGAAGAACCAGCAATTGTTCCACAGCGCGTTCCAGAAATTCACCGACCAGCGCGGGTCGCCGAACAGCATGCGGAAATTGTCGAGCCCGACATAGACGAGCTGCTGGTCGATGCGGCGGAACAGCGAAAGCTGCAGCGTGCCGGCGAGCGGCACGATCATGAAGGCGGTATAGACGAGGAAAGCCGGCGCCAGGAACACAAGAATGTGCCAGCGGATGGGTCTTTTGATTGGCTGGTCGTCCACGGACATTGGCGGCCCCGGTAGAGACGTGGCATGCGATTCACGCAATCTGCTGCCGGCCTTGGGTCACGGCAGGGCGCCGGCAGCGCGGCCGGCTTGCCTTCTCCCCTTGTGGGAGAAGGTGGATCGGCGCGCAGCGCCGAGACGGATATTGGACGAAGCGCTAGGCTGGAACACCCCTCATCCGACCTCGCTTCGCTCGGCCACCTTCTCCCACAAGGGGAGAAGGTAAACCTTTATCGGCGCATCACTTCGCCGGCTTGTACCAGGCGTCGAGGCCCTTCTGAAGCTTTTCGCCCGCCACTTCCGGCGTGTCGGTGCCGTTGATGACGTTGGCGGATTCCACCCAGGTCTCGTTCTCGAGGTTCGGCGTGCCGCGCGACAGGATCTGGTAGGTCGAGCGGATCGTCGGCTTGCACTTCTCGCGCCAGGACACGAATTCCTGCGCCAGCGGGTCGGCCATCTTCACCGGAGTCGAGGACAGGCTGAAGAAGCCCGGCAGCGCGTTGGCGTAGATGTCGGCGAATTCCGGCGAGGCCACCCAGGTCAGGAAGGTCTTGGCCGCATCGGCGTTCGGGCTCTTGGGGTTCATGCCGATCGCGATGTCGGTGTGGTCGGAGATGTAGCAGGTGTCGCCGGCATTGCGGACCGGCGGCGGGAAGGCGCCCATCTTGAACTGCGCCTGCGTGTTGAAGCCGGAGATCTCCCACGAGCCGGCCGGATAGATGGCGGCGCGGCCGAGCGTGAACAGGTTCTGGCTGTCCGGGTAGGTCTGCGCCTCGAAGCCATCGCCGAGATACGGCTTCCACTTGGCGAGCGTCGCGTAGGGCTCGACCCAGTCCTTATCGGTCAGCTTCTGCTCGCCCTTGATCAGCGCGAGCCGGCCTTCCTCGCCCTTCCAGTAGTTCGGGCCGATGTTCTGGTAGCCCATGGTCGCGGCTTCCCAGAGGTCCTTGGTGCCCATGGCGAGCGGGATATAGGTGCCGTCGGCCTTGATCTTGTCGAGTGCCGCGAAGAAGTCGGCCTCGGTCGCCGGGACGGCGATGCCGAGCTTGTCGAAGGCGTCCTTGTTGTAGATGAAGCCGTGGATGACCGAGGCCATCGGCACGCAGAAGGTCGCCTTGCCGTCGTCGGTCTGCCACGCGGACTTGGCGACGTCGGAGAAGTTTTCCATGCCGGGCAGCGCGGTCAGGTCGGCGAGGTGGCCCTTGGTGTAGAGGTCGAGCGAGGCGTCGAAGGGACGGCAGGTGATGAGGTCGCCCGCCGAACCGGCGTCGAGCTTGGCATTCAGCGCGGCGTTGTATTCGGTCGGCGCCGACGGCGCGAACACAACCTTGATCCCGGGGTTCTTGGCCTCGAAGGCGGGGATCAGCTTCTCCTGCCAGATGGCGAGGTCATCGTTGCGCCAGCTCTCGATGGTGAGCGTCTTGTCCTGCGCGAGCGCCGCCCCGGCCGAGCCGAGAACGGTCGAGCCGAGCAGGAGCGCCGTCAAAAGTCTCGTTTGCATGCTTAGTCTCCCTGTTTTGACCTGTTCAGGTTCCATTGTGACGAGAGCTGTCGCTCCCCTCTTCAAGACTGGCCAGTGCCGGCCGCAATTTGTGACCGGTCCCCGCCAGAATTTCGTTCGCGGCGGCGGCATCGCGCGCGCCCGCAGCCAACAGTACCGCGCTTTTCACGGCGCCGCCGCTCTGTTCCAGAAAGCCGGCCGCCTCGTCTTCCGAACAGCCGGCGACGGTCGAGACGATGCGCGCCGCGCGCTTGCGCAGCTTCATGTTGTCGACGCGGAGATTGACCATGTAGCCGTCATGGACGTGGCCGAGATGCACGGCAACCAAGGTCGAAAACATGTTGAGCGCGATCTTCTGCGCCGTGCCGGCGCCCATGCGGGTCGAGCCGGCGACGATTTCGGGCGGGGTGGCGAGCACGATGCCGACATCGGCGCGCGTCACCAGCGGCGTGCCGGCATTGTTGGCGACGCCGACAACCGCGGCGCCGCGCTTCGCCGCCTCTTCCAGCGCGCCGAGCGCATAGGGCGTCGTACCGCTGGCGGAGAGCGCGATGAGGCAGTCGCCGACCGTCAGGCCGTTGTCCGCGACCTCCTTCGCGGCTTGCGCGGCGTCGTCTTCCGGGGCGCCGGGAAGGTCGACGAAGGCGTCCTTGCCGCCGGCGATCAGCACCACGACGCGGTCGGAGGGAATGCCGTAGGTGCCGGGCAATTCCAGTGCGTCGGCAAGCGCCATCAACGCCGAGCTTCCTGCCGCCGCATAGAAGAGCCTGCCGCCGGATTCCAGCTTCCCGGCCGCGAGTTCGGCCGCCTGTGCAATCTCGGCAATGGCGTGCTGGACGCTTTTCGCGGCTTCGACCTGGGCATCGGCCAGCAGGCGCAGGATCGCGGCCGGCGGCTGCAAATCCAGCCCCTTTGCCTTTGCGTTCGCTGTCTCGGTGCCGGCAAGCGCCATCGATTGTCCCTCCACTTCGGGTGACAATACCAAAAAAATACCACTTGTCCAGAGACGTTAACGGATTTTTCGGCAGGCTGAGATACGCGATCGACAAATCGATTAAATTACAAGGATTTGAGGAAATTGCCTCGCTTGTAAAAATTAACGCTTGGATATTGGTATTTTATTGGTATCATAGTGATAGAGGAGCATCCGCGTGGAACTGGTATTGGGCATCGATGGTGGCGGGACGAGCTGCCGGGCGGCGGTCGCCACCGCCGATGGAACCATTCTGGGCCGCGCCAAGAGCGGCGCCGCCAACATCCGCACCGACCTGACCGGCGCCCGCGCCAGCATCGTCGACGCGGCGCGGCTGGCGTTTGCGGAAGCCGGCCTTGACCCCGACCTGATCCCGAAAACACCGGCGCTGCTGGGGCTGGCCGGCAGCAATGTCGGCACCTACCGGCAGCAGCTCGAGGCCGTCCTGCCGTTCAGCCGCAGCGTTGTCGAGAGCGACGCAGCCATTGCCCTGGAGGGAGCGCTGGGCGCCGATGACGGCGCCATCGTCATCCTCGGCACCGGCACCGCCTATATGATGCGGCGCGCCGGCGTCGTGCGCACCGTCGGCGGCTGGGGATTTCTGGTCGGCGACCAGGGCAGCGGCGCGCGCATCGGCCGCGACCTGCTGGAAGAGACGCTGCTCGCCTATGACGGCATCCGGCCTGCCTCGCCGCTGACGAAGGCGCTGCTCGCCGTGTTCCGCGACAATCCGCGCGACGTGGTGGAATTCACCACGACCGCCAAGCCGGGCGATTTCGGCGGGTTCGCGCCGATGGTGTTCGACCATGCCGAGAAGGGCGATGCCGTCGCGCAGTTCATCCTGAAGCGCGCCGTCGCCGACATCGAGGCGTCGCTGGGCGTGCTGGGCTTGAAGGACGGCGAGCCGCTTTGCCTGCTCGGCGGGCTGGCCGCGCTTTACGCAAAACGGCTCTCGCCGGAACACCGGGCGCGGCTGCGCGACCCGTTGCAGGACGCGCTCGGCGGGGCGGTCTCCATGGCCGTTCGCCGGTTCGTCGCGAGCGAGGCGGCGCATGGCTGACCTTGCCGAGCGCATCCAGAGTGCGGTGAGGGAGGCGGGCCAGAGCGGCGCGCCGCTCTACCTGAAGCTCAAGCGCTCGATCGAGGACGCGGTGCAGGCGGGCGTCATCCGTCCGGGAGACGCCCTGCCGTCCGAACGCGACATAGCCGCCAAGGCCGGCATTTCGCGGGTCACCGTGCGCAAGGCGGTGCAGGATCTGGTCAAGGGCGGCATGCTTGTGCAGCGGCACGGCTCCGGAACCTTCGTGGCGCGGCCTGTCGAACGGGTCGAGCAGTCGCTGTCGCTGCTCACCTCCTTCACCGAGGACATGGCGCGGCGCGGCATGACGCTGCGCTCCGAATGGCTGGAGCGCGGCATCTATGCGCCCTCCCCTGACGAGATGATGGTGCTAGGCCTGTCCGCGAAAGAATCGGTGTCGCGCGTCAGCCGGCTGCGCATCGCCGACGGCACGCCGCTGGCGATCGAGCGCGCCTCTCTGTCGACGGCGGCGCTGCCCGACCCCATGGCGGTGGGCTCGTCGCTTTATGCCGCGCTGGAAAAGACCGGCAACAGGCCGGTGCGCGCGGTGCAGCGCATTTCGGCTGCCAATCTCGGCTCGGTCGACGCGCGCCTGCTCGACGTGCCGACGGGTGTGGCCGGGCTTCACATCGAACGGATATCCTATCTGTCGACGGGCAAGGTGGTCGAATTCACACGTTCGATTTATCGCGGCGATACATATGATTTCGTCGCCGAGCTGAGGATCGGCGGAGGCGCCGAGGATGGGGTGAGCCCATGAACGACATGACCCATATGCGACGCGAGGTGGAGGAGATACCGGACGCGGCCGCGCGACTGCTCGACGGCAGCGGCAAGGTGCTGGCCGAGGCCGGCGCTGACATAAGGCGGCGCAATCCGCATTTCGTGGTGACCGTGGCGCGTGGCTCCTCCGACCATGCGGCCTCCTTCCTCAAATACGCGATCGAACTCACCGCCGGCATTCCGGTCGCGTCGGTCGGCCCGTCCATCGCCTCGATCTACGGCGCAAAATTGCGGCTGGCCGGCACGGTCTGCCTGTCGATCTCGCAGTCGGGAAAAAGCCCGGACATCGTCGCCATGTCTAAGCAGGCGAAGGCCGGTGGGGCACTGACGGTGGCGTTGACCAACACCCCGGATTCGCCGCTGGCGAAGTCGGCCGACTATCCGATCGACATTCTTGCGGGACCGGAGCGCAGCGTCGCGGCGACCAAGAGTTTCGTCAATTCGGCGATAGCCGGTCTGTCGCTGATGGCGCATTGCACCGAGGATGACGGGCTGCTGGCCGCGTTGACGCGGCTGCCGGAGCAATTGCATCAGGCGGTGGGCTGCGACTGGATGGAGATCGCGGGCGAGTTGGAGGACGAGCAGTCGCTGTTCATCCTCGGGCGCGGCCCCTCCTATGCCATCGCCAGCGAGGCGGCGCTGAAGTTCAAGGAGACCTGCGGTATGCATGCCGAGGCCTATAGCGCGGCCGAGGTCATGCACGGGCCGCTGGCGCTCGTCGGGCCGGGTTTCCCGGTGCTGGCTCTGGCGGCGCGCGACGCGTCGGAGGCTTCCGTCGCCGAGACGGTGGACGCGCTTGCCGCGAAGGGCGCGGCGGCCTTCGCGACATCGCTGCGCACCGGGCAGGCGCGGAAACTGCCGCATGTGGCCACCGGCCATCCGCTGACAGACCCGCTGCCGCTGATCGTGTCGTTCTACGCTTTCGTCGAAGCCTTCGCGCGCCATCGCGGCCTCAATCCGGACGAGCCGCGCAACCTGCGCAAGGTCACGGAAACCCGCTGATGCAGAGCTTTGCGCTTTCCGCCCCACGCATCTTCGACGGCGTGATCTGGCATCGCGATGCCGCGCTGGTGGTGCGCGGCGACGGCGTCGAGGCTATCGTGCCCAAGGGCGAAATCCCTGCTGGGGTGACAGTCGCCGAGCAGGGGGGACTGCTCGTCCCGGGTTTTGTCGACCTGCAGGTCAATGGCGGCGGCGGCGTGATGCTGAACGACCGGCAGGACGTCGAGGCAATCCGAACGATCTGCGCCGCCCACGCTCCGTTCGGCACGACGGCGCTGCTGCCGACGCTGATCACCGACACGCCGGAAGTCACGGCGCGCGCAGTGGAGGCCGGCGTCGCGGCCCTTGAGGCTGACGTGCCGGGTTTTGCCGGCCTGCATCTGGAGGGCCCGCATCTGTCTCTGGCGCGCAAGGGCGCACATGATCCGAAACTGATCCGGCCGATGCAGGATGCCGACCAGGCATTCCTGATCGAGGCGCGAAAGCGGCTGCCGTCGCTCCTGATCACCGTCGCACCTGAATCGGTTTCGCTGGAGCGGATGAGCGCACTGGCGCAAGCAGGCGTCATCGTCAGCCTCGGCCATTCGGATACGAGCTTCGCCACGGCGATGGCCTCCGCCGCCGCCGGCGCGAGCATGGCAACGCATCTGTTCAACGCCATGAGCCAGATCGGCAACCGCGAGCCGGGACTGGCCGGCGCGGTCATCGACAATGGCAGCCTCTGGGCGGGCCTGATCGCCGACGGCATCCATGTCGACCCGGCGACGATCGGCATCGCGCTGCGGGCCAAGACCGGGCCGGCGAAAATCTTCCTCGTCACCGACGCCATGTCGACGATCGGCACGGACATGACGTCGTTCACGCTGAACGGCCGCACCATCCGCCGCGAGAACGGCAGGCTGACGCTGGCTGACGGAACGCTCGCCGGCGCCGATCTCGACATGATCTCGGCTGTGAGGTTCATGCACCGCAAGATCGGGCTGGAACTCGGCGAGGCACTGCGCATGGCTTCGCTCTATCCGGCGGACGCGATGGGTTTTTCCCGCCATGGCCGCCTGAGGGCGGGTTCGCGCGCCGACATCGTGGCGCTTTCAGACGATCTCGACGTGCGTGGCGTCTGGATCGGCGGCGATCAGGCGTTCTCAGCAGATATGTAGCCGGCTGCCGCGTTCGGAAAGCGGTGTTGTCAGCCGGCTAACGAGGCTTTTGAATCCCTTCCCCCGTCAAGTCTCTGCTCGCCTCGACGTTGCCGCGATAAGCGGCGGGGGAATTGCCCTGGAGTACCGCCGAGCCTGCGCCGAGCACGCGGCGCAAGCCTTGGCGACCAGCGTTCCTGCTCAATCGATGTCGAACGACACGCCCTGTGCCAGCGGCAGCGCCTTCGAATAGTTCACCGTGTTGGTGGCACGGCGCATATAGGCCTTCCAGGCGTCCGAGCCGCTCTCGCGGCCGCCGCCCGTCTCCTTCTCGCCGCCGAACGCGCCGCCGATCTCGGCGCCCGATGTGCCGATGTTGACGTTGGCGATGCCGCAGTCCGAACCTTCCGCCGACAGGAACCGCTCCGACTCCATCAGGTCGCGGGTGAAGATCGAAGACGACAGGCCGGCGCCGACGGCGTTGTGGTCGGCAAGCGCGGCATCGAAGTCGGAATACTTCATCACATAAAGGATCGGCGCGAAGGTTTCTTCGAGCACGGGCCCGCTCTGCTTCGGCATCTCGACCAGCGCCGGGCGGACGTAGTAGGCTTCGGCATGGCCGTTGTCGACGCGGGCGCCGCCGGTGATCTTGCCGCCTGCGGCCTTCGCTGCCTCCAGCGCCTTGCTCATGCCGGAAAAAGCCGCCTTGTCGATCAGCGGGCCGACCAGCGCCGATGTTTCCAGCGGGCTGCCGACCGAGACGCTCTCATAAGCCTTGCGCAGGCGCGGCACGAGCGCGTCGTAGACGCTTTCGTGCACGAACAGGCGGCGCAGCGACGTGCAGCGCTGGCCGGCCGTGCCCATCGCACCGAAGGCGATGGCCCGCAGTGCCATGTCGAGATCGGCCGAGGGGCAGACGATGCCGGCATTGTTGCCGCCGAGTTCCAGGATGGCGCGGGCGAAACGCTTGGCCAGACGCGGGCCTACGTCGCGGCCCATGCGCGTCGAGCCGGTGGCGGAGACCAGCGGCACCTTCGGATGATCGACCAACACTTCGCCGGCGGCGCGGTCGCCGATCAGCACCTTCAGCAGACCTTCCGGCGCGCCGCCGAAGCGGGCAACGGCGCGAGCAAAGATCGCCTCGCAAGCGAGCGCCGTCAGCGGTGTCTTTTCCGACGGCTTCCAGACGACGGAATTGCCGCAGACGAAAGCCAGCGCCGCGTTCCACGACCACACCGCGACCGGGAAGTTGAAGGCGGAAATGACGCCCACGACGCCGAGCGGATGCCAGGTCTCCATCATGCGATGGCCGGGGCGCTCGGTGGCGATGGTCAGGCCGTAGAGTTGGCGGGAAAGCCCGACGGCGAAGTCGCAGATGTCGATCATCTCCTGCACTTCGCCGAGACCCTCGGACGTGATCTTGCCGACTTCGATGGAGACAAGGCGGCCGAGATCGGCCTTGTGGGCGCGCAATTCCTCGCCGAGCAGCCGCACCAGTTCGCCGCGCTTCGGCGCCGGCACGTTGCGCCAGTCGCGAAAGGCTGTGTCCGCAGCGTCGATCGCACTGGCCGTGTCGGCGGTCGAAATGCTCTTCAGCGCCGCAATCTCCTCGCCGGTCACCGGGCTGCGGACGACGAGGTCGCCGCCGGAGAGGCGGTCGGACGCGACGCCCATGCGTCCGAGAAGCTCCTGCGTTTCCTGCCTGACATTCATGATTGGGTTCCTTCC
This sequence comes from Mesorhizobium yinganensis, assembly GCF_040081985.1. Classification (NCBI taxonomy): domain Bacteria; kingdom Pseudomonadati; phylum Pseudomonadota; class Alphaproteobacteria; order Hyphomicrobiales; family Phyllobacteriaceae; genus Mesorhizobium; species Mesorhizobium yinganensis. Next base: position 13,725 of record NZ_JBEBMH010000042.1, on the reverse strand, counting down.
CACCGCTCCCGTGCCGCGAAGGCCGGTCGCTTTGATCTTGATTGTGGCCAATTCGGCCGCGATGGCGGCCTATAGCGCGATTGCCTCGGTCGTTTCCACCGCTTTCGCGGCAGGGAAGCGCAGCGCGCAGTTTTCCGCCAAGTTTGCTGCAGTTGGAAGTTGTGGTAGGCGTCGCATGCTCGCTGAAGACGGGAACCGGCGCGGAATTCATGACTGCCTTCCTCGACCCCTTGCTGACGTTCCTGACCCTGCTCGCGGCGATCTATGGCGTGACGCTGGCGCTGTATTTCCTCTATGGTCTCGGCATCACTTGGCTCAACGGCCGTAATCCGGACAGGCGCATCCAGAAGACGCGCCGTGGCGAGAAGCGCATGGGGGCCGAAATCCGCCAGAGCGCGGTCTCGATCCTCGTCACCTCGACCTCCGTCTCGCTCGGCCTGTTCTCGCAGCATATGGGCTGGGCGCCGACGCCATGGCAACTCACCTGGTGGAATGCGCTGCCGCTGTTCTTTCTGTGCATGGTGATCTCTGACCTGTGGTTCTATGCCGCGCACCGCCTGCTGCACACCAAGCTGTTCTACAGGCATCACGCCTTCCATCATCGCAGCGTTGCGCCGACGGCATGGAGCCATGACTCGATGACGGTGGTGGATACCGCGCTGTCGCAGGCGCATCACACGCTGATGGTCTTCGTCATTCCGTTCCCGCCGCTGATCATCCTCGCCAACCGGGCCTACGACCAGATCAACGGCACCTTCGGTCATGCCGGCTTCGAATATTTCGCCTCGTCGACCGCCCGCTTTCCGTCGCCGATGCTGTGTGTGTTCTTCCACGACCAGCACCATTCGGAATTCCGCTACAATTTTGGAAACTACTTTTCGTTCTGGGACCGCGTCTTCGGAACCATCGCGCCCGACTACGACCGGCGGGTGGCCGCGCTTCAGGTCACGGCGCCGCCCTTGCGCCTGGTCGGAACGACGGCCGCTGCCGGCCATGATGCGGCCCCCTCCACGCAGAGCGACGTGCCCGCCGAGTGAGTTCCGCCGCGCGGGCGCGCGTCCGGCCGCCTCTGCACAATCTTTGCTGACCATCCGCCCGAGCCCGCCTTGTTCCAGCCAATCGCCGGTCCACTTCCCAGCCTAGCCCTATGCCGGGAAAGCTGGAGGCCCGGACATGCAGATCGTTCTCGTCAACCCGCCGCACACGGCGATCGGCAGCCGCATTCCGGACGACCATCTGCCGCCGCTGGGCCTGCTTTGCCTCGGCGGGCCGCTGATCGACGCGGGGCACCGCGTGCGGCTGGTCGACGCCGAATTCGGGCCGATGTCGCTGGATGCGGTCGTGTCGGATGCCTTGAGGGACGGCCCGGATCTCGTGCTGATCGGTCATTCCGGCTCGACCTCCGCGCATCCGACGGCGCTGTCGATAGCAAGGATGCTGAAGTCGGCCGCGCCGGAAACGCTGATCGTCTATGGCGGAGTGTTCCCGACCTATCACTGGCGCGACATCCTCGCGGCGACCGATGCGTTCGACATTCTGGTGCGCGGCGAGGGCGAGGCGACGATCATTGCTCTCGTCGCAGCACTTGCCGGGCGAAAACCGCTGTCCTCGGTCGAGGGCATCGCCTATCGCGACGATCTCGGCCGGCCCTTTGCGACAAGGCCGGCGCGCACCATCGCCAATCTCGACGATTTTCGCGTCGGCTGGGAACTGATCGACCATGCCCGCTACAGCTATTGGGGCGGCAAGCGCGCCGTGGTCATGCAGTTCTCGCGCGGCTGCCCGCACCTCTGCAACTATTGCGGCCAGCGCGGGTTCTGGACGCGCTGGCGGCATCGCGACCCAAAACTGTTGGCGAAGGAGATCGCGCGTCTGCATCGCGAGCACGGGGTCGAACTGATCAACCTCGCCGACGAGAACCCCACCTCGTCGAAGAAGGCGTGGCGCGCCTTTCTCGAGGCGATGATCGCGGAGAACGTGCCGGTGCTGATCGTCGGCTCGACCCGCGCCGACGACATCGTGCGCGACGCCGACATCCTTCACCTCTACCGAAAAGCGGGCGTCATCCGCTGGCTGCTCGGCATGGAGAACACCGACGAACAGACGCTGGCGCTGATCAAAAAGGGCGGCAGTACCCGGTCAGACCGCGAGGCGATAAGGCTGTTGCGCCGGCACGGCATATTGTCGATGGCGACCTGGGTTGTCGGTTTCGAGGACGAAGGGTTTTCCGACCTGTGGCGCGGTTTGCGGCAGCTTCTCGCCTACGACCCCGACCAGATCCAGGCGCTCTACGTGACGCCGCATCGCTGGACGCCGTTCTTCCGCATCGCCCGAGACAGGACCGTTATCCAGACCGATGCGCGGCTCTGGGACTACAAGCACCAGGTGCTGCAGATGAGCCGGCTCAAGCCCTGGATGCTGTTCTTCAGCGTCAAGCTGATCGAGGTGATGGTGCAGTCCAGGCCGAAGGCGCTGGCGCGCATCCTTCTGCACCCCGATCGCGAGCAGCGGCATTCGATGCGCTGGTACACCAAGATGGGCCGGCGCGTCTGGTTTCATGAAGTGTGGGATTTTTTCCTCCGCGACCGGCGCATTGGGAACGGGCCGACGCTCGAAGCCTTTTGGGGGGCGCCGCAGGATGCCGAGGAAGAGTCGATGGTCATGGGATACAAGACGAAGCCCAATACGGGTCATCATGAAGCCGCTAAAAGTCATACGCCCTTAGCGGAGGATGAAACGCTGTCCTCGCGCCGGATGCCGGTTCGGCAAGATAACGTCAAAGTTCCGGCCCCACCGGCACCGCGAAACGCAGCGCCATCGGCCGCCCGGCGATGACGCCGCCAAGACTTTCCGTGATCGGCAGGGGCAGGGTCTTGTCGAGGGCTTGCAGCACCGAGGCGACGAAGGCGCGGTCGAGGTCGTTGCCTCCTTGCAGCTTGGAATAGGTGGCGCGCGGCTTGCCGATCAGCGTTCCGTCGCGGCGGACGGAGAAGGTCAGCGTCAGTTCCTTGCCTTCCGTGCCGGCCGGAGGCGACCAGCAGGCATAGAGCGCCGGCCACAGTTCGGCCAGCGTGTTGATCGGCTCGCGGCTTCCGCAGGCGCGGTCCCGCGCAGGGGCGGTTGCCACGCTGCAAAGCAGGGCTGCGAGTGTGGCTAGGATGAGCGGAACTTTATGACCCGTCATGGCACGAGATCGGCCTGCCGGCGCGGCGTTCGATGAAAAACATCGCGGCGTCTGGTGGCCAGCCGACTTACTCGGCCGCCTGCCTGGAGCGTGGCCGCGTCTGGTCGCCACGCCCTGCCAGCAGCCCTGCGACAGAAATGTCTTCGTCGAGTGCTTCCCAATGGAGTCCGCGCGTACTGATCGTCACCGCTTCGCGCTCGGCGGCTGACGCACGCAGCAGTCTCGGGAACCAGGCGAGAGGAACGCTCAGCATACGGCCATCGGACAGATCGACCCGCATGCTCTCTTGATCGAAACTTACCTTGATCGCCCTAACCGAAGAATTCATGCCAAGCCTGCTCGATCTCGTCGCGACGCCTCACGATGACTTCGGTCAGTTCGCGAAGCGTCTTGGCGCTGAAGCCGTCATTGTAAGCTACCACGACATCCGGCCTAAGCCAAAATTTAGCATCGATGCCATCCTTAAGCACATGGATGTGCGGTGGTTCGCGAGGCTCCCCTTCATTCGAATAGAAGTGGAACCGGAAGCCCTTGTCGCGAAAGACGACCGGCATCACGGCACGATCAGCGTGCCCGCGCCGTGCTCGGTGAAAAGCTCCAGCAGCACCGCGTGCGGCGTCTTGCCGTTCAAAATGACGACGCCCTCGACGCCGCGTTCGATCGCCTCGATGCAGGTCTCGACCTTGGGGATCATGCCGCCGGAGATCGTGCCGTCCTTGATCAGGGCCTTGGCCTCCGCCACCGAAAGCTCGTCGATCAGCTTCTTGTCGCCGTCGAGCACGCCAGGAACGTCGGTCAGGAACAGCAGGCGCTTTGCCTCGAGCGCGCCGGCAATGGCGCCGGCAAAAGTGTCGGCGTTGATGTTGTAGGTATGACCGTCGCGACCGGGGGCGACCGGCGCAAGCACCGGGATCATCTCGGAGCGGGCAAGCAGGTCGAGAAGCGTGCGGTCGACCTCGACGGGTTCGCCGACGAAACCAAGGTCGAGCACACGCTCGATGTTGGAGTCGGGATCGACGACCGTCTTCTTCGCCTTCTCGGCGAACACCATGTTGCCGTCCTTGCCGCAGAGCCCGATCGCCCATTCGCCCTCGGCATTGATCAGCGCCACGATCTCCTTGTTGATCGAGCCGGCCAGCACCATCTCGACGATCTCGACGGTGCGCTGGTCGGTGACGCGCAGTCCGCCCTCGAATTTCGATTCGATGCCCATCTTGCTCAGCATGGCGCCGATCTGCGGGCCGCCGCCATGCACGACGATCGGGTTCACGCCAGATTGTTTCAACAGCGCGATGTCGCGGGCGAAGGCCTGGCCGAGCGCCGCGTTGCCCATGGCATGGCCGCCATATTTCACCACCACCGTCTTGTTCTCGTAGCGCTGCATGTAGGGAAGCGCGCGCGACAGCAAGGCGGCCTGGTTGGCGGCGGTTTCGGCGATGTCCATGATCGTTGTGTCCCCTCGGAATGGCTGCTTCGGCGGGCGTCTTACCGGGAAAGCGGGTGGCGGGCAAATGGCCCGACCGACCTGCTCGCGCGTTCCGGCGCCTGCTTCGGTCGGCCAAGCTAACGCAGCGATGCCAGCAGAAAAATGACGGTCGCAGCGAAGCCGAGCGCCGTGCGCACGGCGTGCAGGCCGGCCCATTTCATCAGCAGCGCGCGGCTCTCCGGCCCGGCCCGCGACGGATCGGTCGCCATGAGCTTCTTGTTGGTCGGCATGATGGCGATCACCGTAAAGGGCCAGTTGGCGACGAGCACGACGGCGCCGGCGAGCCACAGCCAGCCGCCGGTCTGCCACCAGGCGAGGAGGCCGAGCAGGAAGCCGACGATGGCCAGCGAGGCCTGCATGGCGAAGCCTCTGGCGTAGGCGAGTTTCCATTGCCGAATCAGCGAGCGGTCGTCGAGGGCGAGGCGGGCGGGCTGTTCGACGGCGTTGATGTAGACCGCCGCGCCGGCGAAGATGGCGGAGACGATGAGGGCAAGCTGGCCGGCAATCGTCATCGTGCATCCCTGTTCGGAGGTGCCCTTTAGATGGCCCGTCCGCGACTTGCCGGCAAGACCGCCGTGAGGAAATCGGTGCCACCCTTCAGCCGATGATGGGCAGCGTGGAAATCGCTAGGGCACAAATCCGGCGTCACGCGATCAGCGTATGTGCGGGAACAGTTGCCGGCCAGCTTGGCGCGCCGCCGGCCGCATCGTGTTGGCCGCCGGAATTCGTGGTAGTCTGTCGACAGGCATGGAACCGAGGACCTCAGCCTATCCAACCGGCCGTCAGCCCCAGGCAGGGGCGCCGGCGCCGCAGGATATTACAAAACTGATCGTGCGGACCGCGATGAAGGACCGCGCGGCCTTCGACCTTCTCTACCGCCACACCAGCGCGAAACTCTTCGGCGTATGCCTGCGTGTCTTGAACGACCGGGCCGAGGCCGAGGAGGCGTTGCAGGAAGTGTTCGTAAAAATCTGGATGAAGGCCGACCGCTTCGCCATTTCCGACCTGAGCCCGATCTCGTGGCTGGTGGCGGTGGCGCGCAACCACGCGATCGACCGCGTCCGCCAGCGCCGGCAGGCCGCGGCCGACATAGACGAGGCGCTCGACATCGCCGATCCCGCGCCCGACCCCGAAGCCACGCTTGCAGCGGGTGGCGAGGCGCAACGCATCCATTCGTGCCTCGACGAACTGGAGAAGGACCGGGCCGAGGCCGTGCGCGGCGCCTATCTGCGCGGCGAGAGTTATGCCGAACTGGCGGAGCGCTATCGCGTGCCGCTGAACACCATGCGAACCTGGCTGCGCCGCAGCCTGCTGAAATTGAGGGAATGTCTTGAGCGATGAGCATCGCCGGCGACCATAGGCCCGATGAAGGCGGCGACGATCTGCTCGCCGCCGAATTCGTGCTTGGCGTGCTGTCGTCCGACGAGCGCGCCGCGGCGGCGCACCGGATCGAGGCCGAGCCGGATTTTTCGCGGGCGGTCGAGCGCTGGGAAAATCATTTCGCGCCGATGGCTTCGGCCTACGCACCCGTCGAGCCGCCGGCCTTGGTCAAGGCGGCGCTGGACCGGCGGCTGTTTTCGCAACAGGCGGCCGCGGCGGACAAGCCTTCCAGTCTGTGGGCGAGCCTCACTTTCTGGCGCGGTCTGACCGCCGCCGCCGTCGCCGCCCTGCTGCTTGCGGTGGTAGTTCCCTATTTGCGTGCGCCGGTTGGAGAGGCGCAGGGCCAGCTCGTCGCATCGCTTGCCGCCGAGGGCAGCGACGTGCGTTACCTCGCCGTCTACGATCCGGCTTCCGGCGCGGTCGGCCTCAGCCATGTCTCCGGCGACAGGGCCGCCGGAAAGGATTTTCAACTGTGGATGATCGAGGGCTCGAACGCGCCGGTATCGATGGGGGTGATCCCGGTCGGCGCATCCGTCCATCTGCCGGTCGACACCGCCGCCCGCGAAAAACTGGCAGCCGGCTCGAAGCTGGCCATCAGCCTGGAACCGGTTGGCGGCTCGCCGACGGGGCAACCGACCGGGCCGGTGCTTTCCGTCGGCGATCTTTTCCGGCTTTGAAAAGCGCTGGGGATACGGGCTGCCTGCTGCCCCGCCTGGGTTTTCGATTTCGCCCTAAACGGGGTAAATGCCTGGGGACGGTTGCTTTTTCACCCACTCGGTTCTTCGGCTGAGAAGAATCTTTCCTGTACGCAGCCGTCCACGTCGCCCGCGGCGGAAATCCGCGCCGGCTTGATCCTCTGCTTGTCATCTCGCGTAGGCCGCGCGTCATGAGGTGTCGGAGCGGTCGAGGGCGTGGACGGCCAGCGCATGGGCATGGGCCAGGATCTCGTCGACCTCGCGGATCCCGCGGGGATGCGGCGCGCCCGGATCGTAGCGCGACAACCGGCCGCCGGGCGGACGCCCGCGCCGCAGCGGCGAGAGGCGCCGGCCGGAGACGGGTCCGTCCCGGGCGATTGCGGCGTCGCGCCGCGCCTGCCAGCGGGCGAAGCGTTTTGCCTGGCCCGGCAGGTCGTCGAGTGCTGCGGCGAGCGCGGCAAGGCGCTGGCCGAGACGGGCGGCATCGATCGGATCGTCGGAAGATGGCGGTGGCGGCAGCGGGCGATACGGCGCGTTGAAATCGAGGCCCAGGATGCGCGGGGCGGCGTGGGCGGGCACAGGGCGGCGGCGGACGCGGAACGGACGCCGTAGTGGGTCGAGCAGCGACAGCGAGCGGATGCGCGGGGCGGGCTTGGGACGTCTTTTCGGTCGCTTCGGCAGGAAGGCGCGGGGGCCTCGTAGCGTTGCGGGTTTCGGCTTGCGCGGCCGTAGCGGCGGAAGCGTTACCACGATCCCGCGCGCCGCTGCGATGATCAGCCGCCGCGCGGCGGCTTCAGCGGGGCGCAACAGCCGGAGGATGGCGAGGTAGAGATGGCGCGGGAGGGTAAGTGCCGGGGACAGTTTACTTTTTTCCGCCAGAACCTGCCTTGAAGCGGCTGCGCCTTTCCGCGGAAAGAAAGTAAACTGTCCCCCAGCGCCAACGCCACCAGCGCCAACGCCACCAGCGCCAAGGCTCCCGGCGCCAGCGCTCTCATCGCCAACGCCACCAGAACCCGGTCCCCCAGCGCCCATCCCGGCCATGGCGACGAGCATAATGAGGATGCGCTTCAGCGCCTCCCAGTTTTGCTCGATTGCCACAGTCCCGTCCATTGCCATCCATTTCCAGCCAAGCCGGCGGCATTGTCGCTCCGGTCGGGGGTGTGGGGATGAATGCTCCGGAAGTTTCTGGCTTGTCGCGGATGGCTGCCGGCCAAGGCATTGAAAAGACAAGAGAGGGGTTGCGGAAAGCGAAGAATTTTCAAGATGGAACGGATTTTTCCATCCCCGTTTTTCGGAAAGCTGATCAGGCGTTAGCCTTCCGCAGCCGCCCAATTCCGAATGTCCTGAGAGATCGCGGATTCTAATCCTGGCGATGTTGAAACTTTACGCCGCTGCCCCTCGTAGCTGTTCCTCATATGCAGTACGCCGCGCCAAAAAAATCAAAAAAATCTGAAACTTATTGGAAGTGAGCCACGTGTCTCCCGCTGCCCCCGAGAAACGGGAACAAGCCAAGGAGAACCTGAAATGCGCAAGTTCACAGCCCTCGTCGCCGGCGCTCTCGCCCTGTCCGCCGCGACGCTCGCCTATGCTGGCAACCCGATGGTCGGCGGCGCGCCGATGTATGCCGACAAGAACATCGTCGAGAACGCCGTCAACTCCAAGGACCACACCACGCTGGTCGCCGCGGTCAAGGCCGCCGGCCTTGTCGAGACCTTGCAGGGCGGAGGTCCCTTCACGGTGCTCGCTCCCACCAACGAAGCCTTCGCGGCGCTGCCGGCCGGCACGGTCGAGATGCTGCTGAAGCCCGAGAACAAGGACAAGCTGACGAAAATCCTGACCTGCCATGTCGTCGCGGCCAAGGCGATGTCGGGCGATATCATGAAGATGGTCGACGACGACAAGGGCGCGCATCCGGTGAAGACCGTCGGCGGCTGCACCTGGACCGCGAAATACAAGGGCGACAAGATCACGATCGAGGACGAGAACGGCAACGTCGCCAACGTCACGATCGCCAATGTCGAGCAGTCGAACGGCGTCATCCACGTCATCGACAAGGTTTTGCTGCCGAAGATGTGAGACCCCATCCCGGCCTTGCGGCCGGGGCCGGAAACCAGGCCGTCTCAGGCTGTCGGCTGCGCGGACCGTTTCCGGCTTTTCACGTCCGCGCATCGCAAGCGCTCCGCAGCCGGCCGGCTGCGGAGCGTTTTTCATGTCCGGGCCGCACTTGGTGCGGCCGCACCAAAAAACCGGCAAAGACAACATCCCAGGCGACGGCCGTGTTCGCGTCAAGTTCATAATATGCAGGTATATCAAAGTGTTATCAAGAGCTTGCGCGCAGAAGAGGCTGATCTACCTGACGCGGACCTGCGCGGACTGTCGGAACCAGCCAAACCGGCCCCATGTGCCTGACGCGCTTCCGAAAATCCTGCCGACCGACATGACGTGTCCGGCCATGTCGTTTTTGACGCTGCGCGCAGCCGCCGGCCAAGGCATTTTCGAACAATGGGAGACATGGCGGCGGTGGCGGCAGGAGCAAAGATTCCGGACGGGGACAAGCCCGCGCCGATGCTGGCCGTCGCCTCGATCATCCTGTCGATGGCGCTGGTGGCGGTCGGCAACGGGCTGTTGTTCGCCTACATCCCGGTAAAACTCGGCATCGAAGGATACGCGCCGACCTGGGCAGGCTCGATCCTGACCGGCCTGTCGGCGGGCGGGCTCCTGGGCTGCCTTCTGACGGGACCGCTGGTGCGCCGCGTCGGCCATGCGCGCAGCTACCTGCTGTTTTCCGGGCTGATCGTGCTCGCCAACGCGCTGGTCGCGGTGAGGGTCGACGGGCCGGTGTGGATTTTTGCGCGAGCGCTTTACGGCTTCGCCATTTCCGGCCTGTTCATCGTGGCGCAAAGCTGGCTGAACGACGCGGTCGGCAACGCCATACGCGGCCGGGTCATGGCGATCTTCTACGTCGCCTATGTGGTGGGGCTGGGCGCCGGCGCCTTCCTGCTCGGCTTTGCCGACATCGAGAGCCCGGACGCGCCGATCTTCGGCATCATCTTCACGGCCCTGTCGATCCTGCCGGTCGGTCTGACCAATCTGGCGCAGCCGCCCGCGCCGCAGGGCGCGTCGGTGGCGTGGCGAAAGGCCTGGCGCATCTCGCCGGTGGGCATTGCCGGAATGCTGGCGGTCGGCGGCCTGTCGATGATGATCGCCGGTTTCGCGCCGATCCATGCGACGGCCAAGGGCTATTCGCAGAGCCAGGTGGCGACATTGATGTCGGCGATGCCGCTGGGCACGCTGATGTTCCAGTTTCCGCTGGGCTGGATCTCCGACCGCACCGACCGCCGCTACGTGCTGATCGCCGCCGCCCTGCTGGTGGCCGTCATGGGCGTGGTGGCCATCCGTTTCGACGGCGGCGCGCTGCTGACTATCATTCTTATCTATGTGATCTGGAGCGGCGCTTCGGATTCGATCTATTCGCTGTCCAGCGCCCACGGGAACGACCGCGCCAGCAAGGACGATCTGGTGACGCTGTCCAGCACGATGCTGTTCGCCTGGTCGGTGGCGGGTTTTCTGGCGCCGGGGCTCGGCACGGTGCTGACCGCGCTCTACGGCACGCAAAGTTTTATCTATGTGGCGATTGCCATCGCGGCCTGTTTCGCAGGCTTCGTGTTCTGGCGGGTCTTGAAATCCCCGCCCGTGCCGGCGGAGGAAACCGGCAGCTTTGCGCCGATGACCGCGCAGGCGCCGATGGACATGGCATTCTCCTGCGACGACGAGGGGAAAGGCTAGCGACGACCGACAGCCTGGGCCGACGTTGGCGGAGCCGTTCGGCGACAGGGGATGCCGCGCCCGGTTCTCATGTCATCGACTAGGGCAATCGCAAGGAACTACCCCCACCCCTAACTCCTCCCCACAAGGGGGAGGGGGACTTCGCAGCCGTTATGCCGAGCGAAACCAGCGACGATCGGCGTCTGGCGGAGATGCAAGCCAGTCCCCTGCCCCTTGTGGGGAGGGGTTGGGGGGTGAGGGTAATTCCTTCAAGCGATTACCCCATGCGATCGACAGACCGGACTTGCGGTGAGGTTCTCAGTCTGATTCCCTGTGCGCGGTGGGTGTACTCTGATTCGTGGGCTCCTCGCCCGGCTTCCCGGGCGCTGTCAGGGAGGGTATCGCAATGAGCGCCAGGCCGGAAATCGTCGAGATGAGACCCAGGATCACCGTGATCGGGGTCGGTGGCGGCGGCGGCAATGCCGTCAACAACATGATCGCGCAGGGGCTGGAGGGCGCGGAGTTCATCGTCGCCAACACGGATGCGCAGGCGCTCGCCATGTCGAAGGCGTCCCGGCTGATCCAGCTCGGCGCCAATGTCACCGAGGGTCTCGGCGCCGGTTCGCTGCCGGATGTCGGCTGCGCGGCGGCGGAAGAGTCCATCGACGAGATCATGGAGCAACTGGCGGGAACGCATATGTGCTTCGTCACGGCGGGCATGGGCGGCGGCACCGGAACGGGCGCGGCGCCGGTCATAGCGCGGGCCGCCAAGCAGGCGGGCATCCTGACGGTCGGGGTCGTCACCAAGCCGTTCGTCTTCGAGGGCACGCGCCGCACGCGCACCGCCGAGGAGGGCATCGAGCGCCTGCGCGAGAGCGCCGATACGGTCATCGTCATCCCGAACCAGAACCTGTTCCGCATCGCCGACGCCAAGACGACTTTCGCCGAATCCTTCGCCATGGCGGACCGCGTGCTTTATGCCGGCGTCGGCTGCATCACGGACCTGATCGTGAAAGAGGGTCTTATCAACCTCGACTTCGCCGATGTGCGGTCGGTGATGCGCGACATGGGCCGCGCCATGATGGGAACCGGCGAAGCCACCGGCGAAGGCCGCGCGAAGAAGGCGGCGGAAGCGGCCATCGCCAATCCGCTGCTCGACGAAGCGTCGATGGGCGGCGCCAAGGGCGTGCTCGTCTCCATTTCGGGCGGCATGGACATGACGCTGTTCGAAGTCGACGAGGCGGCGACCCGCATCCGCGAGGAAGTCGACTCCGATGCGGACATCATCGTCGGCGCCATCTTCGACGAGGCGCTGGAGGGAAAGTTCAGGGTGTCCGTCGTCGCCACCGGCCTGCGGCGGGGCGCGGACGTCATCCAGTTGGGGCAGAGGACGGCTTAAGCCGTCCGTTTGTCGATCCGCGCGCCTTTCGATTGCGGCGCCGCGGATGCCGATCCGATGCAACCTGCGGTGCGCTATGCTCCCACCGCAAACGACCTATGCGTAAAATACGGTTGCCGGACGGTGGGCGGGGAGATAGGTCAGTGGTGCTGACGATCTACCTCCTCCCAGATCGTCGGCATCGAATACGGCGAACCTCCTCCCTCGCCGTATTTCAAATCAGGCCCGTCGCACCTCCTCCCGCGACGGGCCTTTTTCATGCGGCAAGGCAGGGGGGCCTTGAAACCTCCCCTTGGCCGCGAAACGCTTTACCGGCGTTCCACCGTGACATGCGCGAGTTCGTGGATCGGCTTCAGGCGCGACCGGATCGTCTCGGCGTCGACCGGGCCGGTGACGCTGACGATCGCCGCATGCGCCTCGGGGCCGACCCTCCAGATATGCAGGTCGGTGATCCGCGCGCCGTCGGTCTCGACGTGCTCCCGCACTTCGCTTTCGAGCGCCGGATCGGCGGCGTCGAGCAGCACCGCGGAGCTGTCGCGCACCAGCGTCCACGACCAGCGGGCGATGACGGCCGCTCCGAGGATGCCGATCGCCGGGTCGAGCCAGACCCAGCCGAGATAGCGGCCGGCAAGCAGGGCGCCGATCGCCAGCACCGAAGTCAAGGCGTCCGCGAGGACGTGGAAATAGGCGGATCGGAGATTGTTGTCCTGGCCCGGGCGGGCGCCGTTGTGCCCATGGTGGTGATGGTCGTGGCCGTGGTGGTGATGTCCGTGATGGTCATGGCCGTGATGCTCGTGGGCGTGATGGCCGCCTGACAGAAGCAGCGCGCTGACGACGTTCACCACGAGGCCGATGATCGCGACCACCGTCGCCTGGTCGAAGGCGACCGGGCGCGGCTCGATGAGCCGGCCCGCCGATTCGACGGCGATGCCGACCGCGACCAGCCCGAGGATCAGGGCCGAGGCAAAGCCGGCGAGGTCGCCGACCTTGCCGGTGCCGAAGGTGAAGCGCGGGCTGGTCGCATGGCGCCTCGCATAGGCATAGGCCCCGGCGGCGATCGCCAGCGCGCCGGCATGCGTGGCCATGTGGAAGCCGTCGGCGAGCAGCGCCATCGAGCCGTAGACGGTGCCGGCGACGATTTCGCCCACCATCATCACCGCCGTCAGGCCGACCACCCACAGGGTGCGTCGGGCGTTTTCGTCATGCGAGCGGCCCAGGAACACATGCGAGTGCGACAGGGCGTCGACGGTCGATTGGGTCGCCATGGCGGCCTCCTATCTTGCATAGCGGCGGATGACGGCGAGCAGTTCCTCGGTGCCCGCCGCGCGTTGCGTTTCGTCGAGGCCGGGATGGGCGACATGTTCGCGCAGATGGTCCTCGATGAGTTCGTCCATCAGGCCGTTGATCGCTCCGCGCACCGCGGCGGCCTGCTGCAGCACCGCCGCGCAACCCGCCTCGGTATCCAGCGCGCGCTCGATCGCGGCGACCTGCCCGGCGATGCGCCGGACCCGGCCGATCAGTTGCTGTTTGTTGGATTTGGTGTGGGACATAGTATACCCCTCTATAGTATATTCCTGAGGATCGAAAGGGCGCGGTTCGCCGCAGGGCGGGGGCAGACGGAGCGTACGCCTCCGGCGAGGGCCGCCTTGCGCGAGCATGGCATGGTAGCGAGGCTGCGCTCTTAAGGTCGTCCTTACGAGCGTGGTTAGCAGCACAGCATGAGCCAGATGACGTTATTGACTGGGCCGGAGCGTCGTCGTCGTTGGAGTGAAGAGGATCAGTGCCGGATACTGGCCGCGGCATTGGCGCCTGGATC
>NZ_JBEBMH010000041.1:0-40164 GCF_040081985.1 Mesorhizobium yinganensis | reverse complement strand
ATAGTCCGGTTCGGCGCGAGATGTCGCGGATCGAAAGATGGTCTCGGTAGTGCCAGCGTCGGATGACGCTCAATAACTCCATGTCGATCACTCCGATGTCCCCCACACAATCCGTGTGGGAGGAGCTTCAAACATGGGTCAATTCTCGATGGAAAAACCTCCGTCGACTGGGTCACTTCTCAGTGGAAATCAACAGTTCGACCTAAGAGCGGGTTTGCCGTTGGTCAAGTCGGCGCCATTAAGAAGGCGGCAGCTTCGCTCAGACATCAAATTCGAGTTGTGCACGCGCCCGAGACGGACAACCAGGCGCACGCAGCCGTAAGGCGGTATCCCGCCGACGACATGGCGCTCTTCGAGCTTTTGGCTGATGGCGCATGGTCTACCGTTATCCTAAACGCGGATATTCCTTAGGCTCCAACAATGGCGCTTATTGAACCCAATCCAAACCAACAGGACGCGAGGACTATCTCGCCGCCCGCGCCATCGCCCGCATGATAGCCAGATCGGCTTCCATCTTGGCGGTCTACGCCATCAGTTCTACACGACTGAAGGGTTGCCCAGACCCACTTCACTGCCACGCCTTCAGTGCCTCATCGAATACCTTGGTTCCGGGGGGGCCTTTTTCTAGTGTAAACAGTGCCCGGCGGCCCGACCTATACTGAACCGGAATGTCGATCCACCCTTGGCTGCGCAGCAGTTGGGTGTTCGCCTCGATGTCCTGTTTGCTGTCGTTGAGGGCGATCAGGAAGAAGCCGTCGGCGATTTTTGCCGGAATGCCGAGCAGCGGGCTGCCGCGCTCCTGTTCCGACCCCTTCAGCGACAGGCGCAGCACATTGTCGATGCCTCCCTCGAACCCTTTTGGCGACTGGAAGATCATCTCAACGATATGGCTTGCCGGCAGCGTCTGGTCGGCGTTGCGACGGATCGTCATGCGAAGTTGCACCTCCTTGCCGGGGAAATTTGCCTCGGCGCGGATCGCTGCCTCGGGGGGCTGGTCGCCGCCTGGCGATTCCTGCACCAGCGACCAGACGATCGAGCCGGGCTCAGCCGACGCCTCGGAAACGTCGGTGCGCTCCTCGTAGAGGATCGCTTTCTGGCCCCCAGTCGCAGGCTGCTCCAGCGCCGAAATGCTGGCCTCTGGCCGTTGCGCGGGCGTTGTAGGCTCGGTGGCGGCAGGTGCATCGGGAGCCGGCTGCTCCTTAGACTCGGATGATGGAGTGGATGGCTTAGTCACAGAAGCGATCGATGTCCCCTCGCCAATCGTCGGGCCACCGGCTCGGCCGGCGTCAATTTCGGTGCCGTCGGCATTGAGGCGCTGAGTGAATTTCTGCGGGCCTGGTTCCGCCGGTGTGGGTGTGGCGGCTGGAGGTGCCGATTGGTCGGGCGCTTCCTGCTCGGGGGCCGGCAGCGGTGCATCGGCGACATCCGAAGCGGGCGTCTCCGGCGCTGGCTGGGCAGGCAGAGGGGCCGGGTCATCCGAGGGCGGGTTCGACTCGGTAATGTCGAGACCCGTAAGAAATTGTTCAATCTGGCCACGCCAAGCCGCGTATCCGCCGACGAGAAGCATCAGCGATCCAACGATCACAGCTACTAAGGTGAAGCGACGCCGCCATGTCACAGTTCTTTTTTTTTCGATTTTTTCGAGCTCGCTCCCATGTTCCGGCTGGAATGTATTCACCTCATCATTCGCAGGGCGGATCGCAGGTCTGGATTGATCTTCCGACTTGTCGTGGGGCTGAGATAAACTTTCTTGTGAGGGTCGGTCAGCACTCTCGGCTTGAGGCACGTCGGGCAAGTCGGGCGCGATATTAGATGCGTTCCCTCGGGTTTGCTCTTCCTCAACAACTCGGTTGATGCTCGCGTGGTTTGGAAAAGCTGGTGCCCTGGTAAGGTCTCCGTGGGAGGCGGACGCCTGATGTAAAACGGGTCTTGGCGCGCTCGCTCCAAAATCCGCTAGCATTTGGTCGAACGCAGCGTCACGTAGATCGGAAAAAGACAAGCGGGATGGGAAGCCTTCAGCGCCATGCTGAAGAACGTCGAGAACGGCACCGGTGAACAACGTGTGCTTAGCATTCGGATCGCCGATCGACGCTGTGCCAATGCCGCTTGAACACAGAACGAGTGTACCTCTCGCCGGCTGATTGTCCCCCAAATTGCCAGCAGCTACCGCTGCTATTTGATGGCTAAGGTTTGCTGACATGCCAATGAAAGATTTTGCAGCTCGTTCTGAAAAGCAGCAATCGAGAATTACAGATCGACGCTGTTGCGGAGCCGCGATCCTAAGCGTCCGCGCAAGATCGGCTGTTTTGATTCCAGTTTCTGATTCCAAATTCCTTCGGCTTCGACGTACCAGCAGCGACAAATCACCAGAGTCGCTTGGATGGCCATGTCCAATGTAGTAAAGCAATACGTCTGTAAGTGGCCTGCCTTCTCCACGGCGCTCGCGCACATGCTGATCGAGTGTCTCTTGTAATTCGGCAAGCTGGTCGCTGGCGCTTGCAGCGTTGTCAAAGAGGTCGAGAACTAGTTCTGGGTCGAGCCCAAGGCCAGCGGGGTTATATAAGTGCTGAACTATGTGTCGAGCAGAGCGCAAAAAAGATGGCGCGCGTTCCAGTCCAATTCCAGTCCAGTCGTGCGCTCCTAAAACGACGGCCGCAGTCGAATTGGGGCTCAGCAGCGTTGTCGGAACGATTCCGCTCATCGAACCTAAACAAGCTTTTCAATGATGCGTTCTGCGGTTTGCGGATCGATACCCTTAACGATGGCTCTCAAGCTTTCAGACGAGCTCTTCCGTTCGACAGTAAGAACAACGTGGCGTCGGGCCCTTAGCCAGGCAGCTACTCCTTGTGCAATAGCGAGGGTAGCCCCCGAAGTTGCTAGCACTGAAACGATCGTGCCTAGGTCCATTGTATCGGTTTGGGACTTCGATCTGGATGTATCAATGACGCCGTCAATCTCTCGCAATGTGTCGGCAAACTCTGCTGCATGTTTGGTGGACGCTGCTACATCATCCGCCTGCACAATAAATTTGAGATTGGCTTCCATCATGGTCCCCCGTTGATCGATCACATCCAATTTAAGCGCCTCAAATCGCGCGATGGCTACCCATCTTCTCCCGAACTTACTCGAATGAGTATGAACAAAATCGGATCAGTTGCGCAATGCCTACTTGGCGAGTGCCGAAGAGGATGATGCGGGCTCAAGGTTGCGAAGTCATCTGGGTTATTGTAGTTTTTTTCGATCGCCAAAGCGCAAGAAGCAATTGTGAAGTTTAAGGTGGTTCGCCCCGATGTGTTTACAGAAACCCGACACCCGCATGATCCCGGTATCGCTCCGCTCGGCGGATATACTTCCGCACAGTGCGCGGATCGACGTGACGGGTCTGATCCATTATGCGGTTGAGGTCCGCCCCACGCTCGGCCGCGCTGGTGACGAAGCCCGCCCGCAAGCTGTGGCCGGAGAACTCCTCGGCATCGAGCCCGGCGCGCCCGGCGTAGCCCTTGATGATTTTCGCAACCGCCCAGCCTGTCAGACGCTCGCAGGAAATAGCACCGCCCTTGTTAACCGGGCGGAACAGTGGGCCTTCGGCGATGCCGGCAGCGTCCAGCCATGACCTCACGGCTGCCACGGGGCGCAGGCTTTCACCGGTCGGAATGGCGACGGTGTAACCTTGCCCCTCCTGGTCCGTCTTGGATCGGCGGATTGTCACGTCCAGCCCCTTCTCTGTGAACGCCAGGTCGGACACGTCGAGCGCCACCAGTTCCGAGCGCCTGAACGCCCCAGCCATGCCGAGCAGGATCAGCGCGCGGTCGCGCTTGCCCTGCATAGTGTGCGTCGAATGCGCCAGCATCGCGGAAACCCGCTCGGCCGTGGCGGGCTGCTTCTGGACAGGGGCTGTGCCGATCGTGCGGCGAATGCCCTTCATGACCATGGAAACGGCCTCATGCTCTGTCGGTGTTGGCAGGCCGGCAGCCTTGTGCGTGTGCCGGATCGCCGCCACGGCGACGGCCAAGCTGGAGGCTTTGAGCCCTTCCTTCATCCTGGCTACCAGATAGGCGGACACCGTCTCAGGCTCGGCCGGCAAGCTGGCGACGCCTCTGTCAGCACACCACGCCTGGAACGCGGTCCAGTTCGCTCGGTAGGCGAGCAGGGTGTTCTTGGCTTTCGATGCCCTCGCCACCTCGCGCACGTCGTCATCAATGAGCGCAACCGCCCGTGATGTGGTGTTGGCGACTGTCAATTCGAAGCCGCTTTCGGCGCTGAAATCGTCCATGTTTTGGGGTCCGATAAATCCCGTTAGTGGAGGCTATTCGGCAAGCCGGTAACTCGGTCGTGCCTTGATCTTTAATCGTCCCCTATTATATAAAAGGGGACGATTACGGCGTCAACATTAAACGGGGACGAAATTGACAGCGACAGCTAAGGCAGATACCCCATCTCGGATGGGACGGCCGCCGCTCAACGTGAAAGAAACCAAGGTCCGATTGACCGACGAGCAGCGCGCTCGCATCGAGGCTATTGTCGGAACCTATGGGATGGCGAAGTTCATTCGCGAGGCGATTGAACACGAACTGGAACGGCGGGAAGCTAAGGCCGACGACTGATTAAGCGGGTGGTGGGTGGTATGTCCCTAAACAGGAAAGCCCGCCACTCGGGACGGGCCTCTGGAACCGCGAGCCCGAGAGGGAAGACTTAGGCGCGGTTCGAACTAGCCTCCAAAACGACCATTCTACAAGGAGGTTCCGCCAAAGCCTTTCGCTTAAGGCGGTCATTTCTCCGCAACCCCGCATCACTCAATCAGCATGTCCGCCTCTTTGGCGGCCTCGACGAACGCCGCCGAGCTTGTCGCTTTGTTGGTTATTGCCGGTGCGGGATAAGCCGGGTATTTTGAACAGCGGACGGCTGGGAGGAACTTAACCCCACGACTTTGCCAACCGATCCAGGCCGCTGGCCCTGCTCCCACCCACCCCCAGGGCCAGCGGCTCACAGCTTCAACGGCTGTCGCGGAAATCCTCTGACGCTACGTCATTTGTTACATACTCGGGACATCTCGCGTGCTAGGCTGCCACGTGGTTCGGCACTTAAGCCACCCCGATCGGCTGACTAACCCCAATCAAGCCGGTCGGGACTTGATCCCCTGAAAAATTTCTGTGGCGCTAAATGCCGACGCAGACTGTTGATGTGACAATCGCGGGAACACCCGCCCAAGTGATTGTATCACGACAAGGTAGTGATCGATGGCGCGCGTACGGAGAGTTCTCGGGTAGGGACATCGCCGTCATAGGGCGCAGCCTCGAAAACGCACTGGACCGCTGGCGAGCGGCGGCGTGTGAAAACGGGAGATGACTCGTGAGTTCCGAACGATTTCACGATCTGAAGCTCCAGCAAGCCCAATGGCTGGCCAAGGAAGCCGCCATCTCTGAGGCTGAAGCCCTCCAGATAGTCGATAAGGTCGGCTTTGATCCCGGCTCCCTTCGGCGCGAGGCGCGGATGTTCAAACAGTCAAAGCGACCAAGAGTCTAGAAGTGGTAAGCGGCTCGGGGCGAACCAAACTGCTAGCCTGCTCGAATAACTCTATCCGCAGCAGATGCCCGCCGATAGGGTACTGCCATGGAAAGCACCGTGTATGCCGTCTACCTACCGCCTCATGAAGGATTGCCGTATCTTGCAGTTGTCCTGATGCCGAGCGGTTCCGCTACCGCGCGTCCGTTCGACACGGAGAAAGATGCGTCCACCCACATCCGTTCGTTGGCCGCAGGCGGCGCGCGCAGCGGCAGCAGGCATTAATGTGGTTGGCTACGTCGAATTATATCGCGGCCGAGGCGCGTAAGGAGTAAGGTCTTTGTGTCGCCTGTCCTCCCGGCACAAGGCGCTTGGAAGAGAACATCATGCTTTCGCCCCTCTCAGGAAGGATCGAAAGTCATGACCCTCCACGGAACCGCAAACCCCGAACAGATCGACACTCTTTGCGCGGCGCTTGGGACGTTTCGCGAACTGCATGAACTTACGAACGATGATGATCGCAACGATGCCGCCGAAACCGTGATGGCTATCTTTGCGCGTGGTGTCGACACATTCGACGGCCTCATGGCCGCCATGGAAGCGTCGTCGTTGAACCGATTGCGGCTGGCTGCTTAGCGCTGCTTTCGAAGCATACGGGCCTCGCGCACTAGCGAGGTCCAGTTTTGCCCGAGCGCTTCCACAAGTTCGGTGGCTTGGGCTCTGGTGATACCAGTCTCCTTTGCCAGACGCGTTGCGGCCGTTCGCGCTTCGGCGAGCCTTCGGTCTTCGGTATCGGATGACATGGGGAAAATTCCTTGTTCCCTCAATGCCGCAACGGGGCGATGCGGTTCAAGTTCCGCCGCTTGTAGAACAAAAACCCGGCTACCTCTCAGCAGCCGGGCTGATCATGTCGCAAACTTTGCGACTTGCTAGTGCAGCACTGGCCTTTCCTCCTCGCCCTCCACCGGCGCCCGCACGCTGTCACCGATGGCCTGGAGCAGGACGCGGTTGTTGTGATCCAGCACCTCGTTGGCCTGCTTCACTCCGCGCCGGTCGCCAAGCAGGAAGCCAAAGGTGCGTATTCCAACGAAGCCGGCCGGTGATTCCGATCAATATCCGGCCACCCATTCCGATTTCATTCCGGCCGGGATTCCGATTTGAAGCCGGCCACCTTGGCGATCACCTGGGTCGTTGTTGAGATTTGGTTGGAGTTTCGTTTCGGGTCAAGTCAGAGTCGTTTCCGAGGCCGGGATGGGCCGCTGTTTTCGCATGCTGTCGCCGTTGAGCTCGATGCGGTAGGCATTGTGCACGAGGCGATCGAGGATGGCGTCGGCGATGGTCGGATTGCCGATGATCTCATACCAGCGCTCGACGGGCACCTGGCTGGTGACGATGGTCGAGCGCCGCTCGTAGCGATCCTCGATGATCTCGAGGAGATCACGGCGCTGCTCGTCATTGAGCTTTTCGGGCCCCCAGTCGTCCAGGATAAGCAGATCGGTTCTGGCGAGCGCCTTGAGCATCCTGGCGTATCGGCCGTCGCCCCTTGCCAGGGCAAGCGCAGCGAAGAGCCGTGGCGCGCGGTGATAGGCAACTGAGAAGTCGTCGCGGCAGGCCTTGTGGCCGAGGGCGCAGGCAAGCCAGCTTTTGCCGACGCCGGCCGGGCCTGTCAGCAAGAGCCCGTGACGCTGCCGGATCCAGTCGCAGCTTGCGAGCTTGAGAAAGAGCGAACGGTCGAGGCCGCGCTCGACGCGGAAGTCGACATCTTCGACCTGCGCGTCATGGCGCAGCCTGGCCGCACGGGCACGCGCCTCGAAGCGCTTCTGGCTGCGCAGCGTCGCCTCGTGCTCGAGCAGGATGGCGAGCCATTCGCTGTGGTCGAGGGCGCGGGCCTCCGCCTGCACGTCGAGATCCTGGAAAGCTCGGGCCATGCCGTGCAGGCCGAGCTCGCGCAGCGTGTCGAGGGTGGGATGAGTCAGCATGCTCTTTTATCTCCTCAATGGAAGTAGCCGGGACCACGCAGATTGGCGTGATCGATGATGGCGCCGGGATTGCCGGCAGGCCGGGCAGCCTTATGATTGGTGATGAGCGCGGCGATGCTCTTGCAGGTCAGCCCGCCGATCTCGATGGCGCGAGCCGATACGGCCTCGGCACGCTCACGATGGAGATCCCGATAAAGTCGCAGGATTCCCAGACACGTTCGGAAGCCCTGCTCGGGATGAGGCCGGCTTGCCAGGATGGCGACGATCAATCCTTCCGTCTGCGGCCCGATCGAAGCAGCCCAGCGTCGAAAGCGCGCCGGCGTCCACTCGGCATAGCGGCGGTGGGAACTGGGCATATGCTCAGGCATGGTGCCGTATCGCCGCCCGCCATAGCGGCGCTGGTGAGCGGCGACGCGCTTGCCGCAGTGGAAGAAGATCTCGATTGTCCTGCTTGTCGCGCGAATGTCGACCTGCTGCCGGATGAGGCCGTGCGGCACGGAATAGAAGAAGTCCTTGAACTCGACGTGATAATCGGTGGCGACGCGGGCCAGACGCCATTCGGCGAACTCGTAGTTCTGCGCCGGCAGGCTGGCCAGGGCCGGCCTTTCCACCGTCTCGAACAGATGACGACGGCTGACGCCGAGGCGGCGCATGACATGGTCGTTGATCCGGTCGAGCGCCGCGGCGATCGCAGCATTGGCTTCGGCCAGCGAGAAGAAGGTTTGCCGCCGCAGTCGTCCGAGGATGCAGGTCTGGGCGAAACGAACCCCGTTCTCGACCTTCGCCTTGTCCTTCGGGCGCCGTGGCCGGGTCGGCAGGACGCCGACACCGTAATGGGAAGCCATCATGCCGTAGCTGCGGTTGATCTCCGGATCGTAGAAGGAGGCATGGTTGACGCCGGACTTCAGATTGTCGGGCACGACCAGCCGCGGAATGCCGCCGAAAAAATTGAACATGCGCACATGTGCGCCGATCCAGTCCGGCAGCGCCTGCGTCCAGGTCGCCTCCGCGTAGGTGAATCCGGAGGCGCCCAGAACCGCGACGAAGATCTCCGCCTCGCGGATCTCGCCGGTTAGCGGATCGACGATCGAGAGCTTCTTGCCGGAATAATCCACGAAGACCTTGTCGCCGGCGACATGCTCCTGGCGCATCGTCGGGAACAGCCGCCGCTCGAAGCCGCGGAACAGATCGCAGAAGCGGCTGTAGCCGTAACCGCCGGAATGGACGGCGCGATACTCTTCCCACAGAAGCATCAGCGTGACGCCCGGCCTCTTCAGCTCCAGCGCCAGCTCCGCCCAGTTCGGTTCGGGCAGTCGGCGCAGGCCTTGCCTGACCCCGGCTCGGGCGAACAGCCGGTCCTCAAGCGCATCGTCGGTCAGGTCGCCAGGCAGCGGCCAACTCAGCCCCGCCGCTTCCGCGCGCTTCAGATTATCCTGCACGGTGCTGCGCGCGATCCCCAGCCGCTGCGCGATCTCGCGGCTGCTCGTGCCGTCGCCGGCAAGCCGCAGCATTTGTCGCAATTGTCTCATGGTCAGCCTTCTCTTTGCCGGCATTGCCCGTCCCTTGTTCAAAAGGTCCGTCATGCCAAAGTTGCTGACCCAGGTGGGGTGCCTTCAGCCCCTCAAAGTGGCCGGACATTGATCGGAATCGTGGCCGGCTTCACATCGGAACGGTGGCCGGCTTCAAGTTGGAATACCTGGCCGGATAACGTCGGAATCCGCAAGCCAAAGGCGAAGGCCAGGACGATGCTGGCGGCGATGGCGAGGTAGGTCACGCCTCCCCGCCTTTCTCCGCTCCCTCGGCGGACCAGTTCTTGCAGGTCGTGCCGATGACCCGGAAATGCTGCTCAATGTCCTTGCAAGCTTTTTCGAGCAAGTCCCGCAAAACCCACGACAGAGCGCAGATGCGTTCGTAGTTTCGTTGGCTGTCGTCTGGTCCTGCTTGCAACTGTTCGACCGTCGCGTCGGCAAGCTGATAGGCGTGGTTGAGGTCGGACTGGAGGTCGTTGAGGTCGTATCTCATTGCCCGCCCTCCAGAATAACTTGGAAGGCCCGCCAGGCCGCCTTATGCGAGCGATGCCTGCCAGGGACGCGCACATAGGCCTCCTGCGCGATCCTCTTGCCGTCCGGCCTGTACTCCTTCGGATGGACGTACAGGAACGCGGTTCGGCAGTGGCAGTGCTTCAAATCTTCGTACGGCACGTCGATCATGAAGGCGACCCATTCGCCTTTGCAGCTGCCATCGCCTTGCGGCATCACATCGAGAGCGTGCCAGCCTGCCGGGGGTGCATCGAGTGTCAGGCGTGCATGGTAGCTCATGATTGCACCGCCGATCCGGCCATGCGTTCGACGTGCTCCAGAAAGCCTGTGAGGCACTCAACATCCCAATCCCAGTCTTCGCGAGCCTCCTCCAATTTGGGAAGCGGGAGGCAGTCGAAGCGGCAGACGCGAGCATGCACCATCAACCCGGCAAGCGTTGACGGTGGTATCGCGCGGATGCGTTTCGCCAGTTCGTCAAGCCTGGTCAGTTTCTCATTGTTGGTTTCGATGGCAGCTTCGTATGCGTCGCCCTCCGGTGTCCGCCACGCATCCATGAAATCGGCGAACCTGCCGCTTCTGGCGAATTCCTGCCACGTTTCGCCCATCGCGTGCATGGTGCGCCAATAGGGTTTCCAGGCCTCATATTGGCGCTCAAACTCCGCGCCGAGCCGAAGAAGCTCCGCGTCCGGTTCCGACGTTGGCATGGTGCATACGGCAGCGGCAGGTGTTGCCACGGCCACGGCGAGCGCGGGCGTGCTGGCAAGCAGTTTGCGACGGGTCAGCATGGCTGCGCCTCCCATCCGTTTGGCAGGAACCCGAGCGCGTCGAGATCGGCGATGCCGGCCTCGGCAGGATCGAACTCAGCGTCGGCGCCGTCCTCCAGGTTCTCGTCGCCGTCGATCTGGTCGAGCAGGGTGATCAAGGCTTCGATCGTCGTGCTGATCCGCAGCCGCATGGACGGTGTGACGGCCAGGAAGGTGGTAGGCTGGGCTGTGGGCAAAGCTCCGCCCGCAGCCGGAAACGCATGTTTCGGCATTGATGTCTCCTTGATAAAGCACTGGTTTCGGTGCAATGTACCGATGACATTGCTTTACCAAGACATCAATCTGAAATCGGTACGCTGTCACGATGATTGCTATTCAATGCAAAATGGCTCGCTCGGCGGTAGGCTGGGGCGTTCGAGACCTAGCGCGGGAAGCAGGCGTCTCCGTTGACACGATTTCGCGCTTTGAGCGAGGCGAAGAACTGCTTCCGCGAACGGTCGCCGCCATCCGCGCCGCCCTGGAAGCGGCCGGCGTCGAGTTAATCCCCGAGAACGGTGGCGGCGCTGGCGTGAGGCTGCGGAAATAGTAGCCAGACTGTTCAAAAATTTCCTTTCAAAGCCCTTGAAGCCGTGGTTGGTTTGTCCAAAATTAGGCTATTACTAACTCGACGCCGGGGACTAACATGACTAAGTTAGAGAGGGCTGAGCGACTTCAGATCATGCTCGACGGTGATGAGCTTCAAGCCGTCGAGAATTTCCGCTTTGAGAACCGGATGCCCAGCCGGGCGGCAGCGGTACGCGAGCTTTTGCGTCGCGGTCTAGCAGCAGAAGGCTACATGCCTGCGGACGGCTCAAAGTCACAAGATTATGGCGTAATAGACCGCAGGACGGACGGGCAGGACGACCACACGGAATAGTGGGAGAAAGCTTCCAATGCCAAGACTGCACGCTCACGGGGTCGAGCTTGTGGTAAACCTGCTTGATGCCGCCGATCATGTGGACAAGTTAAGCCGGTGACCTGCCCCGGAGTTTTCATCCAGCGGCAATTAGAGCCTCGCCGGGTTTTACGCCGTATGGCGCGGGGTGAGCAACGGGCGATCGGTGGAGCTGGTCGGGGTTGCGCAGCCGATCTCCCGTTGCGGTGAGATTGGCGGCATGAGCCGCGGGCGTGATGTAACCGAGCGCCGAATGTGGGCGCTTTTCGTTGTAGTCGTCCGCCCATTCGGTGATCGTCGTGCGGGCATGGTCGAGGCCGAAGAACAGGGTTTCGTTCAAGAGTTCGTCGCGCATCCGGCCATTGAAGCTCTCGCAGAAGCCGTTCTGCATCGGCTTGCCCGGTGCGATGTAGTGCCATTCCACCTTGTGATCCTTCGACCAGGCGAGGATGGCCTTCGAGGTGAACTCGGTGCCGTGATCGGAGACGATCATGCTCGGCTTGCCGCGGCGGGCAATCAACTCGGTCAGTTCGCGCGCCACACGGCGGCCCGAGATCGAAGTGTCGGGGATCGCCGCCAGACACTCGCGCGTCACGTCGTCGACGACGTTGAGGATTCGGAAACGCCGGCCGCAAGCGAACTGGTCGTGGACGAAATCCAGTGACCAGCGGGCGTTCGGCCTTGCCTCGACCAGGATCGGTGTGCGGGTGCCAACTGCGCGTCGTCGTGACCGGCGCTTGCGCACCGTCAGCCCTTCCTCGCGATAGAGCCGATAGATACGGTTGATTCCCGACGGCTCGCCCTCGCACCTGAGCAGGATGAACAGCCGCCGATAGCCGAAGCGCCGGCGCTCGTTGGCAAGGTCTCGCAAGCGGCCGCGCAGCTGCGTCTCCGGCGGCCGGCAGGATCGGTAACGGATCATCTTGCGGTCGGCCTCGACGATCGAACAGGCCCGCCGCTCCGATAGGCCCCTCAGATGCGCGACGGCTTCACGCTTGGCGACGGGCCCTACCATTTTTTTGACAGAAGCTCGCGCAGCGCCGAGGCTTCCAGCATCTGATCGGCCAGCAGCTTCTTCAGCCTGGCGTTCTCCTCCTCCAGCGCCTTCAGCCGCTTGGCGTCGGACACATCCATCCCGCCATATTTGGCCTTCCAGTTATACAGCGTCGCCTCCGAGATCCCGTGCTTGCGGGCCAGATCGCCCGCCTTCGCTCCCGCCTCGTGTTCGCGCAAAACCGCGATGATCTGCTCTTCCGTAAATCGCTTTCGCTTCATCAGTCCGTCCTTCAAACGAGGGCCGGACTCTAATCCCAGCTGGAGGAAATTACCGGGGGCAGGTCAGAAGCCAGCCGAGTTCGCGATGAAATTCACGTCGGAAACAGACATCCTCAGGCTTGGGTCAAGGGTCGGTATCCATCCGGCCGAGGCCGCAGGGACTATGATTTCGGCTCCCCTGCTATGATGCGCCCGATCATTTGAGGATCGCACTGCATTGGCTGTCCTATCCGAACTATGCCGCCCTGATCTCGGGCCACAGCTTCACCACCAACGAGCTCGCCGCCGGCGACACCGACATCTTCATCGCACTCGCCCTCAAAGTGCTGGAGGCACATCCGGGCCTCGCCCGCATTATCATCGGCGCGCTGATGAACGCGATCTACAATCGCAATGGCCAGGTGAAGGGCCGCACGCTATTCCTGCTCGACAAGCTGGCCCGGCTCGGCTTCCTGCGCATCCTCGAAACCGCCTGCGACGCCGGCCGCAAATACGGGCATCACCATGACGCTGCTCTACCAGGCAATCGGCCAGATGCGCGAAGCCTATGGTGGACGCGACGCGACCTCGAAATGGTTCGAGTCGGCGTCGTGGATCAGCTTTGCTGCGATCAACGATCCCGAGACCGCCGACTACATCTCGCGGCGCTGGGGCGACACCACGTTGGAGGTGACCAGCTCAGCCGCTCGTCGCAGATGTCGGGCGCGTCGCGGACGCGCTCGAAGCTGCTGGCGCGCCGTCCGCTGATCCTGCCGCACGAGGTCCTGCGCATGCGCGCCGATGAGCAGATCGTGTTCACGGCGGTCAACCCGCCGCTGCGATACGGTCGCGCCATATGGTTCCGCCGCGAGGACATGAAGAGCTGCGTCGGGGAGAACAGATTCCACCGGAAAGAGGCGGTGCGATGATGCGGCGCAGACATGCGAAATCGGGGGTTCCCATGGACGTCGATCCGGTCCGATGTCCTGTTCAACATTTCCACAGAACAGAGGCGTTCGGAAAGGAATGGGAAGGCGACAGCGCCGCCTTCCCGGAAGGCCATCAGTATGGGGTTTCGGCGTCGGATCCGACGGTCGGAAGCGGCTTCGACGGCTCCTCGGTCCGAGGCCTCGGCTTGTAAAAAGCCATGTCGTAGCTGAACGCTATCCCACATTCGATCGCTACGTCGTCCAGGATGGCGCGAAGCCCGCACAGGCGCTCCTGCGGAATTTCGATAACGAGCGGAACATCGCCGGCGATCTCGGTTTCTCCGGTGACGGGATTGCGGAGGGAACCATTGGGTTCTGCGCGATGCCATCCGCCGATTTCGAAGGGCTGGGCTTCCTGCTCGCATTGGACCAGATGGTAGATGGGTCTTCCTGCTGGTCAGGATCGGTTTCTCGGGCGACCTCGCTGAGGCGTATGGGTTCGGCCAGCTCCGCGCGATAGCCGTCGAGAACGGCCAAGACAGAATCGTGCACCTCAGGCCCGAAAAGTGCGAGCCACCAACTTCGCAATGGAAGATTCCTTGGAATTCCGCGTTCGCGAAGTGCTGGAGCAGAAGCTTGCCGTCATTTTCGAAGAATTCGGCATCCACAAGACCGAAGATGTTCTGGATTCGGCGCAAGATGGCGAGCTGTTCGAGGAGGCGTTTGCGGCAGCGATTCTCGATCCAGAAAGCATCGAGCGCACCGCCGAACACACGACGATACAGATTCGGGACGAAATCCGTAAGGCGCGTGAGTCGTCCCCGCTCGGCGCATCCGCCGAGCCGGATACCCGGTCGGCCGAACAGCTTCGCTTGCATCCGCTGCCGATATGGCTCGAGCGGATGACCGTCAGCTGGAGACCCGCATTAACCGTGCCGGTAGGGATGGAATTGTGATTCACTGCTTGTGTCGTGATTTGGAGACGGGACGATGGAGCAGCGGTCGCTATTGGGGCTTTCGGAACATCTCGACCGGCTGAGCAAGAATGGTGATCCGCTCGAGGTTCTGGAGGTGACGGTCAACTTTGAGTATTTCCGTGACTGGCTGGTCGAAGGACTTGGCTATGGCGAGGGTGGCAAGGGTGGTCGCCCGCCGTTCGATCCGGTGTCGATGTTCAAGGCGCTGATTTTGCAGGCGCAGCACAATCTGAGCGATGCCAGGATGGAGTTCATGATCCGGGACCGGTTGTCCTGGATGCGGTTTCTCGGCTTCGATCTTGGCGTCCCGACGCCGGACGAGAACACGATCCGGCTGTTTCGCCTCTGCCGCAGATCGCCTTGCCGGTCTTCGGCTACAAATCCCATATCGTCATAGACCGAGGTTTCGGCTTCATCCGGGAGAGCGCTGTCACTTCGGCGGCACATGCCGACGGTCGCATGCTGTCGAAACTGGTGACGACGCAGAATACCTCGTCCGAGGTTTGGGCCGACAGCGCCTACCGATCGCAAAAGAATGAGAAATGGCTGTCATCGAAAGGATTGGTCAGCCGCATTCATCGTCGCAAGCCGGCCGGACACGCCATGCCGCAGCCTATGGCGCGCGCCAATGCCGCGAAGTCGTCGGTCCGTGCGGCGGTGGAGCATGTGTTCGCACACCAGAAGAACCGGTTCGGCCTGTTCATCCGCACCATCGGCATCGCCCGAGCCGAGGCGAAGATGCTGCTCGCCAACATCGCCTACACCTTCGATAGGCTGATCTTCCATGAGCGGGCCAAAGCCGCGGGATGACTCTGTCCGCAATCGCGGAACCGGCTCAAATCGACCTGACCTGGCGGCGAGCCCACAGCCAAAAGGCCGCCAAATCAGCCCAAATACCCGCCTTGCAATATTCTCAGCGCCAATCCGCCAAACCAAACCGGGTTAATGCGAGTCTCCAGCTATCTCAGCGGTCATGGAGGCAAGGCGGAGCACAAGCGCTCGACGCGGGAGTTGACCTGGCCCGACGGCGAGCGTTTTGCCAAATGCGTCGTCAGCGCGCTGGACGCTGAGAGCACTTCCGATGCAGAACTGATAACGCTGGAAAACAGCCGGATTCGGGGGTTGGCGCTCAACGTACCAATGATCGGGGCGGGAGAGTCCATCCCGGTTGTTGCGATCAACGGTCTTCCGCCCGGCATCGAAGGCGCCTTCGGCTTTTTCGAGATTCGAGTTCAGAGCGGTCTTGTATCGGGACGGCGGCTCATCCCCGAGATCGCGCCAGCCTATCGCGGTTACGTGTATTTCGTACTCGCTGACGGACGCATCATTATCGTCGAGCCGGATATGCACAAGGTTGTCTACATTCTCGTGGCCTGATCGGGGCCAAAATCAATGTCGGCGGAAGCCTTGCGAGCAATGAGTAACAAGAGTGGAGAACCTCGCCGCCGTTGCGGAGCAACGGCGGATACGGTGGAAGGTGTTCCGGCAGATTCGTGACGAATTATTGGCGTTATGCCTGCTGCAGCCAGACCTTCTGCAGGTCCATCTGAAAAGTCTGGTGCACGCCGTAGTCTTTCACATTGGCAGCCGTATGGCTGTAGAGCTTTTGCCAGAACGGCTGGATGATGACGCCGGAGTCCTGCAGGATGGTCTCAAGATCCTTCATGACTTCGCGCCGCTTCTCCGGGTCGCTGATCGACAGCGCCTCTTTCAGTTTGGCGTCGAAATTCGGATCGGAGTAACCGCTCTCATTCCACGCCTCGCCGGTACGATAGCCCAGCGCCAGTATCTGCACACCGAGCGGCCGCATGTACCAGATGGTCATCGAGTACGGATATTTCGTCCAGTCGTTCCAGAAGGTCGAACCTGGCAGCACGGTGCGCTTCACCTTGATGCCGGCATCGCGCAACTGCGCGGCGATCGCGTCGCCTGTGTTCTTCTGCCAGTCGTCCTCGATGGTGATCAGCTCATGCTCAAAGTCGGCCTGGCCGGCCTCTTCCATCAGCTTCTTGGCGCCGGCCGCGTCGCGGGTCTTCTTGGGCAGCGGATAATATTCGGGGTGGATCGGGCTGACGTGATGGTTCTCGCCGACATCGCCGCGCCCGCTATAGCCGAGGTCGAGCACCACCTTGTTGTCGACCGCCATCTGCAAGGCGTTGCGGACGCGTTTGTCGTCGTAAGGCTTGTGCGTGACGTTGGTTCGCGCCACCAACGTCGTAGCCGTCGCGACTTCCGACTTAACGAGGTCGAGCTTGTCGAGGATGTCGATGAAGTCCGCAGGCGTTTCGAAATTAAGATCGATCTCCCCCGACTCGAATGCATTCACGGTAGCCGAGAAGTCGGTGCCGTAGTCGATGAACTCGACGGAATCGAGCAGCGACTCGCCGCCCCACCACTTGCCATTCTCGCGCCGCTTGACGACCGCCTTGGAGCCCGTGTCGTAGGAGACCAGTTCGAAGGCGCCCGTGCCGATGGGCTTGCTGATCGGATCGTCGCCCGAATAGCTGCGATGCACCACCAGCGCCGGGTAGTCGGTGAAGTTCGGGATCAGCGAGATGTCGGGTGCGTTCAGCGTCAGCTTGACGGTATGGTCGTCGACCTTGGTGATCGCCCCGTCCTTGGCTTTCCCGGTCGCGTCGTCGATGAGGGCGCCGACGCGCGCGGCCATGGAATTGCCGGACACGCCTTTTTCGCACCAGCGGTTGAGATTGTGGATGACGTCGTCGGCGTTGAGTTCATCGCCGTTGGTCCAGGTGACTCCCTTACGAACATGCAGGACGTACTGGGTGGCGTCGTCATTCACCTCCCAGCTTTCCAAGAGGATCGGCTCGAAGGTGAACTGCCTGGTGTAGCTGACCAGCGGTTCAAGCCAGCAGCGGCTGATGTTGGCGAGTTCCACCCAGTCGTAGTTGCGTGGGTCCTTCTGGCCTTTCACGGCCATGGCGACGCGCAGCGTGCCGCCCTTGGAAGCCTCCTGCGCGGCTGCCGGCGTCGGCGCGGCGAGCCCGATCATGCTGTAGGCCATCCCGGCCGAAGCCCCCATAGCACTCGCCATGACAAGGAATTCGCGCCGGTCCATCCGGCCGGCACGGGTTTCCTCGGCATACTTCTCGATCGTTGCCGGAACACGATCGCCATTGCTCTTGAACAGTCCCATTTGTTCCTCCCTTCGGTTCAGATGTTCAGTGTGAATCTTATCCCGTCATAGACAGCCGCATGGATGTTGCGCGACGCGACGGCATCGCCGATACGAAACAGCGTGAAGGTTCCAGCCGCGTGCCGCGCGGGGAAGACCTCGCCCTTGGTGACCAGCGCTTCGTAGTCGACCGCGCCGAGGTTTTTCGAGAATGGCTTTAGGGCGTGATAGAGGTCGTCATTGGCCTGCGTGCCGTGCTCGACCACGATCTGGTCGACGCGCCGCTCCTCACTCCAGCGGTCGGCGAAGTCGGAAGACAGCACCGCCACAAGTTGGTTGCCTTCGCGCCGCACCGATTTCAACCGCGTGTTGATCGTGACCCGCACGCCCTTTTCGTGGAAAGCGCGCATGTAGGGCACATGGTTCATGCCGCCCATCTCCGGCGCGAAGAACCTTTCCGGCGACACCAGTTCGAGCTTTGCGCCCGCGTTGGCGACGATCTCGGCCGCCGTCATGCCCTGGTGCCCACCATTGTCGTCATAGAGCAGCACGTTTTCGGCCGGCTTCACAGCGCCGGAGATAATGTCCCAGCTCGACACGATGAGATTCTCGCCCGCCGCCAGCGGTGGAGATTGCGGCATGCCGCCGGTGGCGACGATCACCACGGCCGGTTCGAGTGCCAGCACATCGTCGGCTTCTGCCCAGACATTGTAGCGGACCTCAGCGCCGAGCCTTTCCAATTCCGCCAGCCGCCACTCGACGATCCCAATCAGTTCCTTGCGGCGTGGGTTGTGCGCCGCAAGCAGCACCTGACCGCCGGCCCGGTCGGATGCCTCCAGCACAGTCACGCTGTGGCCGGCCGACGCGGCGACGCGTGCCGCCTCCAGCCCTGCCGGTCCGGCGCCGGCGATCACGACCTTCCTCGATCCTCTCGGCGCCCTGCCAATCACATGCGGCATTGTCGCTTCGCGGCCGGTCGAAGCGTTGTGGATGCACAGAGCCTCGCCGCCCTCGTAGATGCGGTCGAGGCAGTAGGTGGCGCCGACGCACGGGCGGATCTCATGCTCACGGCCCTCCATCACCTTCTTCATGATATGCGGGTCGGCGATATGGGCGCGTGTCATGCCGACCATATCGAGTTTTCCGCTGGCAATTGCGTGGCGCGCAGTCGCCACGTCCTGGATCCGAGCGGCATGGAAGACTGGAAACTTCGTTGCCGCCCGAACATCGCCGGCAAAATCGAGATGCGGCGAGGAACGCATGCCGGTGATCGGGATCACCTTGGTCAGCGCCGCGTCGGTCTCAATGGTGCCGCGGATAATGTTGAGGAAATCGACCTTTTGCGACGCTACCAGCCGCTGCGCGATTTCAATGCCCTCGGCCTTGGACAGGCCCTGGTCGAAATCCTCGTCGGCGACCATGCGGATGCCGACCACAAAATCCTCGCCGGCCGATTTCCGCACGGCGTCCAGTACCATGAAGGTGAAGCGCAGCCGATTTTCGAGCGATCCGCCGAACTCGTCGTCACGAAAATTGGTGGCGGGAGACCAGAACCCGTCCATCAGATGGCCGTAGGCTTCGAACTCGATGCCGTCGAGGCCGGCGGCCTTCATCCGCTGCGCCGCGCTCGCATAGTCTGCGACGATGCGCTCGATGTCCCAGTCTTCCATCACTTTCGGAAACGCGCGATGCGCGGGTTCGCGCACCGGCGATGGGGCCAGCACCGGCAGCCAGTCGGCCTTGTTCCATCCTGTGCGGCGGCCGAGATGGGTAAGCTGGATCATCACCTTGCAGTCATGCTCGTGGCAGGAATCCGCCAATTCCCTGATCCACGGCACGATCTCGTCGCGATAGGCATGCAGATTGCCGAAGGCCGCCGGGCTGTCGCGCGAGACGATTGCCGACCCCGCCGTCATGGTCAGCGCCATGCCGCCCCTCGCCTTCTCCGCGTGATAGAGCCGGTAGCGCTCCTTCGGCATGCCGTCTTCTGAATAGGCCGGCTCATGGCTGCTCGACATGACGCGGTTCTTCAGCGTCAGGTGCTTCAGCCGGTAGGGCTGGAGGAGCGGGTCTTTCGCAAGCGGAGCGTTCATGCGCCGGCCCCCCGGGGCCTAATCGGATAGTACATCCGGATCGTTCTGCCTTGTGCGCTCATCACTGGGTCGATCGTTTTTCAGTTCACCGTGTCGGGCAGCTTCTCTTCCTGCCGGGCGATGAAGTCGCGCAATCCCTCGGCGATGCCTTCGTCCAGCTTCGGCTCCTCGTAGTCCTTGAGCATGTTGCACGCCTTTTCGCGTCCGCGCGTATCATGATCCTTGGCGCCTTCCGCGCTCCACTGCTCGAACGAATTGAAATCCATCAATGTCGGCATGAAGAAGGCCTTCTCGAAATGCTCGAGCGTATGCTGGGTGCCGAGGAAGTGACCCTGCGGTCCGACCTCGCGTATCGCCGCCATCGCCTCCTTGAAGTCGTCGAACGGAAGCCCGCCCGCATATTTGTACCAGCCGACCAGTTGCTCGCAGTCGGTGGCGAATTTGGAATAGCCGCACGTCAGACCGGCCTCCAGCCATCCGGCCGAATGCCAGATATAGTTGGCGCCGGACAGGATTGCGGCATGCATGAGCATGTTGGCCTCGTAGCCGGCCTGCGCATCGTTGAGCTTCGAGCCGACGTGGAAGCCGGATGTCCGCCAGGGCAGGCGGTATTTTCGCGCCAGGGCTCCCATAACATACATCATCTGCGCCGCTTCCGGCGTGCCGCCCATCGGCGCGCCGGTCTTCATGTCGACCGTGACCATGAACTGCCCGTAGATTTGCGGCGATCCGGGGCGAATGAGCTGCGTAAAGGCAAGTCCTGCGAGCGCTTCGGCGTTCACCTGCGCCACGGCGCCGACGGCCGACGCGGCCGTGGAGGCACCGCAGAGTGCGAAAGGTGCGATGATCAGCGGCTGGTTGTGACGCGCATAGACCTTCATCGCGTCGAGCATGGTCGCGTCCCAGACCAGCGGCGAATTGCAGTTGGTGATCGAGACGAGGACCGGTTTTTCCTTGACGTACTCCTCTCCGAAGACGATGCCCGCCATCGTCATCGTGTCCTCGGCGCGTTCCTTCGACGTGACGATGCCCATGAACGGCTTGTCGGAATGTTTTAGCGCGGAGTGGATGATGTGCAGATGCCGCTTCGGCACCGCGATCTCCATCGGCTCGCAGATGATCGAGCTGGAGGAATGCAGTGCCGGCGCCATGTAGGCGAGCCGGTGGAAATTGTTCAGATCCTCCAGCGTGCCATAGCGCCGGTTGCCGTCGAGATCGCGAATGTAGGGCGCGCCATACATCGGAATGAAGATCGAATTGTTCCCGCCGACCTGCACCGTGCGTTCGGGGTTGCGCGCGTTGAGCGTGAACTCGGAGGGTATTTTCGACACGAGGTCCATTAGCAGGGACCGATCGATGCGGACGCGGGTATCCGTCACATCGGCGCCGGCCTGCTTCCACATCGCGATCGCCTCGGCGTCGCGGAACTCGCAGCCCACATCCTCGAGGATGGCGAGCGATTCCTGGTGGATCAGTTCCACGGCTTCGTCCGGGACGATGTCGTAGACCGGAATCTTGCGGACCAGCGTCGGAAACGACGGCATCGCCGCGCTGCGCAGCGCCCTGCGCCCGACGCGTCCACCGCCGCGGCGGTTGCTTGCCTGCGAGTCAGTTTTCTCGACGGTTTCCGCTAAGCTCATGGTGCTCTCCCTTCGTTTTAGGAGAACGCCTGCGCGCCGGTTGTTCAAGCGAAATAGGAAGCCGGCTCGCTTGAGCTGAACTCAACGATCCGAGCGATAGCAGCCAGTCCTTCAACAGCACCGCCTGTGGGCTGAGGGGCCGGCGTGCGCTCCACGTCACGAAATAGGATTGAGGCGCGGCGATCTCGGCATCCGTCACCTGCACGAGGTTGCCGGCCTCGATCAGCGGTTCCACCAGGCTTGCCCAGCCCAGCGCCACGCCTTGTCCACTGCGCGCCGCCTGCAAGGCGATGACATAGCTGTTGAAGCGGCGAACATTGACCCGCCGATCCGGATGGCCGACGTCGCGCAGGAACTCGGACCAGGTCGTCCAGGTCCAGTCGATGCCTTCGACCGACAAAAGCTGCAGTTGCGCCAGGTCGGAGATAGAGCTCACCGGATAAGCCTTCGCGAAGGCCGGGCTGGCGACCGGGAATATACGGTCGTCGTAGAGTTTTGCCGACAGCTCGTCCGGCCATTCGCCGTCGCCATAACGAATGCGCAGGTCGACATCCGGACGGTCGAGACCGCGCGGGTGATCGGAGATGACGTGGTCGACGACGATGTCCGGATTGTGGTTCCAGAAGCCGCCCATGCGCGGCATAAGCCACAGATGCGCCATGGCCAGCGTGCTGCCGACAGTGACGCTCGCCTGCCCGCCGAATGACCTGATCTGCCGGAAGGTGGAGGATATTCGCTCGAAACCCTCCCGCAGCGCCGCGTTGAGCGTCTCGCCCTCGCGAGTCAATTCGACCGCCCTGTGCCGGCGCAGGAACAACGGGCTGCCGAGTTCCTCTTCCAGCATGCGGACCTGGCGCGAGATTGCGCCCGGCGTGACGTTCAGTTCCTCGGCCGCCTTGGTCAGGCTGAGATGGCGCGCCGCTGCCTCGAAGGCCGCAAGCGCGACCAGCGAAGGGAGGCCATAATATCTGCGAACCATGCCGCGGTTCCTCCCATCGCGTAGCAGTGCGACGTGCGGCCGAGAAGTGTCGCACTGCCTTGCTTGCTCCCAGCTCAATCAGCCGGGAATTTCATTCACGTTGACTATTACGCCGGGTTGTCCGTCGATATGCAACCGCCGTCGATCACGACCGACGGCCACAGTACCGGGAAGCGCGTCCTTCGCAGGGCGCTCTGAGGGAGGGGCAGTGCCAGAACGCGCTTTCAACAGACTTTTCACGCCGGTTGCCTTGCGCGGCAAGACGCTCCGTAACAGGATCGTCTTTGGCGCCCACACCGCCAACATGGCTGTCGAAGGCGTGCCTACCGAGCGGCATGTCGGCTACTATGCCGAACGCGCCATCGGCGGCGCGGCCATGATCGTGGTGGAGCCGATGCCCGTGCACCAGGCTGCGGTCCTGACAAGGGGCAATTTCCGCCCGTCGGACGACAACGTCATTCCGCATTTCCGCAAAGTTACCGAAGCGATCAGCGGCAATGGCGCGGTCGCAATCCAGCAGCTCTACCATGTCGGCCAGCACGCCGACGCCGACAATTCCTTCCATGCCGGTTGGTCGCCGTCCGGCCTACCAAGCTACCATGATTCCGACGGTTCGCATCGCATGACCGAGGCCGAGATCGAGGAAACGATCGACGGTTTCGTGCAGGCCGCGCGGCGCTGCCGCGAGGCCGGCTTCAACGGCGTCGAGGTCTGGGCCGCCTACCACTCGATGCTCGACCAGTTCTGGACGCCCTGGTCGAACCGGCGGGACGACCGCTGGGGCGGCAGCCTCGAAAACCGCACGCGCATGAGCCGCGAGGTGATGACACGCATCCGGAAGGTCTGCGGCGACGATTTCATCGTCGGTCTGGCAGTCAACGATGAGCCGGAAGTCGAGGTCGCGCTGAAGCGCGAGGCGCTGGCGGAAATTGTCGACCTGCATGACCGCGACCAACTGATGGACTACGTGACCTGCGGCTCGGGTAGCTATTTCGACTTCTGTAAGATCATGCCGACCTTCATCTACCCGGAGAAGCTCGGGGCCGATCTCGCAGCCGTGCTGAAGTCCACCGTTCGCCATGCCCTGGTCACCGCCGAGAGCCATATCCGCACGCCGGAAAACGCCGAGAGCGTGCTGAGCGAGAGACGCGCCGACCTCGTCTCGATCGTGCGCGGGCAGATCGCCGATCCGCATCTTGCCAACAAGGCCGCCGCCGGACGCCCGGCGGACATTCGTGGTTGCCTGTCGTGCAACCAGATGTGCTGGGGACGCCGTTCGCGGGATTATTGGATAAGCTGTGTCATCAACCCCTCCGCCGGACGGGAATTTGAATGGGGCGGCGACCGCTTCTTGCCAGCCGAAAAGCCAAAGCGGGTGCTGGTGGTGGGTGGCGGGCCGGCGGGTCTGGAGGCGGCGCGCGTCGCGGCTGAGCGCGGGCACCGCGTAGTGCTTGCGGAAGCGTCGGACCGTCTCGGGGGACAGTTCCGGCTGGCCGGCATGCAGCCTCGTCGCGCCCAGATCCTCGACTTGATCGAATGGTACGGCCGGCAACTCAAGCAGCTTCAAGTCGAGGTTCGCTACGGCGAATATGTCGAGGTCGACGATATCGAGCGCGAAGGCGCCGATCACGTCGTGATCGCGACCGGCGCGCTTCCTCAGGACGGCGCCTTCCAGCGGGCCTTCCCGCAATTCGACACAATACCTGGTGGCGGAAGCGTGCTGTCGGCGGAAGCAGTGATGGCCCGCGAGGCCCGGCCGGGGAAGCGTGTGATCGTGCTTGACGACGGCGGCAACTGGAAGGGCTGCGGCACGGCCTGGCGGCTCGCCGAAGACGGGCATGAGGTGACTATCGTCACGCCCGATGCATTGGTCGGCAAGGAATTGCAGCGCATGGCGGTCGATTTTCCCTTGCGGCGCGCATTGGCCGGTCTGGGCGTGCGCTTCGTTACCGAAAGCGGGATCCGGCATTGGGATGGCAACAGGGCTCGGATCGTCTCCGTCTTGAGCGGGCGGGAGCAGGAGCTTGAGGCTGACGCACTCGTCTTCGCAACGACCAGCGTCGCCAACGATGAGCTTTCGCGGCAACTGACCGAGCGCGGCATCGCCTTCACCGCCATAGGCGATTGCACGGCGTCGCG
Organism: Mesorhizobium yinganensis; assembly: GCF_040081985.1. NCBI lineage: Bacteria > Pseudomonadati > Pseudomonadota > Alphaproteobacteria > Hyphomicrobiales > Phyllobacteriaceae > Mesorhizobium > Mesorhizobium yinganensis. The sequence goes on along the minus strand of NZ_JBEBMH010000041.1, from coordinate 15,799 downwards.
GCAAGCGGCGTTTGCCATATACGACGGGCGGAAGATGGCACTCGGATTGTGACGCGCCGGGACGGCCGGTTGACTACGCTGTATCCAAAGGTGGGCATCGACGTATAAAATCTCCGTTTGATTTGACACAGATGTCCGTTGACACTGACTCTTTTTTCGCTTCAATTGGTTGGGCCATTGAACCAAAATTTGGTGACGATCTGCGAAAATGAAGCAGGCAGGAAGTTCTCGCGACATCGTTCCCGTCCAGGCCGTAGGCCGCGACGACGCGGTGCTAAAAGCACTGGCGGGCTTTGTGCGGCAGGAGACACTACGCCCCGGACAGCGGTTGCCGACGGAACGGATCCTGGCCGAACAACTGAAGGTGTCGCGCAACACTGTGCGCGAGGCGCTGACACGTTGGGAAGGGCTGGGCTTGGTCGAGCGTCGGCAAGGCAGCGGCACCTATCTGAAGGCCGAAGTATCGCCAGACATGCTGCACATGCCGCTCACGCTGCAGGGAGGCGCGGACGTGGCCGGGCTCATGCAGACGCTGGAAATACGCCGGGCGCTCGAAGCCGAGGCGGCGGCGCTCTGTGCGGAACGGGCTTCGAAGAAGGCCATCGCCGGCATCGCGGAAAAGCTGGAGACCATGGAACGGGTGTTCCACGGGACCAGCGGCGCGTCGTCGGAGGCCGATTGGGAGTTTCACCAATCGGTCTACAAGGCATCCGGCAACGCGCTGTTCGAGCAGATCATCGGCGCGATGCTCGGCAACTATCATCGCTTCTGGGAGCATCCACTCGGCATCCGCGATTTCGGCCATGCGAGCTTCCCGTATCATCGCACCATGTTCGAGCGGATCGCCGCGCACGATCCTTCCGGCGCGCGCAGCGAGGCGCTGAGGCTAATTGCAACGGTTGAAGACGATTTGAGACGCGGTGCGGCAAGATTGAAGCGGGCAGGCAAGTTATGAACGAACGCATGACATTCGACCGCGACTATCTCGCCGAGGCGCAGACGCTGCTTGCCCATGATGAGCGGTTTCCCGAAGGCGCCGTCGTACCACCGATCTATCAGACGTCGCTGTTCACCTTCGCCGACTATTCGGAAATGGCCGACACCTTCGCCGGCCGCAGCACGCAGCCTATCTATTCGCGCGGCAACAACCCGACGGTCATGGAGTTCGAGGCGAAGGTCGCAGCGCTGGAAGGTGCGGAGGCGGCGCGGGGGTTCTCATCCGGCATGGCGGCAATCAGCGCGACTGTACTGGCGTTCGTCGGGGCCGGCGAGCGCATCGTTGCGGTTCGCAATTGCTACGGCGACGCCTATCGGCTGTTCGAGCGCTTCCTGCCGCGCATGAATATCAAGGTTGACTATGTCGACGGCTCCGACATCGACGCCGTGGCCGCGGCACTCCCGGGCGCGAAGCTTCTCTATCTGGAAAGCCCGACCTCGATGATGTTCGAACTGCAGGATATCGAGACGCTGGCGGCGCTAGCCCGCCAGCAAGGCATCGTCACGACGATCGACAATTCCTACGCCACGCCGGTGTTCCAGAAACCGATCCTGCACGGCGTCGACCTCGTGCTGCATTCGGCATCGAAATATCTCGGCGGCCACAGCGACACGGTGGCGGGAATTGTCGCCGGGTCGGAGGACAACATCCGCCGCATTAACGAGCAGACCTATTCTTATCTTGGCGCGAAGCTGTCGCCCTTCGAGGCATGGCTTCTGTTGAGGGGCCTGCGGACCCTGCCTCTGAGGTTGCCGCAGCACATGAAAAGCGGACTGACCATCGCGGAAAGGCTGAAATGCCACGCCCAGGTGGAGCGGGTGAACCATCCCGCTTGGTCGAACCATCCGGGCAAGAAGACATTGGCGGGCTATGCCGGGCTGTTTTCGTTCGAGGCGACCGAAGACACCGACATCCCGGCCTTCGTCGATGCGCTGAAACTGTTCAAGATCGGCGTGTCATGGGGAGGGCACGAGAGCCTGGTCGTGCCGGCCAAGGCTTCGCTGGAACAGACGCCCGGCACCAACTCTATGGCCCGGTTCAACGTCAGTCCCCGCACGATCCGGTTCAATGTCGGGTTGGAGAATGTCGAGGACCTCTGGGCGGACATCGCCCAGGCCTTCGAAAAATCCAGGAAGTGAGCATGTCAAAAACAATGGGAGCGAATGACATGAAGTCGATGAAAGTCTTTCTCGGAGCGGCCGCCGCCCTCGCCATGATGGCAGGCGGAGCGCTTGCCGACACGACGCTGAAGATGGTGGAAGTGATCACCAGTCCGCCGCGCACGGAATTCCTGAAGAAGCAGATCGCGGAATTCGAAGCCGCCAACCCCGGCATCAAGGTCGAACTCGTATCGTTGCCTTGGGGCCAGGCCTTCGAGAAATTTCTCACCATGGTGCAGGCCGGCGACACGCCGGACATCGTCGAGATGCCAGAGCGCTGGATGGGCCTTTACGCCAACAACGACCAGCTCGAGGATCTGGGGCCCTTTATGGCCAACTGGTCCGAGGCCGGAACGCTCGGTGAGCGGGCCAAGCAGTTCGGCTCGACCGTCGGCAACAAGCAGTACATGATCCCCTACGGCTACTACATCAACGCGCTTTTCTGGAACAAGAAGCTGTTCAAGGAAGCCGGCCTGGACGGTCCTCCCGCGACGCTCGACGAATTCGTCGAGGATTCCAGGAAGATCTCCGCCATTCCAGGCAAATATGGCTACTGCCTGCGCGGCGGTCCGGGTGCCTTCAACGGCATGCACATGTTCATGAACATCGCGCAGGGCAAGGGCGGCTATTTCAACGAGGACGGTACCTCGACCATGAACGAGGAAGGCTCGGTGAAGGGCCTGCAGATGCTGGCCGACATGTACAAGAACGGCCTCGCGCCGAAGGACGCGGTGAGCTGGGGCTTCAACGAGACGGTGACCGGTTTCTACACCGGAACTTGCGCCATGCTGAACCAGGACCCGGACGCGCTGCTCGGCGTCGCCGAGAAGATGTCGGCCGACGATTTCGCCGTGGCGCCGATGCCGGTCGGCCCGAGCGGCAAGTCCTATCCGACGCTCGGCTATGCCGGTTGGGCGATGTTTGCGGACTCCGAGGCCAAGGAAGATTCGTGGAAGCTGATGTCCTTCCTGCTTGGCAACAAGCAGAATCTGGAATGGGCCAAGATCGTCGGCGTGCTGCCGATCCACAATGGCGCTGATCAGGATGCCGCGTTCAAGACCGAGCAGTTCAAGGGCTGGTTCGAGGAACTCAGCGATCCGTCGAAATATGAGATGGTGACGCCGCCGACACATCTGGAAAATCTTGGCAATTTCGTCGATCAAGTGGCGATCAAGAACTTCCAGGAAGTGCTGCTCGGCCAGAAGGACGCCAAGACAGTGGCCGACGAATGGGCGGCATTCCTGACCAAGGAACAGCAGGCCTGGATGGCAGCGAACAAGAAGTAGCGCCGTCCACCTTCACTCCGTTGCGGGGAGAGGGTGGCTCCTAAGGGTCAGGTGACAGGCGGCACAAGCCTCGTTTGCGCCGCCGCTCACTGTCTTGGCGGGCATTTCTCCTCCCAGCCGGGGAGAGCGCCAACGCACCAATTTCCGCAACAACAAGCGATTGATATGACCTACGCTGTCGCCGACATCGCCAAACCGCGCCTCCGCCGGCTGAGTTACGCCGGCGTCGAGCCCTGGCTCTACCTCAGCCCGGCGATCGTGTTGCTTGTCGTCGTTCTGCTGGTGCCGCTCATAGTCGGCATCAGCTATTCGTTCCGGAAGTTCTCGGCGTTCAAATCGCAATTCGTCGGCCTCGACCAGTATCGCGCGATGCTGACTGACGCCGTTCTTCATCAGGCAATGTGGAACACGCTGTGGTGGACGGTTGCCAGCCTCTTCTTCCAGTTCTTCCTGGGGCTCGGGCTGGCGCTGCTGCTAGACAAGCCGTTCGCCGGGCGCAAGCTGGTCCAGGCCGTTGTCTTCCTTCCCTGGGCGGTTCCGTCCTTCCTGTCCGGCCTCACCTGGGCCTGGCTGTTCAACCCGATCATCGGACCACTGCCGCATTGGCTTTATGCGCTCGGGCTCAAGGCCGAGCCGACCAATGTTCTGTCGGACCCGGCAACAGCAATGTGGGGGCCGATCGTCGCCAATGTCTGGTTCGGCGTGCCATTCTTTGCCATCACGCTGCTGGCTGCGCTGAAATCGATTCCCTCCGAGTTGCATGAGGCGGCGGCAATCGACGGCGCCACGCCGTGGCAGCGTTTCACCAAGGTGACACTGCCTTTCCTGGCGCCAACCATCGCCATCACGGTCATGCTGCGCACCATTTGGATCGCCACCTTCGCCGACTTGATCTTCGTCATGACCGAAGGCGGGCCGGCCGGCTCCACCAGCACCATGCCGGTCTACATCTATGTCAGCGCCTTCAAGTCGCTAGACAAGGGATACGCATCGGCGGTGGCCGTGCTGCTGCTGGTGCTGCTGATCGCCTATGCGATGGCACTCATCGCCATCCGGCGAAGCCTCGTGAGGCACGTATGATCGCCGGTCGCTCCGCGGCCTCGCGCCTGCTCGGCGGAATCGGCCTCTATGCGGCAATCGCGGCGTACGTGGCGTTCGCGCTGTTCCCAATCTTCTGGACGCTGAAGATCTCGGTGACGCCTCAGAACCTGCTCTATTCGGAAGGCATCACCTTCTGGCCCTCGCAGTCGACGCTGGAGAACTTCCGCACCGTAATGCGCGCATCCGATTTCCCGCGATATTTTTTGAACAGCGTAATCGTCTCGCTTGCGACCTCAGCACTTGTCACGGTCATCGCAACGCTTGCTGGCTACGCGATGTCGCGCTTCACATTCCGAGGCAAGGCGGTCGTCGCCATAGCATTGCTGCTGACCCAGACCTTTCCGCTCGTCATGGTGATTCCGCCGATCTATCGGATCATGGGCCAGGTCGGGCTGATCAACAGCCTGACCGGTCTGGTCATCATCTACACCGCGTTCAACACGGCCTTCGCGACCTTCCTGATGCAATCTTTCTTCGACGGCATTCCGAAGGATCTGGAGGAAGCTGCGATGATCGACGGTTGCACGCGGGCGCAGGCGATGCGCCGGGTCATCGTCCCGCTGACATTGCCCGGCATGGGCGCGACGTTGGGATTTGTCTTTACCGCGGCATGGAGCGAATTGCTGTTCGCGCTGATGCTCATCTCCAGCGAGGATCAAAAGACGTTCGCGGTGGGCCTGCTCACTTTCATCGGCAAGTTCGCCGTCGACTGGGGGCAGATGATGGCGGCCTCGATCCTGGCACTGATCCCAGTCTGCCTGTTTTTCGCATTCCTGCAAAGATATTTGGTCACCGGCCTCACCGCCGGCGCCGTGAAGGGATAGGCCATGGCGTCGGTCACGCTGAACAAGGTCCGCAAGAATTACGGCGCGGTACAGGTGTTGCAGGAAGTCGACCTCAACATCGCAGACGGCGAGTTCGTCGTGCTGGTAGGGCCTTCCGGCTGCGGAAAATCGACGCTTCTGCGGATGATAGCCGGCCTGGAGGAGGTCTCGGGCGGCGAGATCCATATCGGCGAGCGGGTGGTCAACGACGTCGCTCCGAAGGACCGCGACATCGCCATGGTTTTCCAGTCCTATGCGCTCTACCCGCACATGGACGTGTCGAAGAACATGGGCTTTTCGTTGATGCTGAAGAAGGCCGAAAAAACGGCCATTGCCAGCCGCGTTCAGGCTGCCGCGAAGCGGTTAGGGCTGAACACCTATCTCGAACGCCTGCCTCGCCAGCTTTCCGGCGGGCAGCGCCAGCGGGTCGCGATGGGCCGGGCCATCGTGCGCGACCCAAAAGTCTTCCTGTTCGACGAGCCTCTATCGAATCTCGACGCAAAGCTGCGCGTGCATATGCGGGCCGAGGTGAAGGCGCTGCACCAGCAACTGAAGACGACGTCGGTCTACGTCACGCATGACCAGATCGAGGCGATGACCATGGCCGACCGGATCGTGGTGATGAATGATGGCGTTGTGCAGCAGGTCGGCCCGCCACTAGACCTCTACGATCGGCCCGCGAATATTTTCGTGGCCGGTTTCATTGGTTCCCCAGGTATGAATTTCCTGCATGCTACCTTTTCCAAGACAGGCAAGGCCGACGCCGTTCTGGCGGACGGGCAGAAACTCAGATTGCCCGACGGTTTGCCGCTGAGCGATGGTGCGGCCATCACAGTTGGGCTTCGGCCGGAGCACATCAGATTGTCACCGACTGAGGGGCTGACGGCCGAGGTAGAAGTGGTCGAACCGCTGGGCCTTTCGACACAATTCTATGCGAGGACAGAGGAGTTGGAACTCTGCGTGTTCGCCATGGGCAGGCCAACCGTCAAGGCGGGAGATGTCGTGCGGCTGTCGATCGACCCATCCGCACTTCATGTGTTTGATCAGACAAGCGGGCTGAGATTGAATTGACGACACCAGATTGCGGCTGCATTCGCACAGGAGATCCGTGAGGAAATGTAAATAGTAATAGATATGTATTCTTGAGTGTGGTGATGTATCATCCAGCCTGAGTCGTGAGTATGGGGATACTGCATGGCAAGTATCCTTCACAAAATCACCCGCACAACGTGTGCGACTTTATCTCACGTAACGTAGAAGGTTTCGGAACATTCCTAAAAAGATAGGACCGACAAAACGAAAAATGCCTGTGTAATACTGATCAATCTAAAACAATTTTTGATCCGGAAGCGCCGTTCAGAAGCCGTTTCAAATGAAAGCCCACAAGCTGGTCGTCCGGACGTTTTCCGACCTGCACCGCGAAGGCGCCAAGCGCGCCGGCATCTCCGGATTCCAGCTTGGCGAACGCCTCGTAATATTCGGCAGTTGACGTATGCTCGAAATGCACAGGTAAGAGCGGCTCGAAAGCACGCAGAGCTCCGGTCCGCCCTCTGAGTACCAGATCGCCGACTGGCCGCCCGAGAAATCCGGTCACCTGTTTGACCACCTCCTGGCTCACGCAAATGCGTGTGCCCAGTTGCTTATTCGCGGCCTCGAGCCGCGCCGCGGTGTTGATGGTGTCTCCATAGGCCGTGTAATCGAAGAAGCGACCGCCTCCAAAATTTCCGACAATCGCAGGGCCCGAATGCACGCCAATCCGTGTGACACCCACTGCCAGGCCCTCTTTAAGCCAACGTTCACGAAACGACTGCGCGAACGCATCTAGGTCGAGCGCACATGCGACCGCATGCGCGGCATGTTCTGTTTGTTCGCTCGGCGCACCGAACAACACGTGGAGCGCATCTCCGACAATCTTGGCGACCGTGCCCTCGTGCGCAAAGACAATGTCGGTCATGCCAACGACATAGCCGTTCAACAGGTCGCCGAGCACGCCGGGTTCTATTGCCTCCGCAAGACTGGTAAAGCCCGCAATATCTGTAAAGAGCGAGCTTATCTCGCGCCGGCGCCCGACAAGGTCGACCCCATCCACGTCGCCCGCAATCCGCTCGGCCAGATTTGGCGAGAAGTATCGAGACAGCGACGCGCGCTCACGCTCTGCCAGCGACTGTCGACGGCGCGCTTCGCGCAACACTTCCAGGTGGCGGAGCGTCTTGGCGATCGTTACTTCGAGATCGGAGAAATCGATCGGCTTGGTCAGGAAGTCGAACGCTCCGCGGTTCATCGCGGTGCGAATGTTTGCCATGTCCCCATACGCAGAGACGATGATGGTCGATAGGTGATGATCGGCCTCCTGCAACTTCGCCAAGAGGGACAATCCGTCCATTCGTGGCATGTTGATGTCCGCGACAACCATGTCGATGCCGGGGTTGCCGTCGAGGACCGCCATCGCCTCGACGCCGTCCCGGGCGAACAGGAAACCAACTGATCCTTCGCGGATCTGCCGGCGAAATTTTTGCGTGATGAGAGCTTCAAGGTCCGGCTCGTCATCGACGACGAGGATCAGGGCGGTCACGCGGCCAGCTCAATGCGGGCTTCGATCGCCCCGCGCAGCGCGGCGAAGTCGATCGGCTTCGTGAGCAGGGCCTCCGCGCCTCGCTCCAGTGCGCTGCGCACGGTCTCGGTGTCGCTGTATGCAGTGATCATGATGACCGGTACCTCCGGTCTCAAGGACTTCGCCTTGGGCAAAAGGTCCAACCCGCTCATGCCCGGCATGTTGACATCGGAGAGGATCAAGATGAGCGTGACGCCGCTGGAGGTTTCAATGATACGCAGCGCGTCAAGTGCCGACGAAGCGAACTCCATGCCAAATCGACCCGACCGCAGGTCGCGTCGAAACTGCTGACGAAACAACGGCTCGACGTCAGGCTCGTCGTCGACAACCAGGATGAGCAGAGTCAAGCGTCCCCTCCCGATGTACCCAGCGATGCCGCCTTGCGCGGCAAGACGATCCTGAATTCGGTGTATTCTCCCGGCCTACTGTCCACGTCGATGGTGCCCGCATGCTGCTTCACGATGATGTCGTGGCTCAGCGACAAACCTAGCCCGGTGCCTTCTCCGGCAGGTTTCGTCGTGAAAAACGGGTTGAACATCTTTTCCCTGACTTCGGGAGAAATGCCCGTACCATTGTCTCGTATTGTGATCTCGACACTGTCCCCAAGGCTCCTCGTGCAAGCCGCCAGAACAGGATCGTAGACACCGTTTGCCTGCTGGCCACGTTTCACCGTGGCGTAGAAGCCATTCGAGATGAGGTTGAGAAGCACCCGCGTCATCTCCTGAGGGAACAGGTCGACATCGCCGGCCGCCGCATCGAAATCTCGCTCCAGCGTTATGTTGAAACCTTTCCCTTCCGCGCGGGCACCATGATAAGCCAAATTGAGGCTTTCTTCGACGACAGCGTTGACACTGGTCGGCCGGTGTTCGCCGGAGCCTTCGCGCGAATGCATCAGCATGTTCTTGACGATGGAGTCGGCGCGCCTGCCATGCTGGACAACCTTGTCGAGATTGCTTTTCAGAAGGCCGGCGAGCTCATCGACTTCCTCGCGCATCTTGCCGTCCAGTGCCGCCCCATAAAGGACCTGTTGCAGTTCCTCGATCAGTTCTCCCGACAGGGAAGAGAAGTTGTTGACGAAATTCAGCGGATTCTTGATCTCGTGGGCGATGCCCGCGGTCAATTGTCCGAGGGAGGCCAGTTTTTCGGTCTGGATCAATCGATCCTGAGCTTTCCGCAGGTCGTCCAGCGACCGAGACAATTCATTGGTCCGATGCTGGACGGCTTGAAAGAGGCGCGCGTTCTCCACCGCTATCACGGCCTGGTCAGCAAAGGTTTCCAGCAATTCGACTTGACGATGCGTAAACGGGCCAGGCTCGTCGCGGCTCAGCACGAACACCCCTTCCACCTGGCCGTCGCGCAGGAGCGGGACGCCAAGCATCGCCCGATGGCCACTGAACTGGCTCGCGCCCGCAAATTCGTAGTTCGCGTCCACCAGTATGTCTGGAATATGCTCAACCGCCGCGGATTCTATGACACGCGGAACAAGGGATCTCTGTCCCTTCCGCCGCGGATTTGCCTTCAGGAAATCAAGAAATTCCCGCCGAATGCCAAAGGTGGCATGGGGCTGATAATCGTCTCCCTCGCGCAAGAAGATCAGACTCTTGTCCGCGTTGCAGACGTCCGCGGCCGACCGGCTGAGAGCCTCGAGGACGGTCCGCAGGTCGAATGCGGAGCGACTGATCGCCTTCAAAACATCCGACGTTGCCGTCTGGTGGGCAAGAGCCTCGGTCAGTTCGGCTGTCCGCGCCTGCACCTCCTCGAACAGACGGACGTTCGAGATTGCTATGACCGCCTGATCGGCAAAAGTCTTCAGCAATTCGATCTGGTTGTCGACGAACGGGCGCGGCTCGATGCGGCGGATCATCAGCGCGCCGATTGCTTCGTCTTCGCGCAAGAGCGGCGTAGCCAGGATGGTACGGAAGCCAAGCCGCCGCGCCATTTCCCGACCCAGGGCAAACTCGTCGCCAGCGACCGTCAAGTCGTGAACATGGATGGCCTCGCGATCAAGCATGGCCCGGCCGGTTACAACGTCACGCCTGATGGGCAAGCCCTTGGTGTCGATCGGGATCGGCCCGTGATGTGCTCCCACGGCCAGCCACTCGTCGCGCAGGAGATAGATTGTCGCGTCGTAGGCATCGCATAGCCGGGCGGCGCTTTCGGCGACGGCTTCAAGGACCGGCTGGATGACGGTGGGGGACTGCGCGATCACACGCAGGATTGCCCCGGTCGCCGTCTGCCGCTCCAGCGCTTCCGTTATCTCGCGGTTGCGTGCCTGCAACTCGTCGAACAAGCGGACGTTTTCGATAGCAATCACGGCCTGGTCCGCAAACGTCTTTACCAGTTCGATCTCCTTGTCGGAAAATGGCCGTACGTCTTCGCGGATCATCGCGAAGGCACCGACCAGGTCGGCTTCCCGCAGCAGGGGAACCGCAAGCACGGTTCGCATTACGCCGGCCCTGGCAACCCCGCCATATGTGTAGTCGGGGTCCGCACGTACATCCGGGATGTGGATGATGCGGCGTTCCTCGGCGGCGCGGCCCACCGCGGAACCTCGATTTCTCTCGGTGGGATGGGCATCGGCGTACCGGCGGAAATCGGGCGGAAAGCCGTGGATGGCTGCATACTGGAAGCCCGTATCGAGCAGTCGTTCGAGACAGCCCTTATCGGCGCGGCAAAGCCGCACCGCGGAGGCTACCAACGTGTCCAGAACGGTCGGCAGGTCGAATGTCGAGCGGCTAATGACTTTCAAGACATCGGCTGTTGCGATCTGTTGGGCGAGCGACTCCGTCAATTCAGCAGTGCGCGCCTGAACCTCCTCGAACAGCCGGGCGTTCTCGATAGCAATGACCGCCTGGTCGGCGAAGGTCTCCACCAGCTCTATCTGGCGAGGAGCGAACGGCCCGACCGTGCGTCTTGCCAAGCCGAAAACCCCGACAACCTCGGCGCCTCGCCGAAGCGGGACGGAAAGGGCGGCCTTGAAGCCCCCCATCGCGGCCGCCTCTTGCCTCTCATATTCCCAGTCCTGGAGAACATCGGGGACGTGGATTGTCACGCCTTCCACAGCCGCACGCCCCTGGAAGGTACCACGTCCGAGAGGATGCGGATGAGATTGCTCATAGGCGCGGAGTTCAGGCGTCGAGCCATAGCTGGCCTTGTAGCGCAGGACGTCACCGTCGCGCAGTGTAATTGCACCGAGGTCCGCGCCGCATAACCTTACGGCCGATTCGACAAGCGCCTGGAAAACCTGCTGCAGATCGAATGCCGAGCGGCTGATGACTTTCAGAACGTCGGCCGTCGCCGTCTGGTGCCGCAATGCCTCGCTCAACTCGGCGGTGCGCGCCCGGACCTCATCGAACAGCCGCACGTTCTCGATGGCAATTGCTGCCTGGTCAGCGAATGTCCTCATCAATTCGATCTGCTTATCGCTGAAGGGCCGCACCTCCGAACGGCGGATCACCAACGCTCCTATAGCTTCCTCGTTGCGCAGAAGCGGCGTCGCTGCGATCGTCCGGTGCCCCGCCTGCTCGGCGAAGCGCTGGCCAAGCGGGAAATCCTCCCCCTCCGCGAGAAGGTCGTGGATGTGAACTGTCTGACGGTCGGTAAAAGCACGACCCGTGACCCAATCGCGCGTCATCGGCATCGGCGAGAGATTGAGCGGAATGGGACCGTAGTGCGCCTTGATTGCCAGCTTGCCATCCTCGACAAGCATTATGACCGCATCCCTGGTGTCGCAGAACCTGGCCGCACTTTCGGCCACCACCCGCAGGACCGGCTGTATATCGGTTGGCGACGAGGCAATGACGCGAAGGATCGCGCCCGTGGCCGTCTGCCGCTCAAGCGCCTCCGTTACCTCACGGTTGCGCTCCTGCACCGCATCGAACAGGCGCACATTCTCCAGCGCGATGACGGCTTGGTGGGAAAAACTCTCGACCAGTTCGGTCTCTCGCTTGCTGAATGGTCTCACAGCGGGGCGCGCCAGCACAAACACACCGATGACGCGGGTGTCCCGCAACAATGGGACGCCAAGCACGGTCCTGAATGCGCCAACCGTAACGGCTCCAGCAAATGTATACTCTGGATCCGCTAGGGCATCGGGAATGTGCTCCACCAAACCCGTCATGGCAACGCGCGACGTTACCGATCCACGCCCGGGACCCATCGGGTTCTGGCTCATGAGTTCGAAGAATTCATCCGTCCAGCCAACCTGCATCGCAGGCCGGAAGAGGTCGCCGTCCCGCAGGTAGATGCAACCCATGGGGGCGTGGCAGAGGTCGGACGCGGCCTTCACCAGGGTTTGGAGGACAGCACCGAGATCGAACGCCGAGCTGCTGATCGCCTTCAATACTTCCGATGTCGCCGCTTGCTGTTCGCGCGCCTCCTTCACCTCGCGGTCGCGTTGCTGCAGTTCATCGACCAAGCGCGTGTTCTCAACCGCGACCAACACCTGCTGCTCGCGAGCCTCGCTCAATTCCTGAATGAGCGAGGCAATCCTGTCCCCTATTTCAAGATCTGTTTGCCCCACGCTTGGTAGCCCCGGCCGAGATGCAAGAGGACGTCGCCTGGATTTTTGTCTCAACAATAGCACAGGCTGAGCAGGCCGGAAATCTTGTAGTTTGGGCAGAGGGGCACCACAGTTGAGGGCTTTGGCGAGGATCACCCACTCCTAGTGGTGTTCGCCTAACATAAAATCCCTCTGGTTGGGGTCTGTGAGGTCAAGGTGCTCCTGCACTTTTTCCCGGAGCGTTCCGCGGGCCACTCGCTTCTCTTCGCGGTCGGCGCTTGGCTGCCGCATGATGGGGTCAGGGGAGCGAAGCGTCTCAATCTGTTTCACGACCTTGCCTTGCCGGCAGGTTCGGGACTCTCAACGAGATCGCCTCGCCCATCGTCCCCACGGAACGATCCGGGCATCGCCCTTTCGAGCGAAGCTGTGTTGTTGGTGTTGCTCCTTTGATCTGTCCCCGGGTCACGCCGCCAGGGCGGCCGGCTGCTTTCCAAAGCGGAACTCGGTTGCGTCGGCCCACATCCGGTGCAGGATGACGGCGAGCTTGCGGGCCACCGCCACGCGTGCCCGCGCCATGCCGCGGCGCCTGGCGATGCTCATGCCCAGGCGCGCAAGCTCGACCATTTCTTCGACCGCACGAGCAGCGAATGGGCGGCCTCGTAGAGCGCCGTTCGGGCGAGTTCGTCGCCACAGCGGCTGACCTGCCGACAATGTCGGTCTCACCGGACTGATAGCGCGCCGGCCTCAGTCCAGATGCGCCCCCACCGCCTGGCTGGAGCCGAACCGCTCCGGCCGGTCGATGGTGGCGCGGAAGACGAGCGCGGTGATCGGCCCGACGCCGGGTGCGCTCATCAGCCGCCGACAGACATCTTCCTTGCGGACGATATCGAGAACCTGCTTCGTCAGGCGGGTGAACGCCTTCAGCATGACGCGGAGGATCGCAAGCAGCGGTTCGACCATGGCCATCAGTTCGGCGTGGGCGCCGGCCAGGTCGCGCACGCGTCCCGCAACGGCGGTGCGCGACGGCGTGCCGAGCTTGATGCCTGCCTCGCGCAGCATGGCCCGTACAACATTCTCGATCGAGCGCATCTCGTTCAGCACCGTGCGGCGAGCGACCAGGAGAGAGCGCCAGAGGCGACACTGCCGGCTCTTGACATGCACCTGCCGATACCAGCCGGTGCGCATGATCTGCGCCAGCGCGCGGGCATCGTTGCGGTCAGTCTTGTTGGGCATCGTCTTCATCGCCGCGTTGGCCTGACGCGTCTCGATGCAGATCGCCGGCCAGCCTTCGGCGTGAAGTCCATCGTGGAGCCAAGCCGTCAGCGAGCATGCTTCCAGCCCGATGCGCTCCAGCGGAAGCCCGATCTTGCGCAGCGCCTCGTCCAAAGCCTCCGGCGCGCTCGCCGCACGCGTTTCCTTGACGATCCGGCCATCCTCCTCAACCACGCAGATCGAAGTCTCTATGGCCGGTGATAGATCGGAATCACCGGCCGGCTTCGTCGGATGGGCTCACCATAAGGCCATTCCCAAAGAAGAACAGCAGGACGAAAAAACACCAAAGATCACATCCCGGATAACGGCCAGGTCGAGCGCATGAATCGCACCGTCAAGGATGCCACCGTCAAACGCTTCTACTACGAGAGCCACAACCAGTTTCGGCGACACCTCGCCGACTTCATCTCGGCCTACAACTTCGGCCGCAGGCTCAAGACGCTCAAAGGCTTCACACCTTACGAATATGTCTGCAGGCATAGGCCGCGCAGCCAGAGCGCTTCAGGCTAAACCCGCTCCAGCAAATGCCGGGATTAAACATTTAGGCTCCGCTCTTTCCCATGGCAGAGCGTCGTCGCCGGGATAAATTGTCGACAAAATCCACGGTAAACCACACAATTGTGAGCCATTTGGGCTGTTTTCGATTACTATTCGTTGCTCGGCTCGGCCGAGGAGTCTGATACCGATCGAGAGGAGTGCTTTACAATGGCCCAAACAACCTCTTTGGCCCGACGCAATTCATATTGGACTATCGGGATAATCCTGACGCTCGGTGCCGTTTCGGCCGGGTGCGCAAACCGCTCAGTGCACTTGCTTGCCTACCAAGAGCACGAGCAGGAAATGGCCGCGTGGTGTTATTCCTATTTTGGCACGCCCGCGTCGGAGCTAGGGCAGGATTGTATTCGACGAGCTTGGCCGAACATCCCCTTTCGCGAGTGTTTTGCGCACAACTGTGTAGGCGAAGCTGAACAATTACACCGGACCATCCTATTGGTTCATGGAAAACGGGTTGGAGTCAAAAAGTGAACCTGCGCTTGCCGGCGAGACCTTTCGCCGGCATATCTCTGCGGCGCATTGAGGCAGCGTCTTGAACACGCGCGAGACATTGGGTTGATCTATCATCGGCCTTCGCGACCTCTCGCTCTTTGCCAAGCATTCGCGATACAGCCGTTGGTGTGTAGGAGTATCGTGTGCGAGGCCTGTCTCATCACTAGCTGAGGAACCTTTGGCGGAAGACGACAGCGAAATGAGATGCATGATGCAGGTCTGCACCATGGTCTGGGGAAAGACGGCGCTGATTGCCTTGGGAAGCCCTTAAGCACGTCAACGACGGCAATCAGCAGAGCGTCGATGTTGCGGTTCTTTAGCTCGTTCATGACACGCAGCCAGAACTTGGCGCCTTCGGTCTGCTCGATCCAGATGCCCAAAATTTCCCTTCGCGCCGTCGGGCAGGATGCTGAGGGCAATGTAGACAGCCTTGGTCCTGATGAAGCCCTCGTCCCTAACCTTGACCCGTATCGCATCGAAGAAGACTAGGGGATAGAAGGCCCGAGGGGCCGTTCTGGCATTCGACCACTTCCTCCGGCACAGGATGGGTGACGGTGAGATCAGGTCCGGTGACACGTCGATGCCGCAAAGCTCTTCCAGGTGGCAACAGATCTCGCGCGCGCTCATGCCGCGCCAATGCATCGAGATGGCTGGTCGTCGGACTCCGGAAGCGTTGCGGATATTTGGTGATCAGCGTCGGGTCGAACGTACAGGCACGATCTCGCCGGATCGCAAGCTGAATCATCGAATGCTCGTAAGCACCATTGCGACGGTTGGCGGAGCCATCGGCCTCACGTTCATCGTCTAGCGCTCGTGGACAAACGTTGACTGAGGAATCCGGTTTTGATTCAAGGCTTCTTTTTGGAGGGAGCCTTGGGCGAACGCGTTGGACTGACGGACGAGGAATGGGCGCTGATCGGGCCTTTGCTGCCGCCTGAGCGCGGACGCGGGTGTCGGCCGGCACAAGACAACCGGCTCTACTTCGAAGGCATGATGTGGA